>CAZFIR010000033.1:0-2942 GCA_964519535.1 uncultured Thermodesulfobacteriota bacterium | reverse complement strand
TCCCCTTTATCTTGCTGAGTATGTGTGGAGATATAACCATAGATCTCTTTCGATTCAAGATCAAACAAATAAAATTATGACGTTATTGATACAACACAATTACCATAATTCTTAGTGGCTAAATTGGGACTTTACCCAAACTAATAGTGGTTTTTTGATAACAACGGCACAAACCATCCTCCAAAAAACCTTTTTTCTTTGTTTCCTTGAATCCTCGGCCCCTGGAAACCTTTTCGAGGCAGATACAACCTGGCTGAATTATTCGCCTGATGGCGAGGGTGTAGTGTCCCATGCCCCTAGGGGGACGATAATAGGCGTTGACGCATCACCGGAGTTTCGGTAAGGTAATACCAAGATTGGGGGATCGTTCAACGGTAGGACAGCGGACTCTGACTCCGTCAATCCAGGTTCGAATCCTGGTCCCCCAGCCATAGACTACAAAAGGGGCTAGCAATAACCCCTTGTGTTTTCAACTTATTGAACCAAAAATAGTAAACACAATTCCTGCAACTATTAAAAGCCAACCAATTTTGTGCAACCATTTCTTTTGTATGTACGGCACAACCCCCTTACGTCCGTTTTTGTCTTTAATAACTCTTGATCTTTCTTTGAAAACGGGACCAGCTATTAGGCAAAACACACCGAAGATAACAAAGATTTTCCCCCATGAAAGTTCTGGTAAAGAAACATTCTGAATCTTAACACCCAAATAATTGAATAAACTAATACATGCAAGAACCATCGTAGAAATTGCTCCAATGACAATTGCAATATTTACCCACCATATAAAGCTGATATCTGCCTTTGTAACGATTGGGCTTTTATTTCAATAGAGACGATTATTTTCGTCAATTCCAAGTTCACCCATTCCATGAAGAAAGATCGGTTCTATTTTGGGCATTCTATATCCTCCTCCCTCAGAAAATTGACTATCACATTATCAAGTCAGGCTTAGGCCAATCCTAAACTCAAGCCTGTCATCCGTCACCCCATCTGAGAGTAGGACGTGGCTGTACTACCAATTTGGATGCTACTCTTTACTCTCCTTCTCCGCAATCTTGGCCCAGGTGTCCCGCAGGGTGACGATCCGGTTGAACACAAGCTTGTCCTCGGAGGAATCAACCGAATCCACGCAGAAATACCCGTTCCTCTCAAACTGGTATCTGCTGCCAGGGGCTGCCTCAGCCCTGAATAATTAAACCATTACTACTTATGAGAACTTCTTTTTTCCCGGCTTTGTGTAAATTTCTTTTCAAATTCCAACTATTCAGCCTGTGAAAAATCTCATCGGTTGTGAAGTCTTCCATGAATTCAGAAGAGAAAATTACTAGATGTCTAATGCGTCCATCAGGATTATCAATGCGCATTTTAAGGGAATCACCCATATAGAACTCTTGCTGCACTTCAATGAGATATTCGGGGAACAATTCTTGAACATAATTCTTGATCTCAAATCGTTTCATAATAGACGCAACCGTATCAAAGCTGACCCCGTGCTTCTCAGCAATTATCTCTACTAGTTTCTCCTTGGTCTCGGAGCTGCTATCTTTTTGAAGACCCCTGTCCCACTCTTGCTCAAGGTGCTTTATAATGCTATTCAACCGCTCCATTGCAATCCTCCTTAAACGATCAGTTTAGCTCATGGTTAATCTTACTGACCATGACCTGAAGGTTGTCAGGATCGGCCTTTCTGGTTTGTGGTCTTCCCAAACCATGCCGGCCAGGGCCCCCTCACCTTAGTGCTCTCCCCTTTGGGAAGAGGAAACGGTATAACACTATTTTTCAGACAGCTTCCTAGAACGGGATTGTCCAGCTATTTCTCCTTCTCCGCGATCTTGACCCAGATGTCCCGTAGCGTGACGATGCGGTTGAACACGAGCTTGTCCTCAGAGGAATCAACGGGATCCACGCAGAAATATCCGAGCCTCTCGAACTGGTATCTACTGCCCGGCGCTGCTTCTGCCAGGCTCGGCTCAACCTTGCAAGACGTCAGGGTCTGCAACGAGCTCGTGTTCAGCAATGCGGTAAAGTCAGTATTGGCCTTTTCAGCCGCGGCCCCTGGATTTGCCGCCGCGAAGAGGCGGTCGTAGAGGCGCACCTCGGCCTTCAAGGCGTGCGCTGCTGAGACCCAGTGGATGGTGGCCTTGACCTTACGGCCGTCCGGGGCGTACCCGCCTTTTGTTTCCGGATCATAGGTACAGTGCACCTCAATGATCTCACCCGTTTTTTCATCTTTGACCACCCCTTCGCACTTAATGAAATAGGCATAGCGCAGCCTCACCTCGCGTCCGGGTGCCAGGCGGAAGAACTTCTTCGGGGCGTCCTCTAGAAAATCGTTTCTTTCAATATAGAGTTCGCGCGCGAAAGGCACCATGCGCGACCCCATACCGGGGTCTTGCGGGTGATTCGGGGCTACGAATTCCTCAGTTTGATCCTCAGGGTAGTTGTCGATTATTACGCGCAGGGGACGCAGTACGGCCATGGCGCGGGGGGCGTGTTCGTTTAAGTCGTCGCGCACGCAGTGTTCGAGCAGCTCCATATCCACCATGCTGTCCCGCTTGGCCACACCGATGCGGTCACAGAACGTCCGTATGGCCTGAGGCGTGTAGCCGCGCCTGCGCATCCCCGCCAGGGTGGGCATGCGGGGGTCTGCCCATCCGCTGACAAGACCCTTCCTCACCAATTCCGCCAACAGCCGCTTGCTCATGACCGTATGGCTGAGGTTGAGGCGGGCGAATTCGATCTGCTGGGGGTGGCACGGGGTCTTCAGCTCGTCGAGGATCCAGTCGTAGAGCGGACGATTGTTTTCGAACTCCAGCGTACAGAGGGAGTGGGTGATCCCTTCGATAGCATCAGAGAGGCAGTGGGCGAAGTCGTACATCGGATAGATGCACCACGTATCTCCGGTTCGATAGTGCAGGACTTTTTTAATGCGGTAGATG
>CAZFIR010000032.1:0-6956 GCA_964519535.1 uncultured Thermodesulfobacteriota bacterium | reverse complement strand
CCCAGGCTGGCCACCTCCTTGATGGTCCGGGAACTGACAAAAAAGTAGTCCTTGCCCGTCATCATAAAGAGGGTATCGATCTCATCGTTGAGGCTGCGGTTCATGACTGCCATGTGATACTCGTACTCGAAGTCTGAGGTAGCCCGCAGGCCGCGCAATACCACCTTGGCCTTGGTTCCCTTCATGTACTCCATCAGAAGCCCTTCAAAACTCGCCACCCTGACATTGGGATATGCCTTCAGCGCCTCCGTGATCATCTCTACCCGCTCCTCGGGGGTAAAGTGGGACGCCTTGTCAAAGTTGTGGGCCACGGCCACGATGACCTTGTCGAAAATCATGAGCGCCCGCTTGATGATATCGACGTGACCGTAGGTGATGGGGTCAAAGGAACCGGGGTAGACCGCTATCTTCTCCTCCATGCTTATCCTCCGGCAATACAGTAGTAACGTGCATTATAAAAGATGTGCTCCGTAGGTGTCAAATGTCCTGGCCGCGGCAAAACCTCAGGGGGAATACGCTCCCTGAACGAATCGCAGGGCCTCCTCCCTATCCCTTAACTCACCGGCGATCTGCCGACGCCTCACCTCATTGAGGATCTCGCCCAGGCGCGGGCCCGGCGAATACCCCAACGCCAAGAGGTCTCTCCCCATCAGCAGGGGCTCCGGAGCAATGAGGTCCTCCTCTTCGTATAGATCCCATATCCGTTGGCAGAGGTCCATAAATCGCCCCTGCACACCTTCGTCTCTGTTTCCCTTGGACCCGCTCTCGGCCATCCCCAGGACCAATAACAATCTGATCCCCTCTCCCATGGCGTTGATGAGCCTCCTTAGGGCCTTATCTGTGGGCTCCCCTTGGACGAGGGTGAGGATACGCATGTGGTTTTCCACCGGGGGGATCACCCCATCTCGCACCCTGTTGGGAAACCGCAGGCGCTTCATAATCCCCTGGGCCAAAAGGGAGGACTGTTCAGGGTGGCCATAGAAGTGGATCTCCCCCGTATCATCTGCGCTCTTGGTGGCAGGTTTGCCGAGGTCATGAAATAAAGCGGCATACCCTGCGATGAGGCGTTCCTGTTCAGAAAATTGAAAAGGGAAGGGGTGCTTCTCTCTGATCAGCAGATCTACCTCGCCCACGACCTCGATGGTATGGGAGAGGGCATCGGTGATGTGATGGCGCCCCTGGGGGAGATCCTTCAAGGGAGTGATCTCCGGAAATATGCGGGTGAGGAGCCCGAGCTCATGCATCAACCCGAGGCCCTTGGAAGGAGAAGGGGAGAGGATGATCTCGTCCAGCTCTGCCCTGATCCGCTCCGGTGCTACCTCCGTGAGCAACTCTGTATGCCGCTTGATCTCCTCTTGCAGCCTGTCGGTGAGATCAAAGCCTAGCAAGGTACATCGGTAGCGCACTGCCCTGAGCATGCGCAAAGGGTCAGCCTGCAGGGCTTGAGAGGAAATAAGGTCGATTCTCCCGGCCTTGAGGTCCTCCAGGGCCTGGGGGGCGGAAAAAAAACGCCGTTGGCCGCAGGAATAGGCAATAGCGTTGATAGTGAAGTCCCTCCGCATCAGGTCCTGCCCGATATCATCACCCGCCATGAGGGCAAAGTCGATGCTTCGCTCCCCCTTTACCAGCCGATAGATTCGCCCCCCTTGCCCCTTCCCCATGGGGAACAAGCTGGCCTCCAAGAGGCCCCCCAGTTGATCGAGAAAGGGTTTCTCCACCTTCTCAACAACGAAATCATAGTCCCTGACCGCCCTGTCTAAGAGAATGTCACGGATGGTCCCCCCCACCAGGTAGAGGGATACCTCCTTTTTGCGGGCAAGCGCCACCACCTGCTGGATAATGGGGTCATTGAGGATCTTTCGCTCCACCCCGCTGAAGTCCTCTCCAAGGGCATCGGGGGTTTTCTTTTCCCGCTGGACCTTCTCTCGTGCCACCGCACTCCTCCTCACCCATCAGAGCCTATCGGTTTCTCTCCGGGCAGTCAATAGTCTGCAATAATCGCCCAGTGACATTGGGGCCTTTTGATTGCCCAGATGGATTGAATGTGGTAGCTTAGTAATGAGGGATAGATTTTTATTTCAGCTAAAAGGCACGGCAGCATTAGGTTGCAGTTATTGTGCTAAGCGCATGAATTGTAAATTATGCGATAAAGATAGAAAGCTCGTCAGGGCTCATATTATCCCAAAGAGTCTCTGGAAGCCACTGTTTAACGATAAACACCCGCCTGCGATCCATTCGAATGCGCCACCCTTTAATGCTAACAAGTCTCTTGTCGGAGTTTATGATACCGGAATCGTGTGCGCTCAATGCGAAAGCATCTTCTCGCCGTGGGATGACTATGCTCAGAAATTGCTCTTGGCTAACCCCACGGGAAAAAAGTATGTATTTAAAAATGGGCAGAAAATCGCGTATCTAGAAACCGCCATCGACTATGCCAAGCTTAAATTATTCTTTATTTCACTGCTGTGGAAGGCCGCTGTATCAAACCACTTTTTTTGCTCTCGGGTTAACGTGGGTTCATTCGAACCTCAACTAAGGAAAATGATACTCAAGGGCGATCCCGGTGACCCAGATACGTTCGCCATTATGATGGCTAAATGTGAAGACAGACTTGGTACGATAGTACTTAATCCTCATCCAGAGCGGTGGTGGAAGGTTAACTACTACCGTTTTTATGTGGCAGGCTACGTGGCCTACATAAAGGTGGATAGAAGACCTGCACCGGACGTTATGGGTGAACTGGCCCTGGATCCTGAAAAGCCCTTGATCATTATTGTGCGATATTTGAGGACGAACAAGGATTTTAAGGTATTGAAGTATATAGTTAAAAGTTCTGTTTTTAAGGAGTAATCTGCGTGAGCATATGAACAGTGGTACCCAAGAAAGCAAGTATGTTGAGCACAAGACCAAGGGTTAACCCTTCTATTTCGACCCAATGCAAGGTTTGACCCTATGTGCCTTCCGGAGTACAATATATCTCAAGATGATATTACTGCACTGTTAAGAGGGGGAAATCCGATAACCTATCGCCGAGAAAGAGGAAAAAAATGATAGGAGCATATGTCGGTACATTACTGTTTGTGAATTTGACGAGAGGGACGATCGAGGAAAGGGCGCTTTCAGAGGAATTAGCCAAAAACTTCATTGGGGGGTACGGCATAGGAGCCCGGATACTCTACGATATGATGAAGCCGGGTGTCGATCCCCTCGGCCCTGACAACGTTTTGGGTTTTATGTCCGGACTGCTGAACGGCACAGGTGCCCTGTTTGGGGGTCGATACACCGTTGTCTGCAAGTCCCCGGTAACAGGGGGGTGGAACGACGCAAACTCGGGCGGGTTTTTCGGACCGGAGCTGAAAAAGGCCGGTTTTGATGCCGTATTCATATCAGGTGCTTCTGACAGGCCTGTCTATCTTTTCATCAAGGATGGCAAGGCTGAAATAAGAGATGCGAGCGCGCTGTGGGGGAAAGACAGTGTGGAGACGCTGGAGGCCCTGATTAAAGAGACGGGTGAAAGCAAGCTTCGCGCGGCACTGATTGGCCCGGCAGGTGAGCAGCAGTCCCTTATGGCCTGTGTCATTAACGACAAACACCGCGCAGCCGGCCGGGGCGGCTGCGGTGCGGTCATGGGCTCAAAAAACCTCAAGGCAGTTGCCGTGAGGGGTACGAGGGAAATCCCGGTAGCTAACCCTGAAAAGATAAAGGCAGTCAATGCTGAAATTTTGGATGCCATGAAAAATGGACCTGCTGCCGAAATGATCTCGGGCTTTGGTGCCTTTGGTACGGGCGGCATGACCGGAGGCTCAGCCCTCAGCGGAGATGCACCGGTTAAAAACTGGGGCGGTTCGGGTATGGTAGATATGGGGGAGGAATCTGCTGAAAGGCTTTCAACGCCTTCGTACGATGCCAAGTACAATACAAAGAGATATGCCTGCGCCAACTGTCCCCTCGGCTGCGGGGCACATTATCAGGTAAACGACGGGTGGTGGCCTGTGAGGGAAACTGACCGTCCGGAATATGAAACATTGGCGGCCTTTGGGACCATGACGCTGAACGATGATGTGGAATCCATTATCAAATGTAATGATATATGTAATAAATATGGATTGGACACCATATCGGTTGGCGCGACTATTGCCTGGGCTATGGAATGCTATGAGCATGGGATATTCACCAAAGATGACACAGACGGAGTCGAGCTGTCTTGGGGAAATGCCGACGCGATTGTGGCGATGACACAGGCGATTGCCGACCAAATCGGTTTTGGAAGGGTATTGGCCTTGGGTTCGGCAAGGGCGGCGGAAAAACTGGTGAAAGGGACTGAATACCTTCAAACCGTGGGGGGAATTGAGCTTCCCATGCATGACCCCAGATTTTCTCCCGGATTTGCAAGAACGTACCAGTATGACCCGACACCGGCCCGCCATGTGAAAGGGGGAGTGGGAGTGTTCGAAATGATGGGTCCTGCTGAAGTGCGATACAATTACGAGGGAAAGGGCCCAATGGATGCAGGTGTCACCTTTACAAGGGAAATCGCCAATGCAGCCGGGCTGTGTATTTTTGGAGTAGACTTTTCCTTGCCACGTGATGCCACGGCCAGGTTTATTGCCGCCGCGACGGGCTGGGATTTTAAAGAAGAAGATATATTGGAGACTGGGAAGCGGATTATGAATATGAGGTATGCCTTCAATCTGCGCGAAGGGCAAAGGCCGGTTGAAAGTGTGCTTCCGAGCAGATGTGTTGGAGAACCGCCACTAACAGAAGGACCCCTGGCGGGTGTGACTGTAGATCACAAAAACTTGGCCGCGCAATTCTTCGAAAACACGGGCTGGGATAAAGAGAGCAAACTCCCAACCCGGGAATCACTGGAGAGTCTGGGGGGGATGGATGATGTGATTCGGGATCTGTATAAGTAGTGGATACAAGGTAATTGATGTAACCCCCAATTGAGTTTTGTCGCAATGGGGGGTTACCTGTAAGAGAGGGCAATGACAGGTAAACCTATAAAGAAGACAAGAAAAGGCCTTTGGAAGTAAGCGGAGATTATTAGCAGGCACCGGTTCGCTCAACTCAAGGAGATAGAAGGGTACGTCTCAGAATCAGTTGCACCAGAAGATCGTTGCCTTTTTTAAAACCTATGAGTATGCGAACCTCATCACCATTGATGCATCAGGTATACCCAAGGGCAGGATGATGGAAAACCTCCCGTTTGGCGATGACCTGTTGTGCTGGTTTGCAACCGGAGCCTCTTCCAACAAGGTCCGGGAAATCCAGAATAATCCCAAAGTAAGCGTCTTTCTGTACCGGCCTGGGGACCACAGCAGTATCTGTCTGCAGGGCGAGGCCATGGTGGTTACCAATGTAGCGCTGCGCAAGGAAATGTGGAAGGAAAAATGGGCAGTCTACTGGCCGGATGTGCCCACTAATGATGATTTTACCCTGATTAAAATCGTTCCCCGCAAAATCTTGTATCTTGACTGGCCAAACCGTAGGCAGGAGGTCCTGGATCTATAGACTGGCTTTGCGCGATCAGTCCTGGCTGCCCCGCAGGAATAAGGAGCAAGCTGCGGTCACCACCAGCACGGTACAGCCGGCTATGGTGAAGCAGACGTAAAACCCCCATCTGTCAATGAATCCCCCCATAATCGGGGCGAAAATGGCGCCGGTATGCTGCATGGTGAAATAGTAAACGCCGAAGAGCGTGGAGCAGTGCAGTGAGGTACACTGCCCTTGTATGTCAATGTCAAAAAGCACACCATGTATGGCAATTAGACAGGATAATGGCAAGTGTGCTCTTCACGGAATTAATGGGTATGGTGCCAAATCTTGAACGTGAACTGGGAGGAACGCAAGGGGCAGATCCTGCTATGTGATGCCACACTCAATTAAGAAAAAGTTGTGAAGTATCTTTTCGTGTAAAAGAGAAAACCCAAGAAGCCGATGATCATGAGCCCCCAAACAAACAGGTGTGTTGAACCTTGAAACATGCCAAACTCCTTTATGATCTCCAGGCTCTCCCTGGGCATATCCATCTTCTCATAGAAATCCAACAGACTCACACGCGAGAAGGTGATCACCACTGATACCCCCGAAGCGATTGTCAGGACAAGCCCGCACCACCACGCCCTCTTTCTCAATTTGTATGTCCCCCAGGCCGCGTACGCAAATAACACAACGTATATGAGCACTACTACTGCGCCGGGGATCCCGCTCAGGACAATACCAAAGAACGGGATGGCCCATCGGTACAATGCCAGAAAAAGCATCGAAATCGCCACGGCCCCAAATATGGAGCTCAAGGTTATCACTGGCAAGGGTGTCTTGTCGGTCCAGCGCACGTGGGGGTCTCTCTGCTCACACGTCGCCTTCACATGCCTGCTACTGTAAAAAAGTATGAAGGAACCCGGTATAACTATTAAAATGAATGCCATAAATCCCGTTGTAATGGACTGGAAGATGACGATGAGTTCTGGGGGGAGTTCCCCGCGCATGGCCATCTGGCCGTATAAATCAGGTACTAACAAAAGCGTAACGATGAATCCACCGATCCCACAGATGAGCCAGAGCCATGACGTAATCAAGATCAGGGCCCGTGCCCACCTGCGCGCGAGGATAGAACCGACGCCCATCCAAACAAACCACACTGCCAGAAGAAGATAGAGGAGGACAGCAAGGATTATCTGGCCGATGCTCATGGCTGGAACAGCGCCTTCCCCAAGGGCCCTCACCGCAATCGCCCCAGCAATCGAGAAGAGCATAAAGAGCGCGCACAAGGCCCCGATGATAATATGGATGATTCCGAATATGACAAGTCCTGCCTTCCGATCCTTAAAATCTAGATTCTCACTTGCTCTCTTTTTGGCCATATTTCATAACTCCTCTTTTTGTGGGGTCAGTTCACGCGCTCACGAGTGATCCCTCAGGGCCGTGAATATCCGCTGTGGCAGGCCTGCGAA
>CAZFIR010000031.1:0-2814 GCA_964519535.1 uncultured Thermodesulfobacteriota bacterium | reverse complement strand
GTACAGGCTCCGGTTGTACTTGGCGAGCTCCGTACCCGTGAACTGAGTATGGTAGTTCCCCCAGAGGGCCATGGATTTGTTCCATTCCAGCTTGACATAGAACTTGCCCTGCGTTTCAACATCGCTGACGAGGGTGGAATCATCGCCATATACCGGGTAGTATTTATCAGGGTCAAGATTACGGAAGATGCGCCGGGGGTCTTTTTCGCCGAGCCTCTTATAGATATCTTGGATCTCTCCCTCTTCTGTATCCAGATAGGCGGTCAGCAGATATTTACCCTTTATTTTCCCTTTGAGATAGAGAGCTGCCCTCCCATCTACATAAATCTCTTCATCATAATGATCGTCTTGGGAGACCGGTTCAATATGGCCCTTGAACGAATACTGGCCGAGGGTTAGATCGACAAGACCTACGATAAAGAAATCGTTGAAAAGGCCTTTGAAAAATCCTTGCTCTTCCTCGTCAGTTTCAACAGCTATCTTCTCCACCTGAGAAGCCTTCACAGCCCCCTCACCGTCTTTGACGACGATGGTCGATTCATGTTCGCCTGGAGCTTTGATCGATTCCGCGACGAAACTACCATCTTCAGCCACTGCGACATGCTCCCCATCGATATATACCTGGTCACTTGGCGCCAGATCCTTCCCGTACATGATGACCTTGCCGCCCTCTGGAATGATGCTGCGCTGTGCGGTATTATCTATGCCAAAACCTGGCAATCCCCCCTGTGCCCCGGTCTTTTCGTCATCCGCCTCGCCTTCAAAAAGCAATGCGCCGCTGGAGACCGTGAAGAACTTGGGCAATGTCTCATCCCTTCTGCCTTCTTCGTTATATACCTCCAGGATGTACTTGTATGCCTTGTTGGGCTCTATCAATGCTCCTGTGTCCAGGATACCATCCCAATACACCGGCTCATAATTATTGGCACTCTTGAGTACGATGGTTTTCAGGGGATATTTACCTTCGAAGTCCGCCTTTGCATACATGATGATCCGGTATTCCTCGATAAAATCGGGATAGTTCGTATAGATGAAAAAGGCGATATCCTCTTGCATACCGCCGTCTGTCCTCATAAGCGCGTTATCATTGCCTATCGAGAGATTGAGCTTTGGCGCAGTCAAAAAACGATCCTGGGACATTGATATATAAGGGGTTTTGTCACCAGGAGCCGAGCTTTCCCCTGTCCCCTCCTTCGGAGAGTCGGGAGCCTCCCTCGATTCGGGAGCTTCACCAGGAAGCTGAACCCCGAAATTTATCTTCTGCATAAGGGCAGAGGTAATTCGTATGACACGGGGGTTCTCGGTTGTAAAACTGGCGCCCTGAGGAAGGGACTTGGGGTCGACTTTTAAAATAAAATTCCTTCCCCTGTCATACCTGCCTGGATCGACCCCTGCGATGTGATACCTTCCGAACTTATCAGTGGTTACGATCTCTCCCCGAACAGATATCACCTTGGCCAAGGCAATTCCCTCTTCTCCCTCATCCTGCACGCCGTTTTCATTCCTATCATGAAAGACCTTGCCGATAATGGTGGTCAGGTCAAATATGGGATCCTTGATCACACAGACCCGTGCTAAGGCGATATTCGAAATGCGATTGCCATCTCTCAAAGCAAAGGCGGTGTTCTCATATTCGCCTACCTGGACCCCCGAGCCAACAACCAAGATGTAGGTAATGGTCCTTGTTTGATTGGCTAAAAAGGTAAGCCCCTGAAACTCTATCGGACGATTGCCAACTGGCGTGATAGGTTGCCCATCAAGCCGCGCCGAACCTTTTACATATTTAAAACCGGCGGGGATATTGTCGCGGATCGTCACATTATTTAAATCGGCAGAGAGCGTATTTTCGATCTTTAAAGTATAGAGTATCAAATCGCCTACCGTCACGGTCTTTTTATTAACGGTCTTGGTAATCCTGAGGGCACCGCCAAGCACTGGGTCTAAGGGGATGTGGTTGTTCACCACGTTCACCACGTTGGCCAAAGCCGCTGGCGTGAAGTCAAATGACATAAAATATTGGGTCGTGTCCGCCCCTGCCGCAAGCCCTGCTGAGTCTACCGGACAACCACCTGGGGCGTGCAAAGGCGTCCCGAGACCTGGCGGACCGGCGTTGTTCTGAACCACCGCCACCGCCGGGGGTGGTGCCAAGACTGTCAGCGTGTTGCTGCACGGAGGGATGAGAAGCGAGTTGCTTGGCAAATATCCTGCCGGGTATGCCGTGATTGTCAGGGTATAGGTGCCTGCCGGTGCGGGCGCTGCGCCGCCACCGACCAGCAGAAACTGATAGAGCCCCGTGGCATCGGTGGTCTGGGATACATTGGCTGCTCCCCCAACAAGATGCAGGGTCGGATTGAAACCAAGGGGACCCCAGATGGTTATTGTAGCGCCAGCTAACGGCGTGCGTGTCACAGAGTCGTAAATCACTCCCGAAGGATCCAGTGGTAGGTTCTGATTAGTGGCGTTGTCGCCGGCGTTGAGCACCAGATTACTAATGGTACCGTAGGTCAGGTTGACACCCCCCCACCCGGAGAGGGGGTGACCGTAAATGTACCCGCTGGACGGGTGGAGGAAGCGAATCTCATAGGTAGCCGCGGGCAGGCCTTCCAGTGAATATTGACCTAAGGCATCGGTAGTGGTGGTGGCAATGAGCGTGTAATTGGGATCAACCGGGCTTGCGCGCTGAATGAGCTCGACGATCCAGCCAGCCTGGGGGTTGCCATCGTTGTTGAGACGGTCATGGTTGGTGTCCAGCCACACCGTGCCAGAGACCTGGGCAACGCCAGCCGCTCCAACAAGCTCCCCAAAGTTATATCC
>CAZFIR010000030.1:0-9624 GCA_964519535.1 uncultured Thermodesulfobacteriota bacterium | reverse complement strand
CTTGACAAAAGAAAAAGGAAAAGGCTATAGTACCCCGTCACATGAAGGGGGAAATGTCATTATGATGTCAAAGAAGTGGCGTCGACGATGGGAGGCCTTCGGCGAAAAGCTCACCTTTATATTCGCCCCTCCCCTCGTTCTCCTGATTCGGCTCATGCCCTTATCAGGGGTTTACCTGTTGGGCAGGGCAATGGCACGCGTAGCGGACATCTTTCCGGGGAGGAGGAAAAAGATCGCCCTAGCCAATCTTCGATTGGTCTTCGGCACAAGAAAGGGCGAAAAGGAGATACAGACTATCTATAAACAGTGTCTCACCAGGACGGTCACCAGCTTTCTGGAGTCAGTGAAGCTCGTCTATCTCCCTCCTCTCGCGGCGAAGGAACGCATTGAGATGGTGGGGAAGGAATATCTTGATGAGGCCCTCAAAAGACAAAGAGGGATCATCATCACAGGACTCCACCTGGGCAACTTCCCCGTCCTCGCCCTTAAACTAGCCTTGGAAGGCTACCCTATAGCAGTTATCATCAAGAACCCACGAAACAAATACATGGCATGGCTTTATACTCGCATGACCGCTCACGGAGGGATCGGTTTTATCGACGGCAGGGAGAGAAAGCTGGCGGCGCAACAGTCCCTGAAACAGCTACGGGGAGGAGGGATCGTCTACATCATAATGGACCAAAACCCCCCGTATCCAGATATCATGGTCGATTTCTTTGGGTATCCTGTCCCGTCATATAAGGGGCCGATGGTCCTGGCAATACGGACGGGGGCCATCATTCTCCCCGGCTTTATCGTTTACGATAAAGGATGGAGGCAGAAACTCATTATCGAAAAACCCTTTTCATTAAAAATCACCGGGGATAAAGAGCAGGATATCTCCCACAATCTGGCCCGCCTGATGAAGCTCACCGAAAGATATATCGAGCGCTACCCTGAGCAGTGGTGGTGGTGGCACCGCAGGTGGAAAGGGCACATAGACTATAAGAGCCTATAACTTCACTGCATGCCAAGATTCTTTCGCAGTCGAATTGCGCGAAATGATGAGGAGGACTTCTATTTCTTCTCGGTCGCCGATCGGGCAGGAAGGATACAATCTTCTGTAAGCATACTCGTGATGATCAGAAATATCGATCGTTTTACCTCAGACCGGAATTCAGGTTTTCGCTCCATCAATGCTTTGGGGGGTAGGGACTCCCGGAGATCTGTCACCATAAACCCCTGTTCGCGCAGGGCGCGAACATAGCCCTCTAGGGTGCGGCAAAAGTAATAGGTCTCCGTGGTGTCGCACACCCACATGACATCGCGGGAAACAAGCCTCAGATGATAATTATCCGTCTTCCATCCAATCCGTTTCCCTTTACCTGTATTGTGGAGGATCATCCATGATCCACCCTGAACCTGGGGTCAAGAAACAGGGGTGGAGCAATGAAAAGATGAAGGTCCCCCGGGGCTTCAAAACACGCGCGACTTCCTTGATGGTCTCCTCATAGTGCTTAATCAACATGAGGGCCATGTTGCAGATCACGATGTCAAATGCCTTCGTCGGGCCTTGCTCCATGCGGCTCGCATCCGCGACCTGAAACGTGATACAATCCGAAAATGAGGCGTTTCTCTTTTTGGCAATCTCGATCAGCGTTTCCGAGGCATCGACGCCGGTTATCTGGATGTTTCCTTTTGCCAGTTTGGCAAGCTTCCGAGAGAGGTGTCCCTCCCCGCACGCCACATCGAGAGCAGCCTTGCCTCCAACATCACCAAGTAAGTCGAGGATAGTCGGGTTGATCATACACTTGTGAAAAAATTCCTCATGCTTCTCAAAGCGCGAGGCAAACTCCTCAGCAGCCTCATCCCAGCCCCGTATCGCTTCTTCTTGGCTGACGGTATCAGTAGGCAACAGTATATCTTTACTCATTACAGATTCCTCACGTTAAAAACCGCTCAGCTCCATGAAGAGAAAGCTGTCCATGATCTCGTCTCGGAAGAGCTCCATCACCCGATTTCGCACCTCGAAGAACTGATCGCTCTCGGTCACCTTATAATCCCGCGGGCGGGGGAGGTTGGTCTCGATTACCTCCACTACCCGGGCGGGCCGCTTGCTGAAGACCACCACCTTGTCGGCGAGGTAGACCGCCTCATGGATGTTGTGCGATATAAAAAGGACGGTCACCCCCGTCTTTCCCCACACCTCCATGATCTTGTCGTGCATGTAGAGGGTCGTCTGGAAGTCGAGCGAACTGAACGGCTCATCGAGAAGAAGGATATCCGGTTCATAAACAAGAGATCTAAGAATACCGAGCATCTGCTGCTGCCCACCGCTCAGCTCATAGGGGTAGGCGTCCTCCCGCACGCTCATATCGAGCCGCCAGAGGAACTCATCCACCTTCTTCCTCCGCTGCCGCCGCGGGACCCCGTCGAGCTCCATGGCGACCATGAGGTTGCCGAGGCAGGTGCGCCAGGGGTAGAGAGATTCCCGGTAGTTCTGAAAGACATACCCTATCTTGGCCTCCTCAATGGTCTTGCCGCCGATGAGGATCCTGCCGTAATCCATATCCTCGAGGCCGGAAAGCATACGGAAAAAGGTGCTCTTCCCACACCCATTGGGCCCCACAATGGTGACGAACTCCCCCTGCTTGGCGGTGAAGGAGATGTTGTCGAGGACACGCAGGCCCCCGCTCCCCAGACGGGGATCAGGGGCCGTGTCGTAGTGCTTGCTTACGCCGCGGACGTAGAGGTATGGTCTTTCCTGAGCCATGCTACTCGTAATAAAGCGTGGTAGTATCTAACTGCGTTTGATATGCCCCCTCTTTGTAGAGGACATCATAATAGAGCTGAGGGGCCCTTTTGTCCAGGTCCTTTATCTTGATCCACTTCTCAAAAGGGATCTGAGCGGCCACCGGGGGGGGAAGCTGGGCGTATTTTGCCAGATACCCCCTTGCCTCCTGCTCATTGGTCTTTATGTAGTCCACCCCTTGCTCCATGGCGGCCCTGACCTTCTTGGCCAGCTCGGGCTTCGCATTCAGGAACTGGGCAGAAAAGGAAAAGGCCCCGCCTACGATCCCTTTCTTTAACCCGAGCAATGTGCAGGGGCTCTTCATAAGGTATCTCCCCATCCCCTGGGAGACGGCGATCATCCCGAAGGGCTCGGGTGAGAAATAGGCGTCGATCTGGCCGGCGGCTAAGGCGGAAATCAGGTTGGGAGGAGGAATCTCAGTGAAGATGACCTCTTCGGGGTCGATCTGCGTGCGGATGATCGCCCTGGCCAGGGCCACTGAGGTGCCCCCGGGAAAGGTCCCCACCTTCTTCCCTGCCAATGCCTTCAGGTCCTTCAACGGTGAGTCCTTCTTGACCACCACCACCATCGTGTTGTCCACAGTGGAATCAGCCGCGTAGACGAGAAAGATCTTGAATCGATCCGGCGCATTCTGCTCGACGAACCAGTGTCCGGTGATGGCGCTCATGCAGTTGGCATCGATCCTGCCCGCCATCAGGGCGTCAATAATCGCAGTTCCCGACTGGAAGGGAATCAGCTCAACCTCCAGGCCCTCCAGGGCGAAGAAGCCCTTTTCCACCGCCACATAGGTCGGAAGGCTCGGAACCAAGGGGAGATAACCTATAGTTACCTTCTCTGCGCCGATTGCATTCCCTGCAGTTATCAGAAGAAAAACCATGAGTACAACTGTAACAAGTCTTTTCACCATGACCCCCTACCTCCTTTATTTGCTCCTTTATTTGCCCCTTTCTGCATCTTTAATCCTCGTAGTACAGCTTCGTGGTGTCGACCTTCTGCTGATAGGCCCCTTCCTTGTACAGGACGTCAAAGTAGGCCTGCCCTGCCTTCTTATCGAGTTCCTCGAGCGTGATAAACCGATCAAGGGGTATGGTCATGGCCACGGGCTCCGGAAGGCCGGTGTACTCTACCAGATAGGGCCGCGCCTCCTGTTCATGCCCCCTGATGTAGTCAACGGCCTTGTCTATTGCAGCCTTGACCTTTGTGGCCTGTTCAGGCCGCTCCTCCAGAAACTTTGCCGAGAAGGAAAAGGCCATCCCCGGAACCCCCCCTTTCAACTTCAAGAGGGTCAGGGGGCTTTTGATAAGGTATCTCCCCACCCCATTGGAGACGGCCATCATTCCCGAGGGTTCAGGGGTAAAGAAGGCATCGATCTGCCCAGCTGCCAGGGCCGGGATCATATTGGGAGGTGGGATCTCGGTGAAAATGACTTCTGTGGGGTCTATCTGTGTGCGGACAACCGCCTTGGCCAAGGCAACGGAGGTGGCACCCGGGTAGGTACCTACCTTCTTCCCCTTCAGGTCCTTCAGGCCCTGCATGGGGGAATCTTTCTTCACCACCACCACAAAGCTGTTATCTTCCTTCGCGGATGTAGTACCATATAAGAGAAAGACCTTGAACCGATCCGGCACTGTCTGGGCGGCGAACCAATGGCCGGTCATAGAACTGCCGCAGTTGGCATCGATCCTGCCGGCCACGAGGGCATCGATAACCGCTGTCCCCGAATTGAAAGGAATCAGCTCTACCTCCAGGCCATCCTCGGCAAAAAAGCCCTTCTCCTGCGCCACAAAGGTGGGGAAGCTCATCACGATGCTGAGATAACCGATCTTCACCACATCTTTGCCCGCAAAGGCCCCTGTGGCCGCGCCGAACAGAAACATCACCATACATACTGTTGCTAAGATTTTTTTCATTGCATCTCCCTCCTTCTGTTTATGTTATTTAAGATTGTATAACAACCTCTCACCACCCATGCTGAGTGTCCTATTCCTATTTCCCCGCCCAGTGGATCACCTTGTCCTCCAACTTGACAAATCCCTGGTTGATGAAATAACCGATGAGGCCGGCCAAGACGATGTAGGCGTACATATCTGCTATCTGGTAGGTCATGTGCGCGTTGTAGATCAATAACCCCAACCCCCTTGTAGTTCCGATGAACATTTCCAAGACCACGACGATAATGAGACTCAGTGAGAGGGCAAGCCGCAGCCCTGCCGCAATCTGGGGGAGGGCCTCAGGTAGGACGACCTTGGTCATGATATAGGCCTCCGATGCCTTCATGGTCTCCGCCACCATCTTGCGGGTGCGGCTGCCTCCGTGGACCCCATAGGTCGTGTTGACCAGAATGAGCAGTGCGCAGCCGAAGACCACCAAGGCAATCTTGGATCCATCCCCGAGACCGAAGGCGAGCATAAAGAGGGGGAACATGGCGGTCGCCGGGAAGGAGCGGAAGAAATCGATGATAAACTCCACAGATTCATAGATCTTCTCCCAATAGCCGAGCATAATACCCAACGGGACCCCGATACCTGCCGCTATAAAATATCCCGTCATCATGCGGTAGAAGGTCTTCAAGATATGTTCGTACGTCAATGCTTTAGTGAGCAGTATCCCAAGCTGTTTCCCTACGGTCACCGGAGAAGGGAGGAAGAACGGGTCCACCATCTTGGTGATGTTCACCAGAAACCAGACCGCGAGGAGTACCAAGGGGCCAATCCATTTCTTGTGTTCTCCCAGGAACTCCCAGACCTTTTTCAGCTCACTCTCAACGACCTTCAACTCCCGCTTGGCCACCTTCCCGGTGCGGGACCGGGGAAGGCTATCGCGAAATTCTATGACCTTAGGAAGCTTGAAGTTGGCGAGTCGTTCCCGGCAGAATCGCATGAGCTCCCGTTTGGAGATCTCCTCCCCCACCTTGGGGACGACCACCGCCTTCAATGCCTGGCCCCTCTCCGGGTCACCCATCCCTACGACTGCTGCCTCAGCCACCTTCTCGTGGGCGATGAGGACATTTTCCACCTCAGAGGGGTAGACGTTCATCCCCCCGGTGATGATCATATCGTCGGCCCGGCCCAGGATATAGATATAGCCGTCCTCATCGAGCCTCCCCAGGTCACCGGTATAATACCACCCGTCCTTGATCTTGAGTGCGGTGGCCTTGGGGTTCTTGAAGTACCCCTTCATGATCTGGGGGCCGCGGGCGATCACCTCCCCCACCTCTCCCGGGGGTAGCTCCTTCTCATCTTTGTCCACGATCTTGACCTCAGCCCGAGGGACAACACGGCCGGCGCTGGCCATCTTGCGGGGCGCATCATCATAGTGGGTGAGGGTGAGCAGGGGGGAGGTCTCCGTGGCCCCGTACCCCTGCAAAGGTATGGCATGGGGGTACTCCTCGGCCCACTCCTCCATGAGCTCCTCCGCCACCACCGTCCCCATCATGGCGACGAAGCGCAGACTGCTCAGATCGTAGCGGTCACGGCTGGGGAGATTGAGGAGCATCTGAAAGATGGGCGGCACAGCGTGGAAGTAGTTGATCTTGTTCCGCTGTACCTCCTCAAGGATCTTTTTGGGTCGGATCTCATCGATAATCGCTATTGTGTGACCCATGTCCACGAGAAGGTTGAGGACGATCGGCCCCGAGATATGGGACATGGGCAACACGGACCCCTGTATGTCCCGCTCGCTCAAGGGCTCCATGGCCTTCATAGATTCGGGGAAATAGGTGAGGTGATCGTAGGTAAGGATCACCCCCTTCGGTTTTCCCGTAGTGCCCGAGGTATAGAGGTACAGGGCCTCATCTTCCTCCTTGATGGTAATATTCGGCTCCTGGTCGTCCCCCTTTTCTATGATCTTCTCGTAGTGATACAGGCCGTTTTCCTCCCCTTTCCCTACCGTCTCTTCACCCAGAAGAACTACGTATCGAAGGTGCTTCATTTCCCGCAGCATCCTCACGGCGAAGGTCTTCTGTTTGGTATGGGTGATGAGGACCTTTGTCTCCGTCTCGTCGAAGAGGGGGGCCATCTCTGGCGGGCTGAGGCGAAAGTCGAGGATCACCGCAATGACCCCGATTTTCATGAGGGCGAAGTAGACTACCGCGAACTCGGCGTAGTTGGGCAGTAGCATCACCGCCCGATCACCCTTTTTCACCCCGTTGGCGAGAAACCAGTTGGCCAGTATATTGGCCTTGCGGTTGAGCTCGGAGAAGGTCAGCTGCACCTCGTTGCAGATGACCGCCACTTTATCAGGCCGCTCATGGGCCTGTTGCTGCAGATATTCACCGACGATCACGGTCTTCTTTTACCTCAGTAGACACATTCGCTTCATCCAGGTCCCCCTGGGAGAACGTCTCGATCAAGTCCTTGACAAACTCCATTTCAGCTTCAGCCACCCGGATATTGTGAGCGGTGATGATATACTCCCTCCTCCTGCCTGCATCGGGCTTCAACCCCCTTTTTTGACGCACAAGCAAAAACCTTAACTTGCGCAGTTCCCTCTGCCGCCCCTGTAAGGTCTTTATCACGTCTTGGGAATCGAGAAAATTTAAAAAATACAGAGAGATATCGAGGTTCAAAGAAGGGCGATGCAGATACGTGATGTTCTCGAGGAGCAGCCCCTTAATTGTCTCCCAGCCTTTTGCGGTGAGATTGTATACATACTTCTTCGGTCTTTTGCCAGAAACAGCACTCAGCTTAGTGACCAGCCCTTCCTGTTCCAACGTCTTCAGCGTATAGTAGAGGGGGGCGGAGGAGACCTCTAAGAAGGGGCTGAGTTTCTTCTCTAAGGTCTGCTTCAGGTCATAACCATGAGTGGGCCCCTGCATCAAGAGCCCCATAATCATTAATCGAAGATCCATTTGTTATGCCATCCTTCAATATTAGAATTTAACTATATATAATGAATCATAAAGAAATGTCAAGGGAGATTGTGACAAGGAAGACGCAATCAAGAAGAAGACGTATGCAAACTCGTAAGACCGCCTCATCTCCTCGCCAGCAACACCAGGAGGGTGAAACCATCAAGCCTGCACGCCGCCATCAACAACAATGGTCTGTCCGGAGATATGGGATGAAGCAGCAGAAGCCAAAAAGAGCGCGGCCCCTACAATATCACCCGGCACGGCAATTCTCCCCTGCGGGATTACCGATTCGAACCGTTTCAAGGTCTCAGGGTCGCTCAATAAAGACTCTGTCCCCTCCGTCCTCACTATTCCCGGGGCAATGCCCGTGTCGGTTTCTATCCAAGTGATTACGCCGTCTCTTAGATGAACCTGTAGCAGACATCTGCCGCCACAATGGCTCGAACAGGCGGTCTTTACCACTGTCTCTTTACTCGTTGGTTTCCGCTCCGCAGGCATACGTGCACTTCACCCGTGGGCTTCATGCATTGGCCCCTCCTTGACGAAGTTCACCAGCGTCCCGATCCCCTCGATGAAGACCTCGACCTTATCCCCCGCTTGCATGGGTCCAATCCCTGAGGGGGTGCCCGTGGCAATCACATCCCCTGGATAGAGCGTCATGATCTTAGATATGAAACTTACCAAGTACCTCGGTGTGAAGATGAGATTGGCGGTGTTGGACGATTGCTTGCGCTCCCCGTTGAGGAAGGTCTCCAGCTGGAGGCATGTGGGGTCTATATCCGTCTCGATCCAGGGGCCTATAGGGGCGAAGGTATCAAAGCCTTTGCCTCTGGTCCACTGCCCATCTTTGCGTTGCAGGTCCCTGGCGGTCACGTCGTTACAGCATGTATATCCCGCGATGAACTCATCGGCTCCCTCTTCGGGAATCCCCTGCGCTGTCTTCCCTATCACGATCCCCAGCTCCCCTTCATAATCCACCCGCTGGGACACGGAGGGGTAGACGATATGACCCAGATGCCCGATGACGGCGGAGCCCGGCTTTAAAAAAATGAGGGGCTCATCGGGGAGCTCGCTCGATACCTCCTCGGCGTGGTCCTTATAATTCAGCCCCACGGCCACGACCTTGGAAGGCTGCGTGGGGGGAAGAAATGTGATCTCCTCAAGGGGGTAACCCTGACGGGTGACCGTGAAGGCCCCGAACATTGCACCCTCTGACACCTGGATACGGTTGCCCTCCACTACTCCGAACAGCTCTTTCCCCTGGTGAAGAAACCTGGCTACTTTCATAGAATTCCCCATGTGGAATTTTTTAACAACTTAGCTTAATAGAAAAAGAGGTTCAGATCAACTGACCAAACCGAAGGTGACCCTTTGGTCAGGGCCACCTTCGGCGGGGGTTTCGAGGTCAAATCTAATCCGCCGCCATCGCTTTCTTGTCGTAGTAGTGAAACCCTAAAGAGCAAAAAGATGTTGGCATGAGTTACATGAAATGTTAGACTTTTTGAGACCACGCTTAGAAGTACACCCATGAAAGACAAACGGGATAAGGTAAGCCATCCAGGAGATCCCTGAGACGGGGAGGTTTGTATTGGAACACAAAGGAATCCCAGCGGCCGGGGGAATCATCATATAAAGTAAGCATATGAAAACCCTTGGCCACTATGACTGCTGCGTCGTAGGCGGCGGCCCGGTTGGTGCCACGGCGGCCATATCCGCTGCCCAACAGGGGGCACAGGTACTCCTGGTGGAAAAGGGTGCATCTCCCACCTATCCGGATCGCTGCACCGGTATCGTCAGCCCCCGCTGTCTCAAGGAGGCGGGTCTTGACCAAAGGGTCATCGTGCGTGCGATCAGGGGGGGGATCATCCATGCCCCCAATGGTCGCTCTGTGCGCATCGAGGCGGCGGACACCCGGGCCGTGGTCATTGACCGGCGTCTCTTTAATATCAGGCTCTTGGAGATGGCCCAGGAGGCCGGGGTG
>CAZFIR010000029.1:0-3956 GCA_964519535.1 uncultured Thermodesulfobacteriota bacterium | reverse complement strand
ATCTTTACTCTTTTAATCTCTTCTACCCGATCAAAGGCCCTGGCTAATCTCTCAGGCAGGGGGTAGCCCAGCTTGGTAACATAGAGGGCATTAAACCCGATCTTGTTCTCAAACCCCTCCCATAGATCATACTGGCTTTGAATCAGGCCGGACAGATTTAAGATATATACCGGGGGGTGACCTTTTATATAAAAGGCTAGTTCGCTGACATTTTGTCTTTTATAGCTGATGATAAAGGTTTTTTCTCTCCCCACATCATCGAGGAGCTTGCTTACCTCCTCCCCGAGCTCACGCCACCCCGTTAATCTGCTGGTAGGGAATCTCTCGAGTGGGATGATACTAGCCCCCGAGATATTAACCCTGGAGATCTTAGCCCAAAGGTCTACTGTTGCTACAGCCACAGTTCGTACCGCATTCAAGTTATACGCTAAGAGGGAGATGATTGTACCCAGAAGCAACGCTGAGGCTAAGACCCATTTCTTCGCCTTATCTCGCCACTTTCCTTCCCAGACTACCGCCACGGCTAAGATAAAGGCTGCGAAATAGGCTGGGGCGGCCCAATTCACATAGCAGACTGAAAAGAGACTCAAGATAAGGAAGAAACCAAAAAGTGGCATGGAATGCCAAAAGAGCAAGAGATGACGATCATCATGCTGGAAAATCCCCCGCTTACCCCCTTGCCACAGGCCGTAGAGTACGAGGAGAAAGGTGATGGGTGAAAGGATACCGGCTTGCGGGCCGAAGAACCAGATGAAGGTTGTGAGGCTGCTCAGGTTTCGATCATCCACCAACCCCGCGGGTTGTTTGATGGAGGGCCAATGGTTTATGTAGTTCCAATAGAGGTTGGGGGCCAAGATGAGGAGACCGATTAATATGAAGAGATATGGCTCCTTTTTCTTCAACCAGAATCTCTTTGTGGGAGAGAAAGCGAGATAGAAGAAGAGAGAGGGAATCAAGGCAACCATGGTATATTTGCTGAGCAGGCCCAGCCCTAAGCTAACCCCGGCCATGTACCAGTAGCCTTTCCCCTTTTCCGATAGGGCGCGATGCAGCAGCAAAATCGTAAGCCCCCAGAAGAACATCAACGGGGGATCGATGGTCATGATGACTGAGCCCACGGCAAGGCCCGGCGTGGCATTGGCGATGGCGAAGGCCCAAAATCCCACCTTTGCGTTGAAAAGGGCCCTGCCGAGGGAGTAGAGGATGATACTGCTGCCCAGAGAGAACAGGACCGCCCCCACGCGGACGAAAAAAGGATGACTTCCTCCAAGTCGGGTGAAGAGGGCGATCACCCACGCAACCACGGGGGGTTTGCTGTAATAACCCAAGGCGAGGTTTCGGGACCAATCCCAGTAATAGGCCTCATCAGGGGCGAGATCAAACGGTGTAAGCCAGATATAGAGGAGGTGGAAGAGGAAAAGCCCCAACGCTAGGACCCAAAAGAGCCTCTCGTAGCCTTTGTCAGTCACTCCCGCGCTCACCAATGACCTCCTCTATTTCATAGTTGAGATGTCTGTTCTTCATCCAACGGACGACCAAGAGGTCTGTAAAGGCCCGTACTATTCTATTTCTGATATTGTACTTTGTCGTGCCAAACCTCCGAGGCCGGTGGTTCACCTTGACCTGTGTTGCCGTGAAACCTTCCATCTTTGCAAGGGTAGGGAGGAACCGGTGCATGCCGTTGAAGAGCTTTACGTTTTGCAAACATTCCCTCCTAAATGCCTTCAAGGAACAGCCGGTATCGACGATTTCCTCTTGGCTCAGCATATTTCTCACGAAGTTGGCTATCTTAGAGGAAACGATCTTTATCCACGGATCCCTCCTTCTGTGCCTCCATCCGCAGACCACATCGAATTCCCCTATTTTTTCCAAAAGACGCGGTATATCGTGAGGATCATTCTGGAGATCAGCGTCCATCGTCACTACAATATCACCCCGGGCGGCCCTAAAACCGGCCTCAAAGGCCGCTGTCTGACCTGTGTTTTTTTTGAAGCGGATTACCCGTATCTGTGTATTTTGCGAGGCAGCTTCCTTTAATACATCAAAGCTTTGGTCCACACTTCCGTCATCCACGAAGATGATTTCATATGGTCTGTCCAAGCCATGCAATACTTCCCGCAATTCCGCACTGAGGGGCTTGATGTTGTCTTCTTCATTGTAGACCGGAATCACAATAGAGATATCTCGTTGCGACATATTTCTCATCATGTAGGTTGATAGTTGCTATTTTGAAGCTATAATTATAGGCCTTTCTTTTCTTTTCTTCAATTTCTAAAAAACGATCAGAGGGCGAGACCATAGAAGAAAGAGTGCCCCAACACCACGGTGAAGAGGGGGAGGAGGAAGGGACTTCTCACACGCAGCTCGTATTGTATGTCACCTTTTAACTGTAACCACCACTTATTCTCCACCGTGACCACTGAGTCTTTTATCCCTTCTCTATTCACCGCAATGTGTATATAGCCGTAAGAAGGGGGAGAACACCGTGGCGTTCCCCCTGCTGGAGGGGCGACGATGTAGGTTACTCCGTTGATGACTTCTTTAAAATAGCAATGGATGTGACCGCTGAAGACATAGGCGACCCGGTATTTCTCCATCAACGCCATAAATTTATCTTTGTCGCTTTTGGGAAGGCAATAGTTCCGGTTTTCTCGAGGATCGAAGGGGGGGACGTGCATGAAGATGAATATATGGGTAACTGTCCCCCTGAGCCTCCGCAGGGTATTTTCCAACCAGCTGAACTGGTCCTCTGGTATCGCCGATCGTGCGTCGTTTAATACGACAAAGGCGACATCTCCCCGCGAGAACCAGTAGTGATCAGGGCCGCAATATTTATGGAAGTTCTCCAGGCTATACTTGTTACTTTTGTCATACACATCGTGGTTTCCGGGGACGAAGAAAATGGGGGGTTTCCCCCTCACTTCTGCCAATTCCCTGAAGAAAAAACGATACCGATCTTCCTTGCTCTGCGCAACAAAATCACCTCCGTGGACTGCAAAGGAATACCCATGCTTCGCTATCTCCTTCATGATGGGCTTGAATACCCCCCACCCCTTATGGTTATCAGAGAGGAAGGCGAATCGAAAGGAATCAGAGGGGACTTCGCTACTCTGCACCTGCAGGGCCGGCCCATAGACGGGAGAGAGAACCTCTACCCTCACAAGGCACATAAAGAGGAGAAAAACCGCTAGTAAGAGTGAAAATCCCCTTATATAATCGAGACCTCTAAATTTCTTTATCACAATCACCTACTCCTTACCGAATTCAAAGGGTTAAGCAGATGGGGTGCGATCCTCCTTGCGGCGCCTCAGGTGGATGGGGTAGTTACCAAAGACATAGATGATACCACCAAGGAGGCTGGCAGCCATAACCACCAAGAACCCCACGATGCCGAAGGCAAGCCCCTGAGAGGTCTCCACCCCCGCCAAGTAGAGGAGGCCGACATAAGATCCCTCTCGTACCCCTATCCCACTGATACTGATAGGAAGGATGCTTACCAGGTCTACCAGAGGAACGATGACGAAGTAATATCCGAGGGGGACGTCGAGGTTCAATGACATCCCGATGAGGGCGAAGACAATTATATTGAGTATCTGAAAGCAAAAGGAGATGACAAGGACGAGCGACATCCGCCCTGGATGAGACCAATAGACGTCAAAGTCTCCCAATTTGATCTTTGCGGCCCATGTGGTCAGCCAGGGAAAGAATGGAAGGAGGAGGGGAAAGGTGAGGACCAGGATCCAGACGGCCACACACGCTCCTATTAATCCTATATTCAGCCACAAGGAGATCACGTCTATGCCTTGGGAGGAAATTCCCACATCCAGGCCCACCCCGTGGATGAGCTTGAGCCACAAGGGGATCACGCCTATGCTTGGGGAGGAGATGAGGGCAATGATAGCGATGGTAACCAGGGCCATTCCTCCGGTGAACCGCTCCGCCAAGATGGAGTAGCC
>CAZFIR010000028.1:0-5630 GCA_964519535.1 uncultured Thermodesulfobacteriota bacterium | reverse complement strand
GGAAGCCAGGGGGGTAGATCAGAGGAGTCGGCCCTGGAGATCCTCAAAAAAAGATATGCTCGAGGCGAGATCGACAAGAAGGAGTTCGAGCAGAAAAAGAAAGACCTGATTTAATATTGCTGTGAACATACAAGGAGAGATGGAGTGAAAGTTACGAGAAGGCAATTTTTAAAGACCGCCGTGGGGGCGGCCGTGGCCGCCGGCATGCCAGCTTTTCCTCTGCGCTCCGCCTTCGCCCAGCCGAAGAAGGCGGCGAGGGAATTTCGTTTCTCGGCATCTCCGGCCCGGGTGAACCTCGGGGCCGGCCCCGATTTTGTTGCGTGGACCTATAACGGGCAGGTCCCCGGACCGGAGATCCGTGTGCGCGAGGGGGAGATCATCAGGGTTGTCCTGAAAAACTTTCTGCCGGAAGGGACAACCATCCACTGGCACGGGGTGCCGGTGCCGAACATCATGGATGGCGTTCCTGTGGTCACCCAAAAGCCCGTGATGCCGGGGGAGACCTTTGTGTATGAATTCGAGGCCCGGCCCGCGGGGAGCTATATGTATCACTCCCATGTCCACTATCAACTCGACCAGGGGTTGTACGGTCCCCTCATCATCGAGCCTGCACGTCCGGGGGGGAACTATGATCGTGAGTACACGTTGCTGTTGGAGGATTGGGTGATGAGGGACGGAGGCGGCGTCGCCGAAACCGAGCGTCGCTCTGCTATGGGTATGGGAGGGGGCATGGGTATGATGCGCGGCAGGGGGGGAGGCAGAGGTGGATTGGCATCCGGCACCGGCCCGCTCTTGGAACCCGTTTATGACGGGTATGCGGTCAATGGCAGGGTTTATCCTGAGATAACACCCCTTGAGGTGAGCAAGGGGGACAAAGTAAAGATGAGACTCCTCAACCCATCTTCAGCTACCATCTACGACCTTTGTTTGGCAGGCCATACCCTGACGATCACCCATGTGGACGGCAGGCCCATCAAGCCGATACAGACTGACGTCCTGCGCATCGGTATGGGCGAGCGCTACGATGTGGAGTTCCTCGCTGATAATCCCGGCAACTGGCTGTTGGCAGCCGCCGAGCAGGGCTTTGGTGAAGGGCAGCTTCGCATCCCGGTGCGCTATAAAGGGATCAGCAAAAAAGAGGCGGAAGCTCCGACCTTTCACCGTGGGTTGCGTTTTGCCACCTACTGGGATTTCCAGGCCCTTAACCCCTCGGCTTCTTCGGGTTCAGGATCTGTCGACAGAGTTTACACCCAGACATTGAGCGGGGGGATGAACTCACCCTATTGGACCATCAATGGGTATGTCTATCCGGATTCAGAGCGCCTTGTGGTGCGCAAAGGGGAAACGATCGGCATCAGTTATGGGAACCAAAGCATGATGTCCCACCCCATGCACCTGCACGGGCACTTCTTCAGGGTGGTGAATTCATCCTTGCCGAGGGAGCGGTGGATTTTCAAGGACACCATCATCGTGGACCCCATGCAGCGCGTTGATATCGAGTTCCTGGCCGACAACCCCGGCAACTGGTTTCACCACTGCCACAACCTCTACCACATGGAGGCAGGCATGGCGAATGTGGTGACATTTGGATCGTAAAGGGGCTCCGGTCAATCGGATCAATTTGAATTAAACTGATTAATAACGGCGGAAATCAGCGGGGCGGTTTACAAGTGGATTGATTTGTTAGTAGCGGTCTGGTTTCCGTTTTTCATGACCTTTGCGTAATTGGATACTCTCGGGTCAAATATAATATCACGCGATTCAACAGGCCTGCGGAGTTTAATACCTTCGAAAGAAGTACATCTACTCAGTGCCACATAGGTCTGCCCATGTGCGAAAGCTCCGGAGCCGAGATCAATAAATACCTTATGGAATGTTTGGCCTTGGCTTTTGTGAATTGTAATCGCCCAAGCAAGGCGAATCGGGTATTGTTCAAAGCTACCGATTATCCTTTCTTCAATCTTACCTTCTTCCCTATCGTAATAATATTCAATCTTTTTCCAAATCTCTTTGTTTATTTCATATCTCGAGCCATCGATGTCAATCGCTATTCTATCTATTGATAAATCAGCTATCGTTGCTAGTGTACCGTTTACCCACCTTTTCTGGGGGTTGTTTCGAAGAAGCATAACACGTGCGCCTTTTTTTAACCTTAAGGTAGCTTCCGTTGGGAAGTCGCTTTCCTCGAACTTGCCTTGAATATTGGCGTCATACACATATTCCTTCTCTTTAATTGCATCTAAGAAAGATTCATTTATCTCAAAAGCAGCCTGATTCGTTGTTGTTAAAGTTACATAGTTACCCTGATCAAATTTCTCAAGGGTAGGTACGACCTTACTATTTAGCGTCTGTAAGACATCAGAAGTTAGCCTATTCTCCCTGATACTGTTCAGCATTCTAATAAAAGCAACATCACACTGCCTATAGATTTTTCTCAACTCAACACATTTTATACTATTGTCTTGAAACACCTTAGAACTGAAGAAGTAGGGAGAACCATAGACTTCATTAAAATAGTCCTCAAGGTCTCTGCCCTTTACCACAGGAGGGAGTTGGAAAAGGTCACCAAAGAAAATCATTTGTACTCCGCCAAACGGTTCATTAAATCTTTTTCTATTAAATCTCAATGAATAATCAATTCCATCCATCAAGTCGGCACGAACCATTGAGACCTCATCTATTATCACAGCATCAAGTTTCTGATAGATGGCGGCTTTTCTGGATAGTCTGATGTCCTCCACTTTGATGAGCTTCGGAGGCAGCCTGAAGAAGGAGTGAATGGTTTGGCCGCCGACATTTATTGCGGCACGGCCCGTTGGAGCCAGAACAACTACATTCTTTTTGGTGGTAGCTGTTAAATACTTCAGGAGGGTTGATTTACCTGTTCCGGCATTGCCAGTTACGTACACGCTTTCATTTTTTCGTTCTATCAGCTCAAGCGCAGATTTGAAGTCTTCATTAATTTCAATGTCGGCTAGATCTATGTTAATAGGTGGTTTCTTTTTGCCCCTTACAGATTTTTGCTGAGCCGATACCTGATCACGAGTATAGGTTGATATTGTTGGGGTCCTGGTTCTTGATTTCCTAGAATTTAAACTCAAAGCCTTTGAGATCAAATAGAATAGAAAGATAACTGCTGCTATGATTAATAAAGTACCCATAGCAATTTATTTCTCATGTATCAAATCAACTTAATGATTTAACTGTGCGGCGCTGCTTCTTGCGCCCGCACCTGTGATTTGTTAAGTGATGATTCTTTCGATATGAGGTATTTTAATTTTCTTATAATATCGGCCTAATACGCTTTCCTGAACTGTGGCAGTGCAACCGAAAGACATCTCCATACGCAATAAGAGACCCAAGAGTGTTGCCTCTCCCCAACTTTCCAAAAACCACCCTTCCTTTTCATTTTCAGGTAGTTGCCAACCATAATAGAAGAAATCACGATGTTTCACATGATTAACAATCCCAAAATCTTGGATCACAAGGGCGTCTATTTGCTCTTCTTTAGGGACAGATTCTTTTTTATACCATTCTATTATTTCGTAGACAGTATCTTTGAGATTGGATTTGATTTTTTGAGTGAACAAGAAAAAAGGGATTTGTTTTGATGCTTCTATAACATGTTGTGGGCTTTTTTGCGGAACTAAAATCGGGCCTTTTATTCTACGCAATTTTTTTATACTTATGCATTGCTTTAATGCTCGTTTTATCTCAGAGGCATTTGTCAAGTCAGGCTTAACTTCTAATACCCAGTCAACGCCATCTGCCAATATGAGTTGAAATTTCTTATAAGAGTCGATGAGGTGAGGATGCACAGGGTTAATTAAAACACAATCTATCGAAGCAGATGGCCCATTGCCAAATGAGTCATGAATCTTCCCCTTAACTACACGATATGGATTTGGGAAAAATCGCGAGAGAAAGGCTTGAACAGCATGCTCACGGAAATCAGCAATTTCTTGTGAAGTTCCTTCGCCCAAAGAGGAGGCTTTCTTGAACTCTCTTGAAAGAGTCGCCGCTTCATCCTTGAGTATGTCGAAGAGTTTATCCATTTTCAGTTATTTTATGATTACTTATATATTATATTGATTCAGCAAATGTTTGAAGTTACAAGAATTAACTATAGTTCTTGACTCAATTATTACTGCAATCATGCTTTTTTGCAATACTGTAATCGGATTTTAAATCTTAGATTGAATCAATATACGTTAAAGATATGTTCTTGAAGCCCCAAGTTTATCAGATACTCACTGTATTCAACCCACTACCACCTCGCTATTCAGGATGGTGCTTATCCAGTGGTTGCACATCTTCTTCAAAGTATCGATGGAAGCTCCGGGGCAACTGATGACAATCGATCCCCTTTATGGCATCGGAGAAGTCTCTGGCGTTATATGTGTTCCAAAACAGTATTACCTCGTCTTTTTTACCATAGCCCCTCACGTGATCAATAAGGGCTGCCATCGCCTTGCCGGTATATGTGCCCTCCAGCCGGATTCCTTCTGATTTCGCAACAAGATCTATCGCCGCCATTCCTTGTTCTGTAAACCGCGCATATTGCCCGCCAAAAAAATCATGCCGGATATCAAGCTCGTCATCGGTTATTTCCACGCGTGGGAAAGCGGGATCCAACGAAAGAATCAAGGCCTGTGTTTTTTTAAAAAGATCAATGAATTTTTCTTTATTTCCATATTGTTCGTCAACGACACGCACAGGAACGACGCGAGCCTTGATCCCGGCAGCTTTAAGGCCGATGGTGAGGCCTACTGCGGTTCCCATGGTGCCTAACGGGACAAAAATCGTATCGGGTTCTGGCACGAATCCGCTGGCAACTTGCTCTTTCAGTTCAAAACCGGCATTTACATATCCGATTATACCTAGCGGAGATGATCCACCAGGGGCGATTATGTACGGGGATTTACCCTGTTTTAGTTTTTTCCGAAGGAGCATAAAGGTTGTTGGGATATAGGCTGACATTTTGTTTTTAAAATGATGAATCTCGGTACCGTAAACATGGCTCAACAGCAGATTACGCCGAACATATTGGGCATTTGGCTGAGCTAAAAGTATGGATATGCATTGAAGGCCAATTCTCTGCGCATAGACCGCTGTTGCGAGGGCGTGGTTTGATCCTGCAAAGCCGAACGTAAGGACCTCTTTGGCTTGCTTGCGAAGGGCATCCCCTAAGAGGAACTCCAACTTGCGTATTTTATTTCCCCCGTATATCGGACCGCTTAATCCGTCGTGCTTTAGGTAGAGGTAATCAGCCCCGATTTCTTTGCCTAACTGTTTCAGATGCCGTATCGGCGTCGGGAACTCCCCCAGTTGGATATGGGGAATTCTTTCCTTCAATAAGGGATATTGTTCAAATATGTGTATCAAGGGTTTCTTTGCTGCTCCTCCAATATCATGCGAAAATAGGGAGACGTAGCTATCGTACCGCCACCGTCTCGCCCCGCTTCGGTACAACAACAGAATATCCCTCTCCCCTCAGCCTTTCCGCGAAAGGTAGCGACTGTTCCTCTTCTCCGTGCACTAAGGCGATTTTCTTCACCCGCAGGTTGGACTTTTTGAGGAAATGCATCAGATCGTTTTTATCCGCGTGGACGCTTAATCCATCTATCTTG
>CAZFIR010000027.1:0-8880 GCA_964519535.1 uncultured Thermodesulfobacteriota bacterium | reverse complement strand
ATCCCCGTCAAGGTCGCTTCTCCCAGGGTGTGCTGTTTGAGTATCTTCCCGCTTGGTTTTTTTATCGTCTCCACATCCAGGGCGGTAAGCGTAAATATATATCGGTGCGTTCCTGGAGGATCAGGTCCTCCGTAGCCGATGAAGCCGAAATCATTCCTCCCCTGTTCGGCACCATTGTCCAACACCTCCTTTTTCGGAACTCCTTCCGGCAGACCGGTCAGCTTTCCGGGGATATTGAAGATAACCCAGTGAGTGAACGTGCCGGCAGGCGCGTCAGGATCCTCAACCGTAAGAACATACGATTTTGTGCCTTTGGGGGGATTCTGCCAGGTGAGAGGCGGAGAAGCATCATCCCAGCGGCGGCTGTACGTGGCGGGGATCTTTCCTTTGTCGGCAAACGCCGGGCTCTTGAGGACAAATTTCCCTGACCCCGCCCCTGCATACTCTGTGGATGCGGTGAACGTAAGGACCGCTGCGAGCATTACCACAAAAACCCCGATACCCACTATCTTTGCCATCTTACCCTCCTCTCCGTGAGAGCCTGACGGCCCCCACCCCTAATAACTTTCTACTCCACGAATTAGTTCCTCCCGGCCAAAAAAAGTTCAAAGGAATTGAGCGTTTATGGTGCTTACTCATCAATTCGAGCATCGCACCCGACTAACAAGACAAAAACCCGCGGTAACGCCATTATATATAAACATCCCTCCTGCGCAACGGCAAAAAATTACCCTGCTAAGGAGCTGCGCCGGCACATGGATTCATGGGGGTTAGCCCGCCCTCCTTCAGCAGACAGAGAATTTAATTGACTTGACATTTCCGGCACTCTATTTATAATTTTAATAAGCGGCGTAGTGTAGTATAAGATTTCTCTATAATTATCGGCTCAATCCTGTTATACCCAGGCCACATCATGATGAAAGGGGGGATACCATGAAGACGCACAAGAAGAGGATATTAGGTAAGTATGCTCGAGAATTGGAAGCGAAGTTCTGGATGATGATGCGGACTGCCGGACCGGGAAAGAAATGCCTCAACTGAAAGAGCTGAAAGAGTAAATGATTGCCGGTTCGGCAATAGAGACCTTCGATTTTTTCCTGCAATGGCATCTCACTGAGCGATGTAATCTTCGATGCCGCCACTGCTATCAAGGGGAGAAAGTACCGTATGAGATGACACCGGAAGAGGTGAAGCGCGAGATCGACGGGGCTACCGAGATGTTTCAGGCCTGGGAACTGGAGCACGATGTCACGGTTGCCCCGTCGATTCATTTTACCGGGGGAGAACCGTTTCTGTATGAAGGGCTCTGGGATGTCGTCGCCTATGCGAGAAAACAAGGGTATGCGGTAGCCATTATGACTAATGGCTGCCTGGTTTCGGCAGAGGACGCAAAAAAAGCATCCCTCCTCGGCATAGCTGACGTCCAGGTGAGCCTGGAAGGTCCGGAAGACCTTCACGACTCTATCCGCGGCAAAGGAAGCTTCGCTGCTATGTCCAGGGGGGTGGAGAGGTTGGCCAAGGCCGGCAACCGGGTGAATGCCAACGTAACCCTCTCCCGTCTCAATACGGATCTCATTGAAGAGACCGTCGAGCTTGCACAACAGATCGGCTGCCATGGGATAGGATTTTCCCGTGTGGTGCCCTGCGGCAGGGGCAAGGGATTGTTAGATGACCTCCTCAGCCCCCCCGAACTCAGGCACGCATATCAAAGGATTACTGCGCTGAATAGTCCTGCCTGTGAGGTCACTGTAGGAGACCCGTTGGCGGGAACGCTCATGGCGGCCGACAGTGCCTCGGAAAACGAGCTTACCCTTTCTGGCTGCAGCGCGGGTTTTTCCGGTGTAACTATTACCAGCGATGGTTCCGTCATGCCCTGCCGGAGGATTGGTTTGGTTGCGGGCAATCTCAGGAGGGAACCGCTCCGGGCTATCTGGGCCAGCTCCGATCTCCTCTGGCAGTTGCGCAAGAGGGAAAGTTATCACGGAAAGTGCGGACGCTGTCACCTCTGGGCCTCGTGCCGTGGCTGTCGGGCCGTAGCGTATGCCTACACCCACGCCCACGGCAAACCTGATCTTTTTGCCGACGATCCGCAGTGTTGGATCGCGGCAGACGACTCTTGAACGTGGCTGCTAGACGTTCTCCGCCACAATGTGTTTGCGCCCCCCACAGGTTGGTTACGCACCAATCGTTAGCAGAGTATATAACTCACCAATCCTCCCCCTTGACACCATCTGTCAATTCTCCTACAGTTGCTTTTAGTGAAGATGCCTCGTCATTCTTTGTGCAATAAACCTATACTTTAGTAATTAAGGAGGGAGGATCATGAAAAAAATCTTAATTATGTGCGGATTGATGTTTGGCTTGCTCGTCCTAGTGGGTGCCAAGTACGATTACCTGCTTGAGATGGGAGACAAGACGGTGAAGTCCGCGGAGTGCAACAAGTGTCACACGACGATTCATGAGGAGTGGTCCAAGAACTCCCACGCCAAGGCCTACGTCAACGACCCGTTCAAGCGGGCCACGAAAGACTATCAGGAGCAGGCGTGTCTTCCCTGCCATGCCGCCCAGGAGATGGCCGAAGCGAAGGCCCTTAAGCTCAGGCCGGTCCACCAGGAGGAGGGAATCAACTGCACCACCTGCCACCTGAAAAATAACATGATCTACGGTCCCTACAAGCTCGTCGCCAAGCACCCATCTGAGCAAGATGAGTCGATGATTAATGCCAAATTCTGCGCCGGATGCCACCTGTCCACCTATCAGGAGTGGCAGGCGAGCGGTTCGCAAAAGCAGTGTCAGGAATGTCACATGCCGAGGATGGAGAGGAAGTTAGTTCAGGTGTTCCCTATATCCTCGCTGGTACCGAAGAGGATGGTGGGCCAACACCTCCAGATCTACGAAGAGCTCTTAAAGAATGCAGCCTCCATCACCGGCGAGATAGGAGCGGGATCAATCAAGATATCCCTCACCAATAAGGCAGCGGATCACAACATGCCCACGGGACAATACGGCGACTATCGCATCGTCCTTACCACCGCAGTATCGGACCCCGGGGGCAAAGCGGTATTCTCAAAGCAAGAGGTCTTTGCGACGCTGAAAAAGACCGGGGTCCCTTTTCAAAAGACCGTGGCATTTGAATATCCTGTCTCGCTTGAACCGGGGAAAGAGTATTCGGTCAGCGCAACCCTCACCTATCAGGTGCCCGGAAGACCCGAAAAGGTGATGGCCACGTGGAGCGCCCCGGTGGCGGGAGGAAAATAGCGGAAATAATCTCTCTCCAAGTGTGAACGTTACAAAGAACCGGTCGCAGCGTGTCATGGGGTCGGCCGGTGGTGCGTAAAAACTCCGGCCTGGACACTATCGGCATCGCATTGCGTACTACACGCCATGAACTGCGTCAATAAACGCCGGTGTCCCTCACCAACGCCAATTGCCTTGTTCAATGCATCTCGAGGTCCACGGTAAAAATCCGATGAAAGACCATCCCCTCCAACGCTTGGAAGGTCGTCTCCTCGGAGAGTACCGTATTCATCTCCAAAGGCTGAAGCCGTTGAGCCTCAGCGGATGGCGGGGGTTTTCCCTCGCCCTGAATGATTGCGAAGGGACCCGTGTTCAGCCCCCCCCCTGGCGGAGGGAATCTATAGCGCAGGGGGAAAGGATGATCAGCGCCCCTGGATGGATATATCGGTGACGGAAGTTCTTGAACGTGGGCCTGACAGAAGACTCAACCTCCGCCAGGCCGGGCTTATGCCGGATCTCTTTCAATCCCTCTCGCAGTTGATCCCGCCGGGCGGTCACCTGATGGTCTCTTACGAAAATACGGATCCCCTTCATAGGGAGACGGATCGAGCCCTGTCGGCAGGGGTACCCCCTGTCCTGACACCCCTCGGTTTTCTCCTCTTTATGAGTGGCTTTCGCTTGGTGAAAAACTGGTATCTCTCCGAGGGAGGACACGAGGGACCGCGGAAGCTGTGGGGCGAAAAGCCGCCGGATGCGTCGTGGTCACGAATCTGGGATGAGGATACGGCGAAACAACTCGTGGATTTCTTTAAAGGATGGCAAGCGTCCGCAAGAGATCCGGCAAAAGATAAAGCATGGATCGAGGGATGGCGAAAGCTCGCTCGCACGATATTCTCAAACCTCGAGGTCAGGGATCTTGATGTGCTCCGTCAGGGAGAAGATGTTATGTAGAAAAGAGATATCCTCCTCGTGGTGTGACACATGTGTGTCCATTAAAACCCGCCGCCCCTTCGGCATATTGAGGATGGACAATTTCCCCTTGACAAAAGTGGTGGAAATTGTTATCAAATCAGGGAATATTACGATAGGCACGTAGCTCAGGGGGAGAGCGCTACCTTGACGCGGTAGAGGTCGACGGTTCGAAACCGTCCGTGCCTACCATATGTCATCATCAATTCATGATACAAAAGGAAAGGGCCACTCGCATCTGCATTTTTTAATTACGGGGAAAGGCATCATTAATTTTTTTATGAATTAATGATACCTTTCCTTAGTTTTTTTGAAGAGAGTACACCATGGTCCGTCATCCTGCGGCAAAGAAAAAAGAAGACGATTCTCTCGTTAAGCTGAGGCACAGTGCGTCTCATGTGATGGCTCAAGCGGTCCAGGAATTCTTCCCCGGGGTCAAACTCTCCATCGGCCCCTCAACGGATGACGGTTTTTACTATGACTTCGACTATGAAGGTACCTTCTCTCCCGATGATTTTCCCAAGCTCGAGGCCAGGATGAAGGAGATCATCGACCAAGACCTCCCGTTCATTAGGGAGGAGATCTCCAAAGAGGAGGCCCTTAACTTGTTTAAAAAAAGGGGGGAACTCTATAAGGTAGAACTCCTGCAGGCAATCGAAGATGAGCACATAACCCTCTATCGGCACGATGACTTCGTCGATCTCTGCCGCGGCCCTCACGCGCCATCAACAGGAGGTATCAAGGCCTTCAAACTCTTGAGTGTGGCCGGTGCCTACTGGCGGGGCGATGAACACAACAAGATGCTGCAGCGAATCTACGGCACCGCGTTCCCCACACAGAAGGAGTTGGATGCCTATCTGGCAATGCTGGAAGAGGCCAAGCGGAGGGACCACCGCCGCTTGGGACAGGAGCTTGACCTCTTCAGCATCCATGAGGAGGCTGGGGCCGGGCTGATCATCTATCACCCTAAGGGGGCCCTTCTGCGCTCCATACTGGAGGATTTCGAGCGGCGCGAGCACCTCAGGAGGGGATACCAGATCGTCATCGGCCCCCAGATCCTGAAGCTGGACCTCTGGAAGCAATCAGGACATTTTGACAACTACAAAGATTACATGTATTTTACCCAGGTGGAGGACCAAGAATATGCCCTAAAACCCATGAACTGCCTGGCCCATATGCTCATTTACAAATCGAGGCAACGCAGCTACCGAGACCTGCCCCTGCGGTATTTTGAATTGGGCACGGTACACCGCCACGAGAGATCAGGGGTGCTGCATGGGCTGTTGCGGGTGAGGGAATTCACCCAGGACGACGCTCACATACTCTGCCGGCCCGATCAGTTGCACGATGAGATCCGGGGTATCCTCACCTTTGTCAAGGACGTCATGGACGTCTTCGATTTCTCCTATGAACTGGAGGTGAGCACCAGACCTGAAAAGTCCATCGGCAGCGACGCTGATTGGGAAATGGCCACCAAGGCCTTGATGGACGTCCTGATTCAAGATGACCTCGCCTACGAGGTCAATGAAGGAGAGGGGGCGTTTTACGGCCCCAAGATCGATGTCAAGTTGCAGGATGCCCTGGGCAGGCAATGGCAGTGCGCCACGATCCAGTGCGACCTCACCATGCCCGAGCGCTTCGACCTCTCGTATATCGGCTCGGACGGCGAGAAACACCGCCCGGTGATGCTCCACCGGGTGATCTTGGGGGCCATGGAGCGCTTTATCGGTATCCTGATTGAACATTATGGAGGTGCCTTTCCCCTCTGGCTTGCACCGGTGCAGGCCGTCATCCTCACCGTCACGGATCGCAACATCCCCTATGGCGAGGGAATCTACCAGCGGCTGTGCGAAGAGGGGATCAGGGTGGAGCAGGACTTTCGCAATGAGAAGTTGGGTCTCAAGATCAGAGAAGCCCAATTGCAAAAGATTCCCTATATGCTGGTCATTGGCGACAAGGAACAAGAGACAAAGACAATAGCCCCCCGGAGAAGGGATGGAACAGATCTCCAGGGGATGGAGTTTGAGAAATTTTTGGCTTTGATCCACAATGAACGCAAAATCCCAGAAGCTAGTTTGCCCCAAAGGAGGTGAAAGAAGATAGAGAGCAAGCAAGTCCGAGTTAATAGACAAATCAGGTCTTCTCAGGTGAGAGTCATAGACCCAGAGGGGAACCAGTTAGGGATCATATCCCTCGAAGAGGCCTTGGCAAAAGCGAGCGATTTCGGATTGGACTTGGTGGAGGTGTCTCCTAAAACTGACCCGCCTGTCTGTAAGATTATGGACTATGGTAAGTATAAATACCTCCAGAGCAAAAAGGTCCATGAGGCCAAGAAGAAACAGGCGGGGGGCCACCTCAAAGAGGTCAAGATGAGGCCGAAAACAGAGGAACATGACCTACAGGTTAAGCTCCGAAACGTCGAGCGCTTCTTGAAAGACGGTTACAAGACGAAGATATCCATCGTCTTCCGGGGCCGAGAACTGGCCCATAAGGATTTGGGGGACCGGATGATGGAGCGGATCATCGAGGAGACCAAGGAATGGGGGATCGCGGAACATCCCCCCAAGTTCGAGGGGCGTAATATGATGGTGATTTTAGCCCCTCACTAATAGATCGCGAGAAGCACTAACGTTTTGCAATAGAGGGTACCAATAGGGAGGTGACGTGTGCCTAAAATGAAGACTAACCGCGGGGCAGCAAAAAGATTCAAAATTACGGGATCGGGGAGAAAGGTTAAGCGTCAGAAGGCCTACGCCAACCATATTCTCACTAAAAAGAGCCCCAAGAGAAAACGAAACTTGAGGAAGGCTGATCTCGTGCACAGTACCAATATGAAATCTATTAAGAGATTGATCCCTTACTGGTAGCATAGAGAGGAGGACTTTGCCATGCCGAGGGTCACCAGAGGTGCCAGAGGAGCACGTAAGAGAAAGCGGATCCTCAAGATGGCCGAGGGATATCAAGGGGCGCGGGGGAGGCTTCTGCGCAGCGCCCGCGAGGCGGTGGAACGGGCCCTGCAATACGCCTACCGCGATCGGCGGGTCAGAAAGCGGGAGTTCCGGAGGTTATGGATTACGAGGATCAATGCCGCAGCCAGGACCCACGATATCACCTACAGCCGTTTCATGGAAGGACTGCGCAAGGCCAACGTAACCCTGGACAGAAAGGTCTTGGCGGATATAGCTGTCCATGATGCCGAGGGTTTTGCCGATCTCGTCCAGATAGCCAAGAAGAATGGCTGATTCCTTCGAACAAGCCCTGCAATCGGTCCGCGAGTCAGCGCTGAAAAAGCTCGCCCAGGCCAGCACCGAGGAGGAAGCAAACCAGGTGCGGATAGAGATTCTGGGCAGAAAGGGAAAGCTCACCCTCTTACTCAGGGGGGTGCGGGAGCTCCCCCCTCAAGAGCGGCGCAGGGCTGGCGAACACGCCAATACAGTAAAGCAAGAGTTGGAAGAGAAGATTGATCAACTCCTTACGCGCCTTCGCGATGAGACAAAGGAGCAGGTACTTGCGCAGGAGCGGTTGGATATCACCCTGCCCGGTACGCGGCTGCCACGGGGGAGCTTTCATCCCATCACGCAGGTGATGAGCCAGATGGTGGATATCTTCACCAGGATGGGCTTTCAGGTGGCCAAGGGACCACAGGTAGAGTTGGATTATTACAACTTTGAGGCCCTGAACATTCCCCGCGATCACCCCGCCCGGGATATGCACGATACCTTCTATTTCTCCGACGAGGTGTTGCTGCGCACGCACACCTCCCCAGTCCAAATCAGGGTAATGGAGAGTCAACGCCCCCCTGTCCAAATCATCGCCCCGGGTGTGGCCTATCGACGGGACTCCGATATATCGCATACCCCCATGTTTCACCAAGTAGAAGGGCTCCTGGTAGATGAAGGGATCTCCTTTGCCCACCTCAAAGGCGTCTTGACCTTCTTCGTCCATGAGATGTTCGGTGAAGGGACCCCGTTGAGATTCCGGCCCAGTTTTTTCCCCTTTACAGAACCCAGTGCCGAGGTGGATATCGGGTGCGTTATTTGTCGGGGAGAGGGGTGTCGTGTGTGCGGGGGGACCGGCTGGTTGGAGATCCTCGGTTCGGGAATGGTTGATCCCGACGTCTTCCGCATCGTGGGTTATGACCCCGAAGAGGTGACCGGGTTTGCCTTCGGCATGGGGATCGAGCGAATCGCCATGTTGAAGTACGGCATCAATGATATCCGTCTCTTCTTCGCCAACGATCTTCGTTTTCTCAGGCAGTTTTAGGACCATGAGAGTTAGCTACAACTGGCTACAAGAATACGTCGATTGCGATCTCCCCCCCGCTGAACTCGCCGACCTCCTCACCATGGCCGGTCTGGAGGTTGAAGGCATAGAGGAGGTGGGATCAGCATTGAAGGGAGTGGTGGTGGCCCAGATCGCCTCCATGGCACCCCACCCCCAGGCCGACCGGCTCTTCCTCTGCCGCGTGACGGTGGGCGCGGAGACCTATCCCATCGTCTGCGGTGCCCGGAACATGAAAGAGGGGGACAAGGTGGCCTTGGCCCTGGTGGGGGCTGAGCTCCCCGAAGGGTTACCGATAAAGAAGGCGCAGATTCGGGGGGAGCACTCTGAGGGGATGATGTGCTCCGAGGCGGAACTGGGGTTCTCCTCCAGCGCTGATGTCATCATGATCCT
>CAZFIR010000026.1:0-3366 GCA_964519535.1 uncultured Thermodesulfobacteriota bacterium | reverse complement strand
TCTAAACTAACGGTAGTGTAAAATAGCCTTGATTGTGGTGGAGATTGGCGTCCCATCATGAGCTTATCCCCCAAATAACAAAGAATTTGGGACATTTTAGCATAATATTACCTGAAAATAAAGGATTTGGGCAACAGGCCGAATAGACCTGACCCCTCTGCTCACCCCTCTGCTCATGACCCCTCTGCTCAACGGCCTATTGGCTCTGACCCCCTAAGTTCACAGCGAGGTGACTGATGGCGAGGAAGAAAAAGACTGATAAGAAACCGATCGAGCAATACGATCACAAGGGTAAGGTACGGATCAATAATCCGCCGGTGGGCTTGGTCACACCTGAAACCGATAGAGAAAGCGGCAAAAAGACCTACGCCTATGATCCTCATCTTGACCCTCAGCTTCAATGGGCGGGCAAGGCTGAACATACCTCTTTTGAGATGCCCACCGTATCCCTTCATGTCCATGAACGCATAGACCCCCGCACCATAATCGAGGCGGTGCGCAAGCAGAACGGGCGTCCGGTACAGTGTTCGTTGTTTGCGTCGCCGGAGGAAAACCCTCCTCTCCGTGAGGCCATCGAGTTTTACAAGCACAAACACAACTGGAGCAATCGTCTCATCGCCGGCGATTCTCTTTTGGTGATGAACTCTCTGCTCGAAAAAGAGGGCATGGCGGGTCAGGTCCAGATGATATACATCGATCCGCCCTATGGCATCAAGTATGGCTCCAACTTCCAGCCGTTCGTGAACAAGCGCGATGTGAAGGACGGTAAGGATGAGGATCTGACTGCTGAGCCGGAGCAGATCCGCGCCTTCCGCGACACTTGGGAGCTGGGTATCCACTCCTACCTGACCTACCTGCGTGACCGCCTGCTGCTGGCCAGCGAACTGCTGCACGAGAGCGGCAGCGTCTTTGTGCAGATCAGCGACGAGAATGCCCATCACGTGAGGGAGTTGATAGATGAGGTGTTTGGGGCGGGGAATTTTGTTTCCCAGATATCTTTCCGTAAAACTAGGGCATTTGAAACCAAAACGTTGGCAAATACAGCGGATTATCTGCTTTGGTACGCAAAAGATTTTTTAAGGCTTAAGTGTAGAAAACTTTTTCAACAAAAGGTAGCTGAAGAGGGAACTGGCGCATATTATCGTTGGGTTGAACTCCCTTCTGGTGAGCGGCGGGCTATGACATCTGAAGAGAGAAACAATCGCGATTTATTACCGGTGGGTTTTCGTTTCTTCTTAATGTCCCCATTGTCATCAGCAGGAAAGTCTGCTTCAACATTTGTATTTGATTATGATGGAGAATGTTATACCTGTGACACAAATTCGCATTGGAAGACAACAAAACAAGGTTTGGAACAATTAGTAAACGCAAATCGAGTTATTGCTTCTGGGCGTAGGCTCTATTATGTGAGATATCTGGATGATTTTCTGTTGTCTCCGTTCGATAACAGTTGGACGGATACAGTTGCTGGTGGATATTCAGGAGCAAGCATCTATGTTGTACAAACTAATTCAAAGGTTATTGAGCGCTGCCTTCTGATGACCACCGATCCCGGCGACCTGGTCTTCGACCCTACCTGCGGCTCCGGCACCACCGCCTTTGTCGCCGAGCAGTGGGGCAGACGGTGGATTACTTGTGATACCTCTCGTGTAGCCATCGCCCTTGCTAAGCAACGCCTCATGACAGCGCTTTATGAGTATTACGATTTAGCGCATCCTGAAGAGGGTGTTGGGAGCGGCTTCAAATACAAGACCGTGCCGCATGTCACCTTGAAATCCATTGCCAATAACGAGCCGCCTGCCCAGGAAACCCTCTACGACCAGCCCTTTGTGGACAACTCCAGGGCCAGGGTCAGCGGGCCGTTCACGGTCGAAGCCGTACCGGCGCCTGTAGTGAAGCCGCTGGCTGACATAGAAGAGCCGCCTTCCGCTGATGTATCTTTAGCCCGCTCCGGGGAAACATTGAGACAGGCGGAGTGGTGCGACGAATTACTTAAAAGCGGAATTCGGGGTAAGAGGGGTCAATATATCCTCTTTTCCCGTGTCGAGCCTCTCCCGGGAACCAGATGGTTGCATGCCGAGGCTGAGACCAAACCGAACGACCGTGGCGCAGATTCAGTAAACGAAGATCAGGCGATCTATGGTCAGCCTCAGCGGGTGGTTATCTCTTTCGGCCCGGAACATGCCCCGCTGGAACAACGACAGGTGGCCTTGGCTATCGAGGAGGCGCAGAACCTGGTCCCTCGACCTAAGATCATCGTCTTTGCTGCCTTTCAGTTTGACCCGGAGGCTGCCAAGGACATCGACGAGACCGATTGGCCGGGGGTTACTCTCTTGAAGGCCCAGATGAACGCAGACCTTTTGACCGAAGACCTGAAAAAGAAACGGGCGAGCAATGAAAGCTTCTGGCTCATGGGGCAGCCCGATGTGAGGCTGGAAAAGATAAAGGATGAAAAGGACAAGGGCAAATATCGGGTCGAGGTCCTCGGCTTTGATTATTATAACACGAAGACCGGAACGATCGAATCCGGCGGAACAGAAAAGATTGCCATGTGGATGCTTGACACCGATTACGACGGCAGAAGCCTATTCCCTAGGCAAGTGTTCTTCCCGATAGCAGGGGATAAGGAGGGCTGGTCCCGGCTGGCAAGGAACCTCAAGGCCGAGATTGATGAAGAGCTTATCGAAGCCTATCGCGGCACGGTTTCTTTGCCTTTTGAGATCGGCGAGAATAAAAGAATAGCAGTCAAAATTGTGGATGATAGGGGCATAGAGAGCTTGAAGATTGTAGACGTTGAAGACCTGCCTGAAAAAAGAAGATGACGACGGCATCATTTGCGATTTATATTGATGAATCGGGAGACGAGGGCTTCCGTTTCGGGAAAGGGAGTTCTGATTGGTTCGTGCTGTCAGCCGCAATCGTGCGCAAGGCCAACGAAATTGAAACGGTGAAGCTGGTGGACACGGTGCGATCCCGCTTGGGGAAAGAGCCGAAGAAGCCGCTTCATTTCCGCGAGCTCAAACATGAACAACGGTTGCCGTTCGTCGAAGAAATTTCCCACAGGGCTTTGCGTTTGGTGAGCGTGCTGGTGCATAAACCTTCACTCAAGGAACCGGAGAAATTTCAAGAACGGTATCGGCTTTATTTCTATAGCGTGCGTTACCTTTTGGAACGGGTTTCATGGTTCTGTCGAGACCACAGGCCGTCGGACGATGAAGGAGACGGTACAGCAGAGATCATTTTTTCCAATCGTTCCGGCATGTCCTATGATGAGTTGAAGGAGTACTTGTCGTATTTGGAAAAGCGGACCGGACCGTTTGAGGTAACTATTGACTGGGCAGTCATCAAACCGAGACAAATCGAGGC
>CAZFIR010000025.1:0-12910 GCA_964519535.1 uncultured Thermodesulfobacteriota bacterium | reverse complement strand
CAAGGGGAAGGGGGAAAGCAATCTTCCTGATCTCCAAAGTCCCCGTTGTTACTCCCTTATAGAACCAAAGAAAAAGGGCCCACAATAAGAGGATTATTTGTAAGGTAGGGGACCAAAAGAATATCTGGGGGGAAAAGAAGGTGGCAGTAAAAAGAGAACCGATTATTAATACATATACTGCTTTAATAATAACTCCGGATGCCCAAACATTGGCGTGGATTTAGCGTAGATCCTCAAATTTTTTATCGTTTTTCCACGATCCGTCAAGATACCATTGAGTTCCATTCTGATCTAATTGAAATGAGTAGTCGCCCGTTTGCTTTCCTTGCGCCTGGGCCTGGCCCCGATAAGCGTTATCATCATCCAAAAAATTCCCATCGGTGTCTTCAACATTTTGCAAGGATATATCGTAGTTTTCCCCCGCCATCCCGGCATCACATCCCGCCAAGGCAGCGAAATTAATAGCATACCCACCCTTCTCCGCCCGGTACATCTCCTGTGCGGCCCTGACTGTCTCTAAGGCGGTAAAGGCATCGGAGCGGCGGGATCTGGTGACATAATCGTTATAGGCAGGGATAGCCACCGCTGCCAGGATCCCCACGATGACCACAACGATCATGACTTCTAAAAGAGTTACTCCTTCCTTTCCCCTCATCCCTCACCCCCTTCCCTCATCTATAGTTGCAGAGGAAATATCCTCCTTCATTAATCCGTGGCAATAACCAGCTCGTATAAAAAAGCGGTGGATGAGTAACGGGCTCCTGGCTCCTCATGCAATTCATTGTGAACCAGTTCTCGGCATATAGACGGCATCAATTGTTGTTACTGATGGATCAAGGTTCCATCTTTTGCCATAACCCGTATCAACATCATAGTTGATAAGCATCTCTAACTGCCCGAAAGTCGCAGGACCATCAGCTGCTGTGAGGTCCAGGTTGGCGTTGAAGGCGGCCCTAATACTGATGCTAACGTTCTGATCTAACCCTGCGGTAACTATACTAATATCGGCATAAGTTTCGGCGAAACTAGCAAGATTTTCAGCGGTGTAGGATTCATTGGGGAAAAAACCCAATACGGCGTGATACTCCGACGCCCCCGTAGCGATGGCATCGAAGGCGTGTACTACCTCAGACATCTTTGATCTCTTAACATATTCATTGTAGGCCGGGATAGCAATGGCGGCCAAGACACCGATGATAGCCACCACGATCATGAGCTCTATGAGGGTAAACCCTGCTCCCTTGCGCAACCGTACCATTTCCTCACCTCATTGTTCATCCAAACCTGGGAATCGGGATCAGGTTATACTATAACTATACCCCGTCCCTCCATAGTTTGCAGCCCGCTCTTATGCGAAACCCCTATGTCAATGATTGAGGTTCCACACCCCTTGCAGATCATCCCATTTTTCTTCCCCCTCAAGATCCACACCGCGTCTCTCTCCGGCCCTAAAACCATAAAGAACAAGTCCCTCAAAAAAAAGAAGGGGATGGCCATAGGATAAATATGGCCTCATCCCCTTCTCTATTCACATTCACATCAACCTCTCAACCTACCTTCGTGGCAGAAATCGGGCTGGCAATTGAGTGGCACCCGCGGGTGTCTGCCATAGTTTGCTGTAGCCTGTGTCTTGAGCATAGGTAATATTCATTCTTAACTGACAACCATTCACAACAGTAGCAATGTTCGCAATGGTGACCTCATATACAGCTACATCGTTATTCACACCAAACCCGCCAGCTTGCCAGTGTAGGGGTCCGTAATTATTCGGCACGGAAGCAAGACTGGCGATTGCATAACCCGATGCCGGGAAATACCCATTGGACGCATGATACTCTGAGGCCGACTGCGCCAGGGCATCAAACCCCGCGGATATCTCGCTCAGCCTGGCCTTGATCGTATAGTCGATGTAGGCCGGGATGGCGATGGCGGCCAAGATACCGACGATGGCCACCACGATCATGAGTTCGATCAACGTAAAACCTTTTTTGTTCCTAATCCTCTTTAACATGTTCTTATTCCTCCTCAATTTTTATATACTAATTAGTTCATTGTTAGGTGATCTCCACTACTCCCTTGCTTACTGTTTGACGGTGCATTCCACCCCCTTTCTGCTCGTAGTCACCCACTTAATCAAGCAATCTTTATGCCATAAAGACATCTATGAAGATCATGCAACCCATTGAAAACCTTCAACTTTACCTATTGTCTTTTTTGCCTCACAATTAATGGCCCGAGAAAGTGACAATTTTGGTCATTCCGGGTGACAATAATTTGTATTTTCTGTCGCCTGAGCCCTTTAACCCTCTATCAAGCCTAGCTGAAATCACTATTTTTGACCTTCCACTTCTCATTTTTTTGTGCTAGTATTATAGCATGGATTTTCAAGAATACAACACTCTTTATGAGCATAAGGACAAGGGGTCAAAACGATCCGTTTTGATGCTTGCTCCTTGCGTTATCCTCGCCTTTTTGTTGATCGGGTTAGGGACGTACCTCTATTTCTCCTTCACCCTCCCCCCGATCAAATCGCTGGAAGATTACAAGCCCCCTATCATCACCAAGGTCTTCTCCGATGACGGGGAGTTGGTCGGGGAGTTCTGTAAAGAACACAGGATCGTGGTCCCCATCGATCAGATCCCGGAGGTCCTGAGCCAAGCCTTTGTAGCGGCCGAAGACTCCAAGTTCTTTCAGCACAAGGGAATCTCCTACCTCGGTATCCTGCGGGCCATGGTCAGAAACATCCTGGCGGCCAGAATCGTCCAAGGGGGAAGCACCATCACCCAACAGGCGGTCCGCTCCATGGTCCTGTCCCGGGAAAAGACGCTCGCCAGAAAGACCAGGGAACTCATGCTGGCCCACAGGATAGAAAAGTATCTCACCAAGAAGGAAATCCTCTATGTCTATCTGAACCAGATCTATCTGGGACACGGAAATTATGGGGTGGACGCGGCTGCCCGCGACTACTTCGGCAAGGGGGCTGTCGAGCTCTCCCTCCCCGAGGCCGCCCTGCTGGCAGGCCTCCCCCGTGCCCCGGAGACGTATTCTCCGATCCATCACCTCCAAGAGGCCAAGGCCCGCCAGGCCTACGTATTAGGGCGTATGGTAGAAGAAGGCTATATCACCCAACAAGAAGCCGATGAGGCCTACAAGGCTTCCTTAGAGATACAATCGAGGGAGAATAAATTCCTGAACACCGCCCCCTATTTCACCGAATATGTCAGGATATACCTTCAAGAAAAATATGGTGAGGACGCCCTCTACGCACAGGGTCTCCAGGTCTATACGACCCTCGACCTCAAGAAACAGAAGGCGGCCCAAGAGGCCCTGCAAACAGGGCTCAGGGAGTTGGACAGGAGACAGGGCTATCGAGGCCCGGAGCGGGTGTTAAGAAAGGACGAGATTGACGCCTTTTGCCAGGAAGTTGCCGAGCAGTTCACGGACAACCCCATCAAACAAGGTGAGATCTATCCGGGCGTAGTAACGGGTACATCCAAGGATAAAAAGCAAGTATCGGTTCGGATCGGAAACGAAAAGGGGTACATCCCATTTGAGACAATGCGCTGGGCGCGAACGCCTGATCCCGAAGTGGATTATGATGCTGCTAAGCTGAAGGACCCCGCGCAGGCCCTCAAGGCAGGATACGTCATCCGGGTCAAAGTGTTGGAGATACCACCCAAGGGTTTACTGAAGCTGGCGCTGGAACAGGACTCGGAGGCCCAAGCCGCCCTCATTTCCATGGAGATCCCCACGGGGTATATCCGGGCCATGGTGGGTGGAAATGACTTTTTGGCAAGCCAGTTCAATCGGGCCCTGCAGGCGCGCCGGCAGCCGGGATCCGCTTTTAAACCCATCGTCTACGCTGCTGCCCTGGACAGCGGGCTTACCCCCGCGTCCGTCTTCCTTGATTCACCCGTCATCTACTACAACGCCCTCGAAGATGCTGATTGGAAGCCGAAAAATTTTGAAGAGAAATTCCACGGCCCTACGACCCTGAGGACCGCGTTAACCAAATCCAGAAATGTGGTGACCATCAAGGTGATGCGGGATATCGGTATTCCCTACGCCATCAAGTATGCCCAGAGGCTGGGGATAGAATCGCCCTTGACCCCTGACCTCTCGCTCTCCCTCGGTTCTTCAGAGGTAACCCCCTTGGAGCTGGTGAGGGCATATGCGGTATTTGCCGCTCGCGGGCACCTCCTCACCCCTATCTTCATCAAGCAGGTGGTGGATCGGGATGGAGAAGTCCTGGAGGAAAATCAACCCCTGCCTTTGGAAGCAGATCTCGGCACGAGAGTAGGTACGATCATTGAAGAAGACTTAAAAAGCGGCGAGGTAGGCATGAACCCTCAGGTGATCAGCGAGCAGACCGCGTACATGATGACAAGCCTCCTGGAAGGGGTGGTACAAAGCGGAACCGGCTGGAGGGCAAAGGCCCTGGGCCGCCCCTGTGCGGGCAAGACCGGCACCACCAATGAATACAGCGACGCATGGTTTGTCGGCTACACCCCCGATTTGATCACCGGGGTGTGGGTGGGCTTTGATGAAAAGAAGTCCTTGGGGTGGTTCGAGACGGGCTCCCGGGCCGCCTCTCCTATCTGGCTTTCCTACATGCAGAAGGCCCTGGCGGAAAGCCCGGTGAGGAATTTTTCCATCCCTGAAGGTATCGTCTTTGCCAAGATCGATCCGAACACCGGGCTGCTCGCCCCCCCTGGTGCGAAGGAGGTAGTCTTTGAGTGCTTTAAAGAAGGGACCCAGCCCACCACCTATAGCGGTGAGTCTTCTGGCCCCGAGGTACAGGACTTTCTGAAATCGGACACCATATTGGGAACAGAATAAAAACGAGATATTCCAGCCGCACCCTATCTGTCCTCATCCACAGCCCGTAAACTAACCTGTTGCGTCCCGTTCAGGCGCGCGGCATTGCCCTCGCCGCCTGCCTCAGACCTCAAAACAGGCCACAAAATGCCCTGATGAGATCTCTGTTAACGCCGGCTGTTGTCGGCGGCAAGACTTGCGGGCTTGAGGACACCGGGCCTCAAAGGGGCACCCCGTGTGACGGGAATAAAGGCTGGTCAGCTCACCCAGGAGGGGCGAGGTGATCCCTCGGCGGGTGGGATCCGGTTGGGGGATGGCCTTGAGAAGAACCTGGGTGTAGGGGTGAAGGGGCCGCTGATAGATCTCCTCCCGGGAGGCAAGCTCGACAATCCTCCCCAGGTACATGACGGCCACACGCTGGCTGATATATCTCACCACACTAAGATCATGGGAGATAAAGAGATAGGTAAGGTGGAATTTATCTTGGAGTTCCTGGAAGAGATTCAAAATCTGGGCCTGAATGGAGACATCCAGGGCGGAGACCGGTTCATCTGCGATGATAAATGTGGGGCGCAGGGCAAGGGCCCTGGCGATCCCGACGCGTTGCCTCTGTCCGCCACTGAACTCGTGCGGATATCGATAGAGGTGATCCTCTTCTAACTCGACCTCTGCCAAGAGACGTCTGACCTCTTCTTCCCTCTCGCGCTTGCTCTCAAACAGATGGTGGATGATCAGCGGCTCTTCGACGATCTGCTTCACCCGCTTGCGGGGATTGAGGGAGGAATAGGGGTCTTGAAAGACGATCTGGATTTTTTTGCGCAGCTGGCGCAGTTGCTTACCCTGAAGACCGCCGATTGCCTCCCCTTCGAAGTAGATATCTCCCTCAGTGGGATCTTCCAGCCGCAAGAGCAACCTCCCCATGGTGGACTTGCCGCAGCCGCTCTCTCCGACCAACCCCAAGGTCTCCCCCTTCCTGATGGAGAGATCCACACCGTCCACTGCCTTGATGATGCCCGAGGCAGGGGCGAAAGGGCCTCGGGATAGGTGGTAATATTTCTTCAGTCCTCTCACGGCTATCAGGTCGTTTCCCTTATCCATAGAGCCAACACCTCGCCTGGTGTCCTGACTGAAGGGTCAGGAGAGGAGGTATCTCCCTTCGACAGATCTTCTTGACCGAAGGACAGCGGGGATGAAAGCTGCAGCCGGGTATTTCCTCGAGGGGGTTGGGGACATTGCCAGGGATGGGACGCAGATTGCGGACCGAGGAGAGCAGGCCGATGGTATACGGATGTTTGGGATCATCAAACAGGGTCTGCACATCGGTATATTCCACTACCTTGCCCGCATACATGACAGCGACGTTATCCGCCGTCTGGGCGATAACCCCGAGGTCGTGGGTAATCAGGATCATCGCCAGCCCCCTCTCCTGTCTCAAGCTTTGAATCAGCTCCAAGATCTGGGCCTGGATCGTTACATCGAGGGCCGTGGTGGGTTCATCCGCGATCAGAAGCGTTGGATCACCGGCAAGGGCCATGGCGATCATGACCCGCTGTCTCATACCGCCACTGAGTTGATGGGGATAATCCCTCATCCTGTTTTGGGCATCGGGCAACCCTACCGAAGTGAGCAGTTTCACAGCCCGCTGCCTCGCCTCTTTCTTGGTGCGCCTTTTATGCACACAGAGGGCCTCAAGGACCTGGGAAGAGATGTTGAAGACTGGGTTGAGGGAAGTCATGGGCTCCTGGAAGATCATCCCGATCTCTCCCCCCCGGATGGCGCGCATCTGGTCTTCTTCCAGGTTTAGTATATTCCTCCCCTGAAAGACGATCTCTCCCCCCACGATTCGCCCCCTGGGTTGGGGAACCAAGCGAAGGATGGAAAGGGCAGTCACGCTCTTACCGCAGCCGCTCTCCCCAACAATCCCCAAGGTCTCTCCCCTCCCCAGGCCCACATCGACATCGTCCACCGCCTTGACGATACCCCAGCGGGTAAAGAAATAGGTCTTCAAACCCCGAATGGTGAGCAGACCATTGTTCATAGTACTATTTACCCCTACCAACAATGTCAATAATCGCTGGCCACGAAAATAACACGTAATGAAAAAGGGTTCAATCCCGCCCTCCGTGATCCTTAAATTTCAAGTCTTAAGCAAGCAGGGTGTGTCGCCTGTCCCGCTTTCTCCCCAACCTTTAGATTCTTAATGAGGGGGGGATGCCGCAGAGCGGCAGGGATCTGGCCAAAGGGCCACCTTTGGCTAAAGAGTCACCTCCGGCGGCCGCGGCCGCAATCCTTATCTCTATATTGTGGCCAAAGGGCCACCTTCGGCATAAAAATATCCGATTGGTAGGGGGCCGCTGGCAACAGGATGCGAGGATTTTTCGTCAGTGTCTGGAAGCGTTCCCCTGCCCAATAACGATGGAAGTAAAAAAAGGGCTTCTCCTGACAGGAAAGGCCCTTGATATATGTCCTGGTGCCGAAGGCGGGACTCGAACCCGCACAGGCTGACGCCCACTAGACCCTGAACCTAGCGCGTCTACCAGTTCCGCCACTTCGGCACAAACCAATTGCAAAAACCTATCAGGTAACCTATACTAACCCACTGCCCTTGTCAAGAGACTGGAGAAGGGACCCAATGAGGATCATCGATGACCTCACCTTTACCAAAGAGGATTTTTCCTCCCCTGCCGTGACCATTGGAAGCTACGATGGCCTGCATCTCGGTCATCAGGAGATCATCAAAAGGGTCATCGCGCGCGCCAGCGGCGAGGGGGGCGAAGCAGTCATCCTCACCTTTGAGCCCCATCCTGTCAAGTTCTTGCACCCCCAACTGTGCATCCCCCTCATAACCCCCTACCGAAAGAAAATGATGCTCTTGGAGCGATTTGGTGTCGATTGCACTATCAACCTCCCCTTTACTCAGGACCTTGCCCAACAGTCCGCGGAGGAGTTCATTCAGGAGATCGTCCAGAAACGGATCGGCCCCCGCTGGGTGGTCGTGGGATTTAATTTTACCTTCGGAAAAGATCGAGACGGCACAGCCGATGAACTGAAGGAGATGGGAGCACGTTTCGGCTTTGAGGTGGAAATCGTTCCTCCGTTCACCTTAAACGAGGAAGTGGTCAGCAGTACGCGCATACGCGAGTTGATAGCGGAGGGGAGCATTAAAGAAGCCAATCGCATGCTGGGCAGGGACTTCATCATCATGGGAAGGGTTGTGCACGGACATGATCGGGGGAAAGGACTCGGCTTTCCGACCGCCAACCTGGAGATCACCTCGGACCTCTACCCCAAAACCGGTGTCTATGCCGCCACCGTGATCCAGGGAGAAAAAACCTTTCAAGGAATCGTAAACATCGGGACGAACCCTACGTTTGGTGATGAAGAGTTTGCCGTCGAGGTCTTTCTCTTTGATTATCAGGGGGACCTCTATGGAAGAGAGTTGTGGGTAGCGCTGGTAGACAGGGTCCGGGATGAGCAGACCTTTCCCTCACCCGACGCACTGGTGCATCAAATCGAAAAAGACGTCCAAAAGGCAAAGGAAATCCTGCGCGGGAAATGAAGAATTGGAAATCCTGGCTCGGATTTGTCATCAGCGTGGGTATACTCTACCTGGCCTTTCACCGGATTGACTTTCGACTGCTGCTGGAGAGCCTGCAGGACGCTAACTACCTCTATCTGATTCCCATCGTCGCCATCATCTTCCTCTCCATGGCACTCCGTGCCCTGCGGTGGGGATATCTCCTGCGCCCCCTTAAAAAGATCGGGTTTCCCAACCTCTTTGAAGGCATTCTCATCGGCTTTATGGCCAATAACGTCCTCCCGGTCCGCATGGGGGAATTTGTGCGGGCCTATATTATCGGCCGCAGCGAAAAAATCAGCAAGACTGCATCATTTGGCACCATAGTGGTGGAACGGCTCTTTGACGGCTTTACCGTCTTGGCACTGCTCGTGGTAGTCCTGACCTTCATCCAGCTGCCGCCGGGAAACATCTCCTTTAAAAAAGGACTGCTGATGGGGGGATATATAACTATTGCCATCTACGGTTTTGCCTTTGCCACGCTGCTCATCATTAAAAATCAGACGAGGTGGTTTCTCAAGATAGCCCTGTTCTTCACCCGCCCCTTCTCCTCGAGGCTGGCCAAAAGCGGTATCTCCAGTATCAAATCGTTTAAGGAAGGCCTTCTTTCCGTGGACAGCGCCAAAACCATGGTGATCGCCTTTCTCTACTCCCTCGTTATCTGGGCGGCCTTCACCTATTCTATCTATCTCATAGGTCTTGCCTTCGGACTTAAGCTCTCCGTCTCCGCCGCGGTAACGGTCTTGCTGGCCATCTGTTTGGCCATGATGATACCCTCAACACCCGGCTATGTCGGCCCCTATCACGCCTCAGTAGCCTATGCCCTCGTCCTCTACAGCGTACCCCTGGAGAAGGCCCTGAGCCTTTCCCTCGTCTTTCACGCCACCAACTTCATCCCCATCACCGTCGCCGGCTTTCTGTACCTGTGGAGACATCATCTCAGCCTGAAAAAGATACGGGAAGAAGAGAAAAGGGCAAAACAACAATAGCAGGCACGGCAACGCCCTACCCTTGACAATCTGTTCTGCACCAACTCAGTAGCACTGAACCTCAGCCCGTATCCCAGAGCTTGCGTTCCAGCGCCGCACATGCTACCTCTATAACGAAAAAATCGCAATTCTCCCCATCCACGACCTTGAAGACACCGTAAATGATGCACATATTATTTTTGCACCTGTACAGCAAAAAACCGGGGAAAGTGGTTAAAGAAAGGCTGGGGTAGAAAGAGGGAAGAAATGGCAAGGAACAAAATGCACGCCTCCAAGAAGGAGGGAGACAAGAGATACGTCGTATGCCCCTGGTGTGGGCAAAAGGTGCGGTATTCGCGCCGGGCAGGGCATGGCTGTTTTAAATTCCATCTGAGCGAGATCGAGAGAAATGCACAGCAGATGAATAGAGGGTAACGAGAGGCTTTAAAAATCAACGCCCCCTTGTTCAAATCAGCTCAGAACATTACCCATACCTTAGAAGGGGTTATCTTTTTCGGGCGACCCTTTAACCGTGAGGGGCTACGTGTGTATATCCTCTTACTATGCTTTATTTCCTCTCTTTTCCTGATCCCCCAGTCGCTTTTCCACCACACAGTAGACGCCCTTGCCGCTCAAGGCAGGCCTGAGGCATTTGGTGTCGGAGACGCAGGTCGCCTTGCCGAGATTCCCCGATCCCCATCGGTTTATCAGGCCGGGCTCCCTGATAAGGGGCCGACACATTGAAATGTAATCTGCAATATGATCATCTACGATCCTTTCGGCTATGTGAAAGGACCTGATCCCGCCCACCAGGATAATAGGGAGATCGATCTGCTCTGTAAAGGCGCGGGCCTCGGCCTTGAAATACGCCTCGTCCTCTTCCTTAGTGATCCCCTTGCGTGTGGGCATGAATGCCCCGGATGCGAAGGTGCCGCCGCTGATCTCGATGGCGTCGATCCCCGCCTTTTTCAGCATGGCGCCTGCCTGCACAGAATCCTCAAGTTCGAGGCCGTTGTCTACAAAATCGCGGGAATTCTGTTTGACCAGCAGGGGGTAGTCCCCTCCCACACGTCCGCGGATACCTTCTACGACCTCAATAAGAATCCTGGCCCTGTTCTCAATCGGGCCGCCATAGGCATCCGCTCGAAGATTAAAGGCAGGGGAAAGGAATTGGCTCAGCAAATAGCTGTGCGCCGCGTGAATCTGGACCCCGTCGAACCCGGCCTCGCGGGCACGCTCGGCTGCATTACCGAATGCCTCCACCGTCGCGTTGATATCTTCAAGGGTCATCTCCTGGGAAACGACTTCGTTCAACCCTTCCATGGCTGTGGGGGCCAGGGGCGCCCCGTCAATAAGCTTTGGATTGGCACGAAGCCCTGAATGGGCAAGCTGTGCCACTATCCGCCCATCCCTTTCATGCACTGCATCGGTCAGGGCACGCAACCCGGGGATCTGCTTATCATCGTATATGCCGAGCTGCCACGGGGTGGCCTGCCCTCTTTTAATGACATAGGCATGGCCCGTAATGATAAGCCCCACACCCCCCTCGGCAAGCTCTGCCATGAGGTTGATCAATCGGGAGGTAACTTCCCCATCCTCCGTTGCCATCCCCTCCGCTGTAGCAGACCTGACAAACCGGTTCTTCAGGGTCATGCCATTCAGCTTCGTGGCTTCAAAGAGTTTTGACATGAGGCATTCCCTTCGCTATTAGCTGCGGATCAGACGCGGGTTTCCTCCAGCTTCTTTGACATAAGTATCCGGTCTGGCTTCTTTTCCTCAATACCCGCAAGAACCCTCAACTCGTCCTGTAACTCAACTACCGTACTAATAAAAACGTTGCGCGGGCTGAGTAGGTTTGATCTATGCGGCTCTTTATAGCGTTGGGCGAAGCGAGTTCCGAGCTTCAGATTCCTTGTAAGGTCTCGGATGTGATTGTTTTGCTCGAATGAATGAATCTCCAGTTCGTGAGCAAAATCGTTACGGAGGTCTCGGATTGTGTGCAAATCAGATCTTATTTCGTTGCTAATGAGACCTAGTCCATAAGCAGCTTCTATTCTCGACGAGAAGGTTTCAAGAGGTGCGGATGGGTTATAAAGAAGTCTTTGGGAAATCTCTTCTCCACGTGGCATAGCTTTGATAATGGCCTTTGCGAGCAAGTAGTCAAGGTAGGAAGCGCCGAGAACTGCACAAGCCCGGTCCGACTCAGATTGAAATACATCAAGAATATCTTCAAGCTGATCATGGGAAAAATCTTTTTTCTGTCTCGGCATGAAAGGAGCCTCATTGAAATTATCTAACGCTGTGTTTTATAAATCATCTCCATGATCAAAGGGTGGTGGCGCGTCTCCACAGAAAAAAATTCGTATCTCTATCAGTGTTTCTTTTTGATTAGATAAAATTCTAAAATTTTCTTTGTAAAATTTCGCAAATGCCAATGTTTTTTCGATTTTATTGATTGCTGTTTGGTCGCCTCGAGCATCGAATAAAGATCTTGTTCCATTTTTTACGACAAGATTAAATCTCCATGAGATTACATGAAGTTGCATTGTAGCCCCGCCTTTACAAGGAACTAAATATTTAGGAAATAAACATCCTAAGAAACTATCTCTATTTTCCATCTCTTTTTTCAATCCGGAAAGTTCCTTCAAGACGCTATTATCAATAGATACACCTATCCAATCTTGAGCTTGTTCTAATTCATAAGCAAGAGTCAAAGCTTTTCCTAAAACTATACCGCTATCTTTATTAAAGTAAATATCATCAAAAACAATACCGCCACGAAAAGGTAATCCAATAGATAAAAAAGCTTGACTCAATCTCCACGTATAAACCATTAATTTTAGAATATCTTCTTCAGAACTCGATTGCGATATTAAAATGATGGCGTCAGAGAAAATATTTTTTTCACACCATGGTTTATTTAAATCATGTTTAGGAAATAATCTAAGATTATCTTTCTGAGATTCAAAGGGTTTTAATAAAACATTAGAAATATTTATTGCTCTTTCATATTTCTCTGAGAAATCATGAAGATTTTCTCTAAAAATTTTATCCTTAAATCCAAGGATATCACAAAATGCGACGGCTCTTTTCTCTATCATTTGAATATATTACCATTAATTTGTTAGTAAACTCGGCGGCGTCGCTACTTCGCAGCAACGCACGCCTCGTCTTCGCGGGCGGGGCATTAACCTCGCCCTTGACCAAAGGGGTTTACAACCCCTTTGGAAACCCCTTTCAAGAGGATTGCATCCCCTTGAACCCCGCTCGCCATTCATCCCCGCACCAAGTGGCGGGGTATTCTGGCGGGTTTTTATAAATAGAAAAATTTTCTATTTATTACATTATACCACGTAATCTTATTCTCCGACTAATCGAATGACAACTTTTTAAGCGCCTCTTCGTAGGCCTTCAACGTGTGCTGATCAAATAACACAAATCGCACCAGCTCGATATCCGGGTGTTTCTTGAGATAGTCGCACACGGTCTTGAGGGCAATAGGGGCTGCCTCATCCAAAGGATAGCCGTATGCCCCGGTGCTGATGGA
>CAZFIR010000024.1:0-3471 GCA_964519535.1 uncultured Thermodesulfobacteriota bacterium | reverse complement strand
AACCATCGACAAGGCAAAGCTCCCAGTTATCATACACCTGGCCTAGTACCGATTCTACGCAAAACCTTAGCCACTTCTCGTTAGTATTATAAACTGGAACAATGAGACTAACCTTCGGCCTGTATCGAAGGGCCTTTGCGTTGGCCTTTTTTTTCTCTTCGCTGTCTTCTAAGCTTTTTTGAATTAGGAGATACAGATGATATTGATACCTTAGCTTCAGGCTGTTTGCTATCTTGGTAAATAATCCTCGCGGCCCTTGTTTCAACATAATCCTCAGAGCCTTTATTATAAGGCTCGGAGATCGAATTGCATTAAAGATATTACTAAAAAAGAATTTTATCTTTTGCATTCCTGAAAAGACTTTGCACCCCTCATCTAGCACAATAGTAGAAACTTATAGCCAGAAGAATTGTAAGTGCGATTCAAAGCTTTGCCTTCCTTACTCCCCCCTTACTATCCGCTATATAAACATCCTTCTGGCAAACTCTATTTTCCTTCTTCCTAATTACTATGGTAAAACCATTCCCAACCTTATCATCCGCGTCCCGAACCTCCGCGATCTCCCATTTCACATGCACTGTATTAATCATCCAGTTTACCAGTTCTAAAATATCTGCCGTAATCCAGCAATGATCATGCCCCGAGGGGTTCTCATGGGACGCTTTGTTATCGCTGAGAAAATCTTCTATGAGGTGCTGTAAGGAAGTGCGGGCTTGATGTTTATCAAAGGTCCTCTCCTTATGAGGCACAATCATAAATATTATCCCGCCCGGCCTTATGAGTCTGTCCCATTCAAGCAGGGCTTTTATCGGGTTAGGAAAATGCTCCAACACGTGAGAGCCGACTATAAAATCCTGACTCCCATCTGGAAGTGGTATGTTGTCACCGGAGGCAATAATATCTACCTTTAATGCCTTTCCGCAGCGTTTTACTTCCTCTTTCTTGAACTCTGTCTCCAAAGAATCGGTAGAGTCCACATTTAAGGTGTTCAGTCCAAAAGGGTTATGGGCTGCCCCCCCTATCTCCAGCCCTTTGCCAACACAGTATCTGTGAGCCAGGGCAGATTCTGGAAAAGTGTAAGGGGGTTCGGAGGATTTTTTAGGTGGGAGATATAAACCATATTGCTTCCTTAGCTTCAGGCTGTTTGCTATCTTGGTAAATAATTCCCTCGGCCCTTGTTAAAGGAGAATCCTCAGAGCCTTTATTATAAGGCTCGGAGATCGAATTGCATTAAAGACAACACTGACAAGTGGTCTCATTCTGACAAGGGATCTTACCTTCTCATTACCGAAAGCACTTTGTCTCTCACCCCGCTGATTTATACTTGTCATATTAATGTACTGAATAAAACCATATCTGTCAAGAAAAGCTCGGCAAAGTCCTTGCAAGGTCGTAACTTTCGCGATACCATTACCAGAGCGATGGAAAGACTATGAAGCATTTCTGGATCTACGGGATAAACCCCGTCTCTGAGGCCCTGAGATCAGGCCGCTGCCGGATCAGGGAGGTCTGGATGGCGCAGGGGAGGGGGCTCAAGGGCATGGAAGAGATCATCAGCCTGGCGGAATCCCAGGGGGTCTCCATTAAACAGGTGGGGCGTTCTCAACTGGATTCCCTCTTCAGGAGCGCCCCCCATCAGGGGGTGGTGGCGTTCATCGATCAATTTAATTATGCCGATCTTGATGAGGTCTTGCAGCGGGGTACGGGCGATTCCTTTCTCCTGGTCCTCGATGGGATCGAGGACCCCAGAAATCTGGGGGCCCTTATCCGCACTGCCGACGCCTGCGGCGCCTGGGGGGTGATCGTCCCCAAGGACAGGGCGGTCGGGATCACCCCTGTCGTGGCCAAGAGTTCTGCCGGAGCGGTCTTTCACATCCCGCTCGTCCGGGTGACCAACATCTCCTCTACCCTCAGAAAGCTCAAAGAGCAGGGAATCTGGGTGGCAGGCGCCGCTGCGGAGGCGCACAAGGATCTTTTTCATTACGATCTAACGATGCCCCTGGCCGTGGTCATCGGGGGGGAAGGGCGGGGCATAAGGCCACTGGTCAAGAAGGAATGTGACCTCCTCGTGTCGATCCCCATGAGAGGGAAGGTCAACTCCCTCAACGCCTCAGTGGCCGGGGCCGTTATCCTCTACGAGGTCCTTCGCCAGAGGGGCAATACCACGCAGCAATAGGCCTGCACTTCTCCGAGCTTGACTTTTCCCTCCCTTTCCTCTAGTTTTTTTGAAAGATCTCATTGAACCCTCATACGTAAGGGAGAAGGCGTATGCCATTGGAGCGATTAGAGGGGTGCTGGACCGCCCTCGTCACCCCGTTTACCGAGAAGGGCGAGCTGGATGTGGAGGGTCTCCGCAAGAATGTGACCTTTCAGATTGAGGGAGGTGCTAACGTAATCCCTACGGGCACCACCGGCGAATCTCCCACCGTGGACTGGAGGGAACACAACCAGATCATCGAAGAGGTGGTGAAGCTGGCCAAAGGCAGCTGTTTTGTGATGGCCGGTACGGGGAGCAACTCTACCCAGGAGGCCCTGAGGGGTACCAAACATGCGGTGGAGGTGGGGGCGGAGGCCGTCTTGCTGGTGGACTGCTACTATAACGGACCTTCTTCCCTGGAGCTCAGGACGGAATATTATGAGGTGATCGCCAAGGCATTCCCCCGAACCTTCATCACCCCCTATGTCATCCCGGGCAGGACGGGGACCCAACTGGAGGTGGAGGATCTGGCCATCTTGCACCGTACGTATAAAAACGTCCGATCGGTTAAGGAGGCTACCGGGGATTTGGAACGCATGGCCAAGACCAGGAGGTTGCTCGGGGATGCGTTCGACATCCTCTCCGGGGATGACGACATGACCTTTGCGATGATGACCAGGGAGGACATCTCGGCCCAGGGGGCCGTATCGGTCATCTCCAATGTGGTCCCTGGTGCCCTCGCCGAGATGGCCGCCGCCCTCAATCGAGGGGATATGGCGAGGGGGGAAGAGCTCGCCCAGGCCCTGGACCCCCTCTTTAAGATCGTCACCGTCAAGACCATAGAGGAGTATGAGGGCTTTCAGGTCCCCTGTAAGTTCAGAAACCCTTCAGCCATCAAGACCTTGATGAGGGGATTGGGGATGCCTGCCGGGCCCTGCCGACCTCCCTTGGGGCGGATGACCCCCACGGCCACTGCGGTGGTGCGGGAGGCGATTAGGACCGTGTACGAAAAAAGCAAAGAGGTCTTGCTCCCTATCCAGGATTTTTATCAGGTAGATCTTGAGGAGAGGATCTATCAGGATGAGCACTGGCTCTAAGGTGAAGGATCAGAGAGTCCTGGAGACGAGGCTTCCCTTCCATGTCTTCGATCTCCCCATCCAGGAGATCAGGAGGGGATATCGCTCCGACGTCTATTTCTGGAGGGGAAAGCTGATCCTGGAACGAAACGGCTATAATCCCCTTGTTACCATGCAGGTCTTCCAAAAGAAGCGTGC
>CAZFIR010000023.1:0-4195 GCA_964519535.1 uncultured Thermodesulfobacteriota bacterium | reverse complement strand
CCTTGACAGAAATCCTTCACCAGGCTGTGCACCTGGTACCATTCTTCTTCTTGTTCAGGCAGGCGCACGGCCAACCCCCAGTGGATAACCTCGGCGAGTTCAGTTTTGAGAGATGGTGCTGTGCGAATCTCCGGGATTTGGCGTTCAAGCGCTTTTTTGATCTCCTCATCACCCAAATCTTTATGTTTTTCATCGGCTCTAACTTGTTTAAAGGCCGTTGCTAACGCTTTCTTCCAAGCCGCTTTATCCGGCTCGCCCATCACCCATTCTATGGCCTCATACGGCAAGGCCTTCTGGAAGACGCTTACGCGATGGAGCAGGTCCTTGGCCCGTACGGAGAGTTTGTAGTAGCTAATCTCCAGGGCGGCGAACCGGGCCAGTTCCTGGTTCACCTCTCCCAGATCAGCCAACACCGTCTCTATTGGTCTGTCCGCACAGTGACGATCCAGGATATTGAGGGCGTAGGGATGCCCGCCAAGCCTATCGAATACCTTTTGTTTCTGCTCGTAATGTATTTTTTTGAGGGCGGGTAATCTGTTCATGATCTGCAGGGCCTCGGGCAGAGAAAGATCCCCTAGGTTGATGGCAAGAAAGGCCTGGCCTAAACGACCGTCGGTGATCTTAAAGGTATAGCGAGAGGTGAACAGAAACCTGGTTCCTGTTGCGGTGTTGTTTAACAGAATTTTAAAGAATTTCCTTAGATCCTCGTCCGCTATCCGGCCCTTGGCCTCCTCGTCGAGGAGGCTCTCCATGTTGTCGAAGATCAGGAGCAAAGGATATTGTTGTAATACCTGGCTCAGGTAGGTGGCCTTGGTCGGGTTTGGCAAGGGCTGGTAGATGAACTCTTCCAAGACCCGCTGGTTGTTGGAGCTGAGGAAGACATGGAGTTGCTGGAGTATAGCTTCAGGGGTAAGGGCCCCTTCGGTGCAATCGAAGGCGTATACCCCCTGGAATTGACGCCTGAGACGCAGGGCAGCTTGGGTAGCGGTGACTGTCTTGCCGATGCCGCCGATGCCGTGCAGGATGACGGCGCGGCGATTCTCCTGGGTGAATGCCTTTTTGATCTGGCGCAGTTCACCCCGCCTCCCCACAAAGGCCGCCCCCAGTTGCTGCAAGGGCACCTGATATGCCAGGTCCAGACAGATCTCCTTGGGCGTTGGTTCAGCAGTGGGCATGGCTTCAGAAACAGATACGAAGGATTGCGGGGAGGCAGCAAACAACACAGGAGTGGCAAAATCCCCCTGAACGACCAGGTTGTCGTTGAGGAAGACTTGGCGGCGGGTCTCGCTCAGGGCACGGTCGATCTCTTCGCCGCGGGCCAGGGACTTGTAGAAGGTCTCCGCCAGTAGGATGCCGGCAACATCGGTAATCGAGTACTGCATGGCAATAACCGAAGGGATGCCCAGGTGAAGGAGCGGTCGTGCCAGGTCGGAGAATGCCTCCCTGCCCATCGTCTTTGCTGTCTGGCAACCTGAGAGGAACACCAGACGCAGGCCTTTGGCAAGACCCTTTTCCAGGACAAATTTCAGCTTCTCATATCCCACTGGCAACTTATCGCCTGACTCGTCTTCGAGGAGCAATGATCCGCCTGTAGTTGGGTCAAAATGGCCGTGGCCGGTATAATGCAGGACATGGTACTCCCCTTCATCCAATGCCGCCTCGAGGTTGGCCAAGGTGGCTTCGTCCTCGAATTCGACATCAATCTGATCCACACCGATGCTCCTGTCCAAGGCCTGGAGCAGGCGTTCTTTTTCCAGTTCCACCTGCAACCGCTCATGATCCGCCAAATCCAGGGGGCTGGAGATCAAGCAGAGGATGCGAGGCCGACCTTTGATCGGAGGCAATGAATCCTTGATTTTGAGATCCAAGGGGTAGCGGATCAGGGAGGTCTTGGCCCCTGCCGAGATGAAGCCCTCACCATCGTACAGAAACTCCCAGGGGAGTTGCTCCAATGCAGAGGCAGCCTTGTCAATGCGGATTACAAGACGGAGCCAGTCAGCGCTGTTACTTAGGTCTTTGTAGTGGTCGCTCAGTTTGCTGGTGAAAACTTGCTGGAAGAGCTCTTTGCCGAAGGCCTGGATGCGCTGGATGCGTTCGTGGGCGTTTCTGGCTGATGGCTCGAAGCCTTCTAGCTCCATCAGCACGGAAAGGGTATCAAGGCGATACGTAAAGTTGCCCGCTACGGGCTCTTTTCCTTCTGGGGCAACCAGCCGAATACGATACTGGTCATCCTTACCTTTTGATTTGGTGATGTGGGCTTCTAACGTGAGTGGCATTCACGTGCCCCTATGGATTGCAGTTAAGATGAGTTTTTTGTTCTTATAATTCGACCCCCAAAACCCCTTCTCTATTGGGGCTTTTATTATAAGATGTTAAAGGAGGGCTGTAAAGGTTTTTTAACGTACTGTATGAAAGCTTCTTGTGCAGGCTGGGATGGTGAAAGGCTGAAGGTGACTACGATTTCTTGATCTTGCCGGCAGTCTTTTGTGGTGCCGAGGGTCCAGCAGCAACCCCCCCAGTGAGGACGAAACGGGTCGCTTCTTCCAGAGAGATATCCACGGGTTTTACAGCGGAGCGAGGTACGATAACGGTGTAGCCGCCGAGCTGATAGCTCATGGGCAGATAGACAGCGATCATGTCCTGCCCCCCGATCTCTTCGGGGAACCCGGTAAGATCTTCTCGGGTGACAAAGCCGATTAATTTTATATTTGCATCGCCGATTGTAATTGCCACCACTTGGCGCAAACCCGAATCGTGACCCTGCGTTACAAAGCTGATGAGGTCGCGGACGGCCCCATACACCGTTTTGATAAGCGGAATCCTCAAAACAATTCTCTCGCCCCAGGCAACGAGCGATCTTACCATCCAGGCCTGCATCAAGAGGCCGATGATAAAAATGAGTATTACACTGGCCGTAATCCCCATACCGGGCCAATACCAGCCTTCGGGGAGAGCCAGTCTAATCAACCTGCCGAGGAATTTTTCCGCTGACGTGGCCAACCAGTAAAGCACATAGACCGTGATCACCACGGGCAGAATGGTTGCCAGCCCGGCAAGTAACTTTCTCATTATTTTTTTCATATGATCATTGCTCCGGTATAATTTTGGCTTTGATCTTCGGGGTTAGCGTATGCATATATATTGTGGCGTGTTCGTGTAAAGACACAGTAAAGGTTATTTAAGCGTATCACTTATTGCCGCACTCATCGAAGAGGGAAAAGCGACGATGATCATCCGTTTTAACGCCAAGATGTTATCCGTGCCCCATGGACATTTTTCGATAAGGGTCAACAGAATTCCAACGACGATGAGGGAAATAGCGTAGATAGCAACGGTCCTTTTTATGTATTCGAAGACGTAGCCCTTCAGTTGAAACCGGTAAAAGTTGAAGTAGACGAACAGCGCGATGAAGACCATGGAGATAATCGCCAGGGCAAGGACATTGTTCAAGGGGAGCCGTTCCCCCAAATTCCATGTCTCCTCGGTAAAACCCACCGGGATGGCAAGGATGGAGGCCCCGACAATAATCTGCATGATATCCCGTGGTTTGAGCTCCACCATGAGGGGGGTGGTAACATAGTTAATTACTTTCCCCGTTTTATCTACAACGGGGGATAGTTTGTGAAGATAACCCCCGATTCTTTTGATGGTATATTTAGTTTTACGCTGGTTTTCCATTACTATCTCTCCAATGTCCTCCACGTGTATTGAGTAATTGGAGGAAAGCTATGTCATCATGTTTTTTCCTCTGTCATATAGACCGTTCTTATGGGGAATGGGATGACGATGCCTTCTTTATCGTAGCGTTCGTGGAGCCTCTTGACGAACTCGTGCTTAATAAGGTATTGGCTTGTATACTCTGTGGCGCGTAAAATAACGGTGAAGTTAATGCTAGAATCGTCAAAGGTATGGTAGCGAATAAACGGCTCAAATTCAGGAACGCCTCCTTCCACTTCCTTCATGACCTCTTTGCCTACCTCAATGGTGACCTTTTCCACTTTCTGGAGGTCGCTGTCGTAGCTGACCCCGACCTGTATCAAGACTGCCATTTCCCGTTGGGGCTGATAATAGTTTGTGAAAATGGTAGAGGCTAATTTGGAATTTGGGACGATGATCATATTGTTCGGAAGCGCCCTGATGGTGGTATTTCGCCAGGTTATATCGGTCACGTAGCCTTCTTCCCCTGAATCAAGTT
>CAZFIR010000022.1:0-5895 GCA_964519535.1 uncultured Thermodesulfobacteriota bacterium | reverse complement strand
GTCGGTTCAAGAAGGTGAGCTTCAGGTATTGCCCTTCATCCCCTGTGCTCAATACAGCGGCGCTGCGCTCGGCCACCCCCTTGGGATCCATTGTCCCCAACCGCTTCTGGGCCGAGGAGTGGGCCAGTTCCACGGCCTCCTCCCATGTGGACTTCTTCTTCATTCCTCCCCCTTCAGACAGAGGGCCGCCACCGGGCAGACTGCCACGCACTCCCCGCACCCCGTGCAATTGGTTTCACCCAGGGGCCTGTTCATAAAGGTGGCGAGCCGCATCTCGTAGCCCTTTTTTATGAAGTCGAAGGGGACCTCATGCACCTTTTCCTTGCACACCCACACACACCTCCCGCACCGGATGCATTTGTTGGGATCAAAGATGATCTGGGGGTGGCTTGCATCCACGGGGAGCTCCTCACGGGGGAAGGGGCGCAGTTGTTTTGGCCGCTTCACCTTCATAGAGATAGACAACCGGAGGAAATCGCACTTACCCTTTTTGACGCAGTCCTTGCACGCCAAGGGGTGATCGGCGAGCAGGAGCTCCATGGCCCTCCTGCGCAGGGCCAGCGCACGCTCTCCGTCCGTGTGGACCACCATCCCCTCTCTGACAGGTTCCACACACGAGGCGACTACCCCTCGCCCCTCGACCTCCACGAGGCAGAGCCTGCACGTCCCAAGGGGCGGTTCCGCCTCCTTGATGGCGCACAGGTGCGGTATCTCTATCCCTGCGGCGAGGGCAGCCCAGAGGACCTTCTCCCCTTCCTCGGCCCGCACCTTCTGCCCATCGATGGTGATCTCGACAGAATTCTTTTCAGGCACTGGCCTCTTCCTCCAGTTCCTTCACCTTGTCAGGGGGCGAGACCTTGATCACCGCACTGTATTCAGGGGGGCAGACATCGAGACACGTCCCACACTTGACGCATTTATCCTGCACGATTCGCTTGGTCCGCGTCCGTTCGTCGGTGACGATGGCCTCCGTGGGGCAGGTGAGGACACAATGCTCACACCCCTTTTCGCACTTCTCCGGGACAATATAATAGGTAATGAGATCCTTGCACACCAAGGCAGGACACCGCTTCTCCCGAACATGGGCCTCATACTCATCGCGGAAGTAGCGCAGGGTGGTCAGCACGGGGTTGGCGGCACTGCCGCCTAGGTGGCAAAGGCACCCCTCACCAACATCCCGGGCCAATCCTTCAAGCAAATCGAGGTCCTCTTCAACCCCCTCACCCTTCACAAAATCTTCTAGAATGAGGAGCATCTGTTTGACCCCTAACCTACCCATGGTACACTTGCCGCAACATTCGCGGGAAAGAAAATCGACGAAGAAGCGGGCAGTCTCCACCATACAGTTGTTCTCATCCAGGACGACCATCCCGCCTGAACCCATGATCGCCCCTGCCTCCTGGAGGGAATCGTAGTCCACGGGCAAATCCAGGGAGCTTTCAGGGAGACACCCGCCGGCAGGCCCGCCGATCTGAACGGCCTTGAAGCGCCTCCCTTCAGGGATCCCACCCCCGACATCGAATATGACCTCCCGGAGGGTCGTCCCCATGGGGACCTCCAGCAGGCCGATCTGCTCTACGCGGCCGGCCAGGGCGAAGACCGCGGTCCCGCTGCTGTGAGGGGTACCCAACTGGCTGAACCACTCACCTCCCTGCTCCATGATACGCGCCACCAAGGCAAAGGTCTTTACATTGTCCACCACCGTCGGCTCCCCGTACAGACCATATTCTGCAGGGTAAGGGGGACGAGGCCTGGGCATGCCTCTTTGCCCTTCAATAGAGGCGATCATTGCCGTCTCTTCACCACACGCAAAGGCCCCTGCCCCTCCCACCAGTTCCATATCAAAGCTGAAACCACTGCCGAGTATGTTCTCTCCCAACACCCCGAACTTCCTGGCCTGGGAGAGGGCGACCTTCAAGTGTTCCATAACAAGGGGGTATTCCGCCCGCGTATATATAAACCCCTGGGAGGCGCCGATGGCATGGGCGGCGATAACCATCCCCTCGATGGCAGAATGGGGATCGCTCTCCAGGACCACCCGGTCCATAAACGCCCCTGGGTCACCTTCGTCTGCATTGCAGATGAGATACTTCGGCTCTTCTCCCATCTGGCGGCAAATCTTCCACTTTCGGGCAGTGGGAAATCCAGCACCTCCTCGACCCCGCAGCCGCGCCAGTTCCACCTCACTGATGATCTCCTCCGGGGCCATACCCAGGGTCTTGTGCAGGGTGAGATATCCTCCTCGTGCCAGGTAGTGCTCGATATTCAGGGGATCGATGTAGCCGCAGTTTCTGAGGGCCAACCGCTCTTCGATCTCGAAACGGGGCATCTCAGGAATATAAGGGGTCCCATCCTCCTTGAACTCCACCGTACCGAGGGCCAGTTCCAGACAGGGATCATCCCCCAGGACAATACCTTCCACCAACCGCTGGACATGTTCGTGGGTAATAGGGCCATACAAGATGGGGGGGAGACCGGATTGAGGGTTGTGGATCATGACGAGGGGTTCGGCAAAGCACAGGCCCATACATCCTACCTCGATGATATGGGCCTCAGCACCCTCTTTTGCTATCCGCTCTCGAAATGTCTGGAGGGTATCCAGAGACCCTGCTGCCCGGCCACAGGTGGGGGTCCCGATGCGCACGGTAAGGGCGTTCTCCTCCAAAGCCTCCCATTTTTCTTGTGCCCTTTGTTGGAAATCATTGAGGTTCCCTTGCACCTGTTTCTTCACCTTCTGAGTCCTTGTTCCTCTTCAAACCCAACCCTGCAAGTACCTCCTCCACCTTGAAGGGGGTCATCCGGGCATGGATGGCGTCGTTCATCACCACAACCGGCGCCTTGGTACAGCAGCCGATGCACCCCACGCGATCCAAAGACCACTCATGGTCCAGGGTTATTTCCCCGGCCTTGATATCCAGCTCCCGCTCAAAGGCATCCAGGATGAGTTGGCCTCCCATGGCGTGACATGCCGTGCCCAAACATGCCACGACATGGTGTTTGCCATAGGGGATGAAGCGAAACTGGTTGTAGAAGGTAGCCACCCCATAGACCTCGGCGGCCGAGATCTCGAGATGACGGGCCACCTCTGCCAAGGCCTCCTCGGAGAGAAAACCCCTTGTGTGCTGAACCACCTGTAGGATGCGTAAGAGGAAGCGTCTATTCGCCGGATAAGAATTGAGCAGCTCCTGCAGCTCCTCCATCATCCTAGTGATATCTAGGCCTTCCCCGCCAGTTCTGGCAGGAAGGAGGAAATGCCAGCCGCTTCCCTGGGACCTACAATGATCTCCCATCCAGGGAGTTCATCTTCCAATTCTCCCCTTATCCGGGCAAGAAGTCCCGGGATGACGATCTTCCTGTTCTTGGTCTTACCCTCTATCCCGCTCTTCTTGATGAACTCCCCTGCTGTCTCTCCGTTAAACTTCCCCGCAGACCACGAGGTAAGCACACTCAACCCCTCGGTGTCCTGAATGATCAGATAAGCAGGGACCTTGGTCGCCTCTATCTCATTGGCCACCGAGAAGTAGGTAAGGGCAAAATTCGTGGTAAGCAGTACCGGCGACTGGTCGGTCGGCTGATTGAGCTCATAGATCTTGGCTTCCACGGCCATGGGCACCCGGGGATCGGTGTAGATATTCATCCTGAGCACCACGAGCGGAAAGAGGACATCCTCGCGCAGATCGGACAGGCAGATGATCCCCGCATACCTCGTCAGCAGGGAAGCGGCGGCGGCCAGTTCCTTTCGCGGCTCATCCGCCATCTGACAGGGGAAGGTGATGGTCGGATAGCCCAACGGTTTAAATCCCTGCTTGAGGGCGGCCCTGCGAATAAGGATCTGATCCCGAACAGCCTCCCACTGCGTGCGGGAACCGGTATCCAGGACCAGGTCTTGAAGCCCTGCCTCTTTCAGCTTTTCGGTCAGGGCGGAAAGCTTCTCCAAGCCCTCGGCCTTGACGGCCAATGGGATCTCGGCCCCGCCCAGTTTGCTGATTGCCTCATCGATATTCTTCTCGGTAACGGCGTAGAGGAGGGGTTTCTTCTCCTTGCCACAGGCCTCCAGACCGGCCAACAGGATGTCGATCGAATCGGCCATCAGGACCAGGGGAAGGGCGTCGTTCATCTCAACGACCTTCTTCACCAAGGCGGTGAACTTCCCCGTGTCACCTGAGACGCATTGCAAGGCAGCCAGATCGGCCTGTAAGGTGCGGCCGATCCAGAGAAATTGCATCTCCTCCAAGGCCTTAATCTTCCGCTCTATCTCCTTTTCATCCTCGGTATCGGAGACGAGGACACCGATGCCCGGCGGGTGGAAGAAGGTCTTCTCATGTCGATACATCACCTCTTCATCACCGATCAACACGGCCTTTTCACCCTTACCGATGGTGACCGGCCGGATGGGTGGCGCAAGCAGCTCCTCTACCTGCTCCCGCACCTCATCGGAGAGATGGGGGCAGGCGCTGACCTCTGTACCCCCGGTGGCCAATTTCATGGCAAAGGCGAAGCAGGTGGGAAACCCGCATTCCTTACACCCCTGCTTCTTCGGCATAAGCTTTACCAGATCTGTCCCCTTGACGGCCATCGCGATCCTCCCGTAAGTTTTTTGCCTGCTACTAACCTTCTTTGGCTATGCGCTCCTCCAGTTCCTGTTGGGCCTCACCGCTGATCCATGGATGCCCCTTTTGACTCAGCCATTCGCCCAACGCATTGGGGTCGGTGGTATCTTCTTCTGTGGCGATCTTTGCGTAGAGGTCCTCCGGAATGGCATCCTTGAAGCGTTCCTTGACCTCCTTGGGCATCCAGGCCACCCGTTTCATCCCGCCGGTGTACTGGAAGAACTTGGGCGAATGGATATATTCCAGGGCCATACCGCACATCCCCTCTACCTGCCTCCCACCGCTGGCCTCACCAGCCATGGTGGAAAAGGGCATCCCCAGCGGGGTGTCGCCCTTGAAGTCTCGGTGCACGATGCCAAAGGCGTCCACCTCAGGGATATAGAAGTAGAGGGCCTGAAAGCAGCCGCACGAGGTGTGGGGGTACTCGATGGCGCTATGGATCCATACCTGTTCAACAGACCCGAGGGACCGCTCCTGAATGGTCTCATCCGCACCGCTATATTCACCTTTGAAGACGCTGATGGTCTCGCCCTTGGGCACCTGAAAGATGGGGCCCTCGGGGTCCATCTTTGAGGCCGCCCTGCCATCGAACCAGTTGATGGCCCCACAGTTGGCGATCCGCTCCGGGGTGATGATACAACAGTGGGTCGGAGCAAAGCTCTGACAGAGGACGCAGCCGTAGAACTCATCTACGTCGTCTTCCTTCAACCCCCTGGCCCGGGCCCGCCGCTCTTCATAGATCTTTCGGGCCATCTCCACTTTTTCTTTGACCTTCGCCTCTTCGGTATAAAAGGTGACCTGCATCCGCTCGATGATATCGATGTCCGAGGTGTACTCGAAGATGAGGATTTCGCCGAACTCCTTCAAGGAGGTGAACCCCTTCTTAAAGGCATCCTTGCTGATGCGATACCAGATATCATCCTGCTGGTTCATGTGGTAGATGCCCTCGATGTAGTTGCAGAAGTCGTGCAGCCTGCGCTCGACAACGGGTTCCATATCCTTTTCCAACTTCTCTCCCGCTACGAAGATCTCGACGAAGAGGGGGTAGCTGCCTCCCTCTTGCATATCGCTCAGATCGGGGCCCACGATCTCCACCTTGCCGTCCTCCACCTCATCGAGCCCCTTCATAAGGACTAACTCGGCTTTGTACGGCACCTTCGGACCCCCAAACTCCACGTGGAGGTCCTCTTTCCTCACCCTCTCACCTTCGTATTGTGGCCCTATGTCAACATGAAACTCAGGCATTGTCCATACCTCCTTGGTTTTTTGAGGCTGTTCATCAGCC
>CAZFIR010000021.1:0-9125 GCA_964519535.1 uncultured Thermodesulfobacteriota bacterium | reverse complement strand
ATTGGGAAGCCTATTAGGCTCACTCTTCAACTACTGGATAGCCTTGAAACTTGGCAGACCCTTCTTCGAGAGGTATGGGCGCTATCTATTGATCAGCAAGAGATCCCTCGATAAGGCAGAGCGTTTCTTCGATGTACATGGCCATATCACCACCTTTGTGGGGAGGCTTTTGCCAGGAATCCGCCAATATATCTCCCTTCCCGCCGGGGTGACGAGGATGAACCTGGCCTTGTTTTGTCTATTTACAGGGTTGGGGGCTGGAATCTGGGTGGCAACCCTGGCCTTAGTGGGTTACTGGGTGGGGAATAATCAAGAGATTGTAGCAGCCTATCTACACCGCATAGTGATCGTTGCAGTGGTTTTGAGTTTCCTGATAGTCCTCCTTTACCTCACGGTGCGACTCTATGGCCGGCGAAAAGGTGGTTAGTGATTTCTTCAATTTATGCATGGAGGGTTGCTGATGAAGAAGACAACGCTGTATATTATCATCCTCGCTATATTTGGGGGGGTCCTTTTCTTCTCTTATCTAGGTGGCTGGAACCTGTGGAACCCTGACGAACCCCGTTATGCCCAGGTGGCCAAGGAAATGCTGCAGGGAGAGGGATGGATTATCCCGCACCTGAACAGCGCTGTATACTATGACAAACCCCCTTTCTTGTTCTGGTTGATCGCCGGGGCGGCAAAGGGGCTCGGAGGAATGAATGAGACTGCCTCCCGCCTCCCCTCGGCCTTTTTCGGGCTCCTTACCCTCATCCTGGTCTTTTTCTTCGGCAAAAGGCTCTTTGACGAACGGGTGGGTTTTTTCGCCGCCCTTGTGCTCGCCACCAGCGGGGAGTTCTTTTGGCTCGCGAGGCGGGCGGACCTCGATATCACCCTTACCTTCTTCACGACCCTTGCCATCCTTTTGTTTTACGTTGGATATCAGCAGCAGCGATGGCGCCCCCTGTACTATCTCTTTGCCTATGGTGCGATGGCCCTGGGGTTTTTCACGAAGCTCTACCCGGCGCTGATCGTACCCTTTTTCGCCGTCGGCGGATACTTCCTCTGGCAAAGGAGGCTTAAATTTTTTGTTGATCCAGCGCATCTACCGGGAATAGCCCTCTTTGTGGCCATGATCGGTGGATGGCTTTACCTCGCCTATCTCAAAGGAGGGGAGGATTACCTACTCGGCCTGCTCTTTCAAAAGACCGCCTCGACATTCTTTGTGACCTTTGGCCACCGGGAGCCCTTCTTTTACTATCTCTGGAACTTCCCCGCTGATTTTCTCCCCTGGACCATCTTCGTGCCCTCCGCCATTATCTATGGTCTGAAGGCAAAGGAGAAAAAAGAGATGATCTTTCTCCTCTTGTGGTTTGCATCAATCTTTCTCTTTTTCTCCCTTGCCCAGGCAAAGAGGGAGCTCTATATCCTGCCAATCTATCCCGCGGCTGCCCTCATGGTCGGCAAGTTCTGGGCCGACGTGGGGAGCAAAAAAGAGGGAGACCCGAGGCTTCTCTCCTGGCCCCTTTTGCTCCTCCTTTGCGTACTCTTTGTTACGGGGGCTGCAGCACCCTTTATGGCCCCCAAATTCGGCCATCGTTACCTCTCCAATGCCCTCGAGATCGGTTTGAGCACCGCTGCGATATTCGGAGGGGGAAGCCTTCTTGCCTTTTTCAGCTATCGCTCAAATCGAAAGGCCCTCACCTTCTTTATTATCGTCGCCATGATGTTCATCTTTAGTCTTTATGGGGTCTTCCGCGTCTTCCCGGAGATAAACCGCTATAAATCGGCCCGTCCCCTGTCCCAGACAGTGGTCAAAATGATGGGACCTGACGATCAACTGGGGGTCTACGGGATCGAGGGGGCCGATTATAACTACTATACCGGCTATAATCGAATGATACGTTTCGAGGACGAGGAGGCGCTCAAAGCATTCCTCCGCTCATCGGGAAGGGTATTCTGTATCTTACAGGAAAAGGCGTACAACACGCTCAAGCAAGACCCGACTCTCCGGATCTATGACGTTGCGCGTGGTCGTGTGGGGCATAGACACCTGGTCGTGATCAGTAACAGACCCTCCAATTATTAGAGTGAACCTCCCCGCGCTTCCGCGCGGAGGCATGTTGGCGTGTTTTCGTACAGGATCACTCCTATCGACAGTATCGTCGTGGAGTACATAGGTCAATGTCTGCGTTGCATCATACGCTCCTTTGCCTGTTGACGTTCAGCATTCATAGGCTGCTCCCGAGAAATAAGAGTCCGACCAGGATGATGACGACCCCGGCTGCCTTTTGCAGCACGAGGCTTGCCTTCTGGAGGCCCCGTGATTCGAGGAGTGCCTTCGCCATGCCCATGGAAGTCCCGGCGAGCACGATGAAGAAACAGTGACCGAGTGCGTAGAAAAAAAGAAGCAAGGCCCCATAGGCGTAGCTCCCCTTAGAGGCAATATATACCAACAGGACCGCCAGGATAGGGGTGGCACAGGGCGTTGAGACCACACCGAACAAAAGCCCCAGCAGAAGGGCGCCGAGTACGCCCCTCTTGGGGGACCTCAATAGATTCGGCAGGGGAACTTCAAGGTTCAATACCCCCAAGAGATGAAGACCCATAACGAGACACACCCCTGCTACGGCATACGCCCAGAAGTTTCCCACATCACCAAGGAGACTCCCCATAGAGGCGGCAATGACCCCCAGGACCGTAAAGGTCATGCTCAGGCCGACGACAAAGACCAGGGAGAGAAAAAGGCTATATCGCCAGTTCAGGGACTTGTCATACCCCCCCACATAGGCCATAGCGAGCGGAATCATGACCAACACACACGGGTTGGAGGCGGTGAGGAGACCTCCGAGAAATGATGCGAACGGCGCGATCCATGGGTTCGTCTCCACAAGCCGAACCAGTCCTGCCAGCAAGGCGTCCATCCTATCCTCCCAAGAACTTGAGGTCGTACAAGATCTTCTCTATGGCATTGCGGTCCATAAATCCCATCTTCCGCTGCACCTCGTGACCCTTCGCGTCGAAAAAGATCACGGTGGGGACCAGTTGCACCTGATATCGTAGAGCCAGGTCCCGGTTGTCGTTGACCTCCATGAATACCACATTGATGCGATCACCGTGGGCATCCTTCAGCGCCCGCAGTACAGGCCTGAGGCGGATGCATGGTATGCAGCGGTTCGATCCGAAATCGGCTATTGTGGGACGCCCGCTTTGCAGGTCCGCACGGAAGTCGTCCGCCGTTGAGGCCTCTAGGGGCGGCTGGGGTGGCTGGGGGAGCCGCTCAGGGTATGCCGTGATGGCGGCTTGAGTGCGCAACCTCGCCACCAAATCGTTGATCCTTTGTTGCTGTTTCTGCTCAAGGATCATGCCGCGGATTGCCTCGCGGACATCGGAGAGGGATTTTCCCTGCATCTGGTCCCGGTACTGCCGGTAGAAGGCTGCCACCTCCTGGTCCGTGACCTCGGCCGCACCCTGAACCTCCATCTCCAAAAGACGCCGAATGCCCTCCTGAACTTGTGGCTTATCGAGGCCCCTCAAATCTGCAGAATCCACCAGCCCCGTGCGCTTGGCTTCTTGGAGCAGCAGCGTCAAGGAGATCAAACGGTCAAGGACCTCCCCAGGGTTCTGCTCGTAGACGGCACGCATATCCGCAGGTACCCTTGCCAGCTCTTCATGGACATCTTGCACCGTGATCCGCTGCCCATTTATCTCCGCCACAATGGTACGTGAAGGCCCCCGACTGCATCCCCCAAGACTCAGAGAGATGGACAACATGAAGATCAACAAGATAATCAATCCTCTCTTCATCAGGTCCACTCCATTACATCTCATGATACCCTTCCCATCTCTTCATATTTAACCATAGCTAACAATAGAACATCGTGAGGATCAAACTGATTTAGATTATATATTGTATTGATGTCGTGTCCACACACAATTTTTTGAACAAAAGGATCATGCTAGCTTGCTCGTCGTAATTCACTTAATCCATTCCTTGATCTCTTCTGTCTTTGGCAACCTCCCTGCTACCTTCACCACTCCGTCCACCACGAGGGCAGGGGTTATTAGAACGCCGTAGTTGGTGATGGCTGTAATATCTTGGACCCTGACCACCTCAGCCTCCACGGCCAGCTCTTTGACGGCGTCTTTGGCTCGCTCCGCGAGCTGATCGCATTTTGCTCAATGCATGCCCAGAATTCTCGATCTTCTTCATTGAAGTTTACCTCTCTCGGAGAGAAAGAAAAATAGCAGGCGATATAGCGACCCCTTAAGACACACCGTATTACTGCACCAGGGCATCGGCGACGAGGGAAGAGAGGAACTGGACGTCCACCCCCATCTTATAATGGTCGTTGAGATCGTTGAGCTGCGCATGGCAGTTCTCACAGGCAGTAGCAAGGATCTTCGCACCGGTCTCTTTGACCTGATCGACCTTGACCCGGGCTGATTTCATCCGAAAATCAAGGGTCTCGTCGCCCATGGCGACCAATCCCCCACCGCCGCCGCAGCACCAGTTATACCGCGGATCGGGCGACATCTCCCGAAAATCATCGGTGAGGTGTTGCAGCACATAGCGCGCCTCATCGATGACCCCCCCATTCCTGGCTATCTGGCAGGGGTCATGATAGGTAATGGGTTGCTTCTTGAACTTTGACTTGTCTAATTTGATACGACCCTCTCTGAGATATCGGGCGTGCGCCTCAGTGATTGCTGAGACCTCAAAGGGTTGTTTCCCGGACAACTGCTTCATGACACGGTACGCCGTTCCGCACTCACAGATGCAGACCTCCTTGACCTTGAGCCGTTTGGCCTCCTTGATAATGCGATCCAAGATCAGTTTTGTCTTGGTCGGGTCCCCGACGAATGCGCCGAAGTTGACCGCTTCAAAAAAGCTCAAGGTCCAGTTCTCTCCTGCCGCATCGAAGACCGCTGCTGCCGAGACGATGGAGTGGGCACCGGCCAGGGCCACATACAGAAGATCGGCGCCCTCGACATCGACAGGGATGGCTGTCTCACCCGCCTCTACCCGCCACTTTTTGACAACCTCAGCCTCCAGCTTCTTGATACCGGTGAGAAAACTCTCCTTAAAAAGATCCAGGGATTTCCCCTTTTCGATGGAGGTATCGGCAAGCATCGTCAGGACCTCCGGCTCCGTATGGGCGCCGATAAGAAGCAGCTTGGCGATGGACATGAGCATCTGGGTGTCGATCCCAAAGGGGCAGTACATCATGCAGCGCCGGCAGCCCGTGCACGAGTAGGCAGCTTCATACAACTCTTCGAGGGCCATCTCGCTCAATTCCTTGGCCTCCCCCACCGATGGCCATATCTTTCCTCTGCCCTTGAAATATCGCTTGTAGATCCTGCGGACGATCTCGTGCCGATACGCAGCGATATATTTGATCTTCCCCATGGATGCGTATGCATGGCAGGCCTCGGTGCAGAGCCCGCACCTGGTACACTGCTCCAGGTACAAACGCATGGCCTCATCCAATTTGCTCTGAAAGAGCTGCAGTAAGTCATCCCGTGTCTTTTTGTCCATGGTTACCCCCGTCTCAGCTTATTCATCGGCAAAGAAAAAACCGAGTGCATGAATTGACTGAAGGGAAAAAACATAAGGAACAGATTGGCAAAGAATACGTGCAAGAGCAGCATGAAAGAATGTCCGGGCGCGGTCAGATCGGATGATACGTACGGCTTGAGAGCGAGGAGGCTGAAAAGGTACTCTCGATAGCCATCAACGGACAGACTATCGTATCCGTACCATCGCCGGGCCCAATCCATCTGGCTTCCAAACAAGACGGTGAGGAACAACAGGATGAGCAGGTAGTAGTCTTCAGGGACAGACAGATCCCTCGTGGGGGAAACAAAACGTCTGAAGAGGAAATAGAGGACAGCGAGACACAGGACCAGGCCGACAAAGCCCCCTCCCAAAAAGACCTCATGAGGGATGATCTGGAAGGGTTTAATCTCAGCGATCAATTCTATATGTCCGATAATGATGAGGAGGAAAGCGAGGTGAAACAGCATTAAAACGACCCAAAAGAACGGCTTGTGCCTCCTGACCGTAGGCAACAAGAAGGTGTCGCCCAGGGCCCAGAGCCACCGGGGCCGTTTTTCAGGATAAATCTGCAGCGTCGTGGGGTGCTTCGGTTCCAGAAGGATCTTGACAAGCCTGATAACGGTACCCACCACAAAGACCGCACAGGCTAAATAGACCATGGGTACTAATACGATATAATAAACGATCTCCACGGACGCCTCCTTTGTTAAGCACTAAACACCGGTGCCCCCTGAACGGGGGCACCTGCAACAAATCTACGCCTTCCGCTTGATGTAAAACTTAATGACGTCTCCGTCTTGATCGGTCTTGAGGATCTCGTTCCCGCTCATCCTCGCCCACGCAGGAAAGTCAGCCAAAGCACCGGGGTCAGTGGTGTGGGCCTCAATCACCTGGCCGACCTCTATCTCCTTGATCCCTTTGCTGACTTTCACCACCGGCATAGGGCACGGCATGCCCTTCAGATCCATGACCTTGTCGACCTTGATATCTGCACTCATCGCAAACCTCCTCTCAACGCTCACGGTGTTATATAAAGAACTGTATCTTGCTGTTCTGCGCCTCCTCCAACATCTTGGCGACACCACAGAAGATCATGTCGGGATAATCGATCATCTCCTCACGCTTGAATCCCATCAAATCCATGGACATCTCGCAGATAAAGATCCTTACCCCCATCTCTGCGGCCAATGCTAGCATATCTTCCAAGGACGCAACATTCTTTTTTTTCATCAGGGATTTCATCATCGCCGTTCCCATACCACCCATGTTCATCTGAGAAAGCTTTACCTTGCTGACTCCCTTGGGCAGCATGGCGCCGAACATCTTTCCCATGAGATCTTTGCCCCCGACCTTCTTCTTTTTGTCCCTGAGCAGAGGCGTTCCCCAGAAGGTGAAAAACATCACCACATCCATGCCCATGGCAGCTGCCCCGGTGGCAATAACGAAGGCCGCCAGCGCCTTGTCCAGGTCGCCGCTAAAGCAGATCAGGACGAGTCTATTCTCTGGCCCTGCACCTTGCTTCTCCAGGTTCTTTTCTTTCCCCTCTTTCATGATACCCTCCTCCTAGTAAAATGTCACTTTTGTATGGCACTCTTGGTTAACCTCACACCAACTGCTCCTTGACGGCCTCCATAGCCGACCTGAGCAACTCAAGGTATGAGAATATGCCCTTTCTCTCGTCTGCGTCCAAGTGCAACAATATCTGGCGATGGAGCTCTCGCTGAAAGGCCGCTATCTCCCGAGCCTTCTCGATCCCTGCAGGCGTTAAGCTGATCAACCGTACCCGCGAGTCATGGGGATCATCAACCTGCTTTACCAGCCCTTTTGCAACGAGCCCGTTGACAATCTTGGTGACGCGGCTCTTGGCAACTTCCAATTTTTGGGCGATACCCTTCAAAGTCAAATATCGCTCCCCACCGAACAACAGCAGACACCTCAGTTCCGCATAGGGGAGTCCAAACTTCGTTGATTCAAAAAACTTTCTATCCTCACAGCACTTCAGCATCTCGGTAATCAGGCCCTGTAATTTCTGGGCCTGATAGCTGAGGAGCTCTTCATTGACGTTGGACGCTAATTTGTTCATACTATGAATATTTTAAGGCTCTAAAAGCTAATGTCAAGGTATTTTTTTACGAACGAAAGCATAAAACAAAAAAAATCATTATATTACAAATACTTAATTTGACATAATTTGTTGCCGGTAAATATTGATTAAATCATAGTGTTAATGATATCTGGTTATAATTCTTTAATCAACCCCCCATATCTCCATAATTTTGGCAAAAAAGCAGCAAATACTTGACAATATGGCGAAAAGAGTTCTATAAATCCATATACCCGTTATGGGAGGTATGACTGCGATGAAAGCCCTGATCTATGCTTAAGGACCTTGGTGTCGGAAAGCGGACCGAGATCGACGCCCACAACGGTGCCATCGTAGAACTGGGGAAACAGTATGGGGTAACTGTCCCCGCCAACGAGATCGTCTATCATATGATAAAATTCATGAAGACCCAGACCTCATGGAAGAGATGAGAGCACGATACGAACCCTTCGGCGGGATCATCGCGCTGAAAAAGCCCGCAGCTACAGTCTATGTGGACCAGGAGTATATGCAGGGGTTGGGGTTCGCCGATTCGCCGCTTTGGCACGTCAGGAGAGCTCATCTCTCAGCTCCGATCACCGCTCACTTTGCTGTGACACACCGTTGTCCAATGGGTTGCCGGACGTGCTATAACGCGGCTGGCATAGCGTCGTCTTGTGAACTTCCAACCACAGAAGCGAAAGGCGTGCTGGACGTGTTAGCGCAGATGCAGGTCTTTACAGTCGCCTTTGGTGGTGGAGAACCCTTGGCCCGCGAGGATCTCTTTGAATTGGCCGAGTATGCTCGGCAACGGGCTATTGTTCCAACGCTGACAACAAACGGCTTTTACATTGATCGCCAGACTGCGCGTCGTTGCCGTGTTTTCAGTCACATCCACGTAAGCCTGGACGGTATCGGTGAGCAATATCAGGCCGTGCGGGGTGCGGACGGCTTTGAGCACGCAGCACGTGCATTAACATTACTGACAAAATACGGAATCGCGGTGGGTGTAAATTGTGTTGTATGCCGTACCAATTTCGACCACTTAGAAGAACTGGTCCGGTTCACAACCAGACTGGGGGTGCGCGATGTGATCTTTTTGCGGTTGAAACCTGCTGGTCGAGCGCAATCGGTGTACGAATCGCTGCGCCTCACCCCCCAGCAGCGCATGCAGTTCTATCCTTATCTCACAGAGCTGACCCTTCGATACGATCTGTATTGCCATTGCGACTGCGCCATGATGCCCTTTATCTACTGGCACCATCCTGACGAGGAGACGCTACGCCTGTTTGCCGGTGAAGGGTGCGTGGGCGCGAACGAGATCATCGAAATCCTTCCCGATGGCCGGATAAAGGCGTGCAGCTTCGCCACAAAGACAGCCGGACGGGCAGATGATCTGCCGCAGGTGTGGAACACTGGTCATGCCTTTGAACAGTTTCGCCGCTGGACACAAACAGCTCCTGAGCCGTGCCGCTCATGCAGGTACCTGCAACTGTGCCGCGG
>CAZFIR010000020.1:0-10454 GCA_964519535.1 uncultured Thermodesulfobacteriota bacterium | reverse complement strand
ATATAGAAAGATAGAGCCGTACTATAAACTCGACCGTCCGACGTCAGCTACACAATCTCAAATAACGAAAAACTATGAGCGGATCATGTACACGTGGGCAAAGAGTGCAAAAACAATCCTTATCTGCGGCCACTCCCACCGTGCTATCTTCGCTTCGAAATCGCATATAGAACGGTTGCGGGAGAAGATCGCTGAGCTCGAAGCAGAGATCGCTGTTCATCTCTCCGATACAAAGCTGGTGCAGAGGAATCGGACGAAGATCGAAGAGCTTCATCATAAACAGAAAGAGGAAAGGCGCAGAAAGCGGGATATCGGCCCCATTGATCCCCATGGAAAACCACTACCCTGTTATTTCAACGCCGGATGTGCACTCTATACTGATGGCATCACGGTTATCGAAATAGCTCATGATGCAATAAGATTGGTAAAATGGCACCGGGATGCCACCAAACGCCACCCCTTTGAGGTATATGGTAGGGGTCAGTTAAGCACGTTTATCAAAGAGATAACCGGACAATAAAAGGTCAATAGTCTAATAAGGAAGAAGAGACGTCATTTTTAGCCCTTCTTTTAATAAAAAGCTTCACCTTGTCTTGATCCCCTGCATTGTGTAAGAATTATCAATAGGTTAATTAAACCTTTTTCCTGTGCTGGTGTCTTAATGAAGGAGAAACAACGATAAGAGAAGCTAGATTGCCGAATCGCCCTCTGGAAGAATCAGAAAAACCCGCATATGCGTGTCGTAGTGTATTCAGACCACTCGGCCCTATCAACTGCTCCTTATTGATACACCAATCTTTCCAACAGGAAAAAAATAGTATATATGGATAAATGAAGCAGAAAGAGAGAAAAGAAATGAAAAGGTATATACTATTCCTAACAATAGTGTTTTTCTGCAGTGGTTGTTTTCTGGATGGGGTAGGAGCTAAAGAGGTGCTTACCTGGGGAGAATGCGTCGCAGAGGCGCGTAAGAATCATCCAGACTTACTCTCAGCTGAAGAAGTCGTAAATCAGGCTAAAGCAAATAAAACAATTACCATAAGCAATATGTTGCCTCAGATAAGCACTGAATTGAGTGAAAGAACCTCAAATTCTGATACAATAAAAACAACTGATACGTATTCATACGGTGTCACAGCGCAACAGTTGCTCTTTGACGGCCTCAAGACTCCCTATGATATAGCAGCTGCTGCAAAGAACGTCAAATCAGCACAATATAACTATAAGGTAACTTCATCCAATATCAGGTTGAGATTGCGGACCGCCTTTACTGAGCTTTTAAAAGCCCAGCAACTCTTAACGATTACAGAAAATATCCTCACGAGGCGAAAGCAGAACGCAGAGTTGGTAGGATTGCTTTATGAGGGAGGGAGGGAACATAGAGGTTCGTTATTGACAGCCCAGGCAAATTCAGCTCAAGCTGAATTTGATGTGACGCAGGCAGGGCGTACTATGACCGTAGCCCAAAGGCAATTAAATAAGGAATTAGGCCGAACGGAATCAAAGCCAATACGGGTAACAGGAGATCTTGAGAGCACTAATGTAAAAAGAGAGAAACCTAATGTTGAAGCCTTGTCGGCAAGCACCCCTTCTCTAGAAATCCTGGTTTCCCAAAAAGAAGCGGCGCAGTTTAATCTAAAATCTGCGAAGGCGGGGTTCTTCCCTCAGGTTTACGCCCAAGCCAATAGGGGGAGAACTGATTCTGATTGGCCTCCAGACCGGGATGAATGGGCAGTTGGCATAACTCTCACCTTTCCCCTCTTCGAAGGCGGCCGCCGGTGGGCAGAGGTTTCTAAAGCCAGGGCCATATTAAACCAAGCGCAGGCTGATGAGAGGAGCGGCCGCGACGGCGTCATCCTGACCTTAGAACAATCCTGGACAACCTGGCAGAATGCGATAGATACAGTTGCAGTGAAGAAAAAATTCCTGCAAGCGTATGAAGAACGAGCGCGGATAGCACGAGCGCAGTATGCAAACGGCCTCGTCTCATTTGATAACTGGACCATCATCGAGGATAATTTGGTACAGGCCCAAAAATCTTATGTGGATGCCCAGGCCGCAGCAGTTATTGCGGAAGCCCAGTGGATCCAGGCGCAAGGAGGGACATTAGAGTATGCGGAATAAAAAATGGATCATAATTATCAGCATAGTGATTGCCTTCCTTGTGATTATGTTTTTGGCAATCGTCTCAAAACGAAAACAGTCCGCGACTGAGACCATACAACTGATAAACCCCGTTTACGGCACAATCCAAACCGTAATATCGACAACAGGCACTGTGCAGCCTCAAAACCGCTTGGAGATAAAGCCGCCGATCAGCGGAAGGGTTGAAAAGGTCTTGGTTCATGAAGGCGATCGCGTAGAGGTCGGCCAGACCTTGGCATTGATGAGCTCAACGGAAAGGGCCGCTCTTTTGGATGCCGCCAGGGCGGAAAACAAGGAACAGTTGGCGTATTGGGAGGAGGTGTATAAGCCCACGCCGCTTATAGCCCCTATCAATGGCGAAGTAATCGTGCGGGCTGTAGAACCCGGACAAACGGTGACTCCCAGCGATGCTGTTATCGTATTATCGGATCGCCTCATTGTTCAGGCCCAGGTCGATGAGACTGATATCGGGAAAGTAAAACTTGGTCAGGCAGCAATTATCAGCTTGGATGCATATCCTGAAATAAAGGTAAAGGCGACGGTCGACCATATAGCCTATGAATCTACGATTGTCAATAATGTTACCATCTATGAAGTCGACATCCTTCCTGAAAAAGTGCCGCCAATATTTCGCTCAGGCATGAGTGCTAACATAGACATAACAGAACAAAGCAAAGAAAATATCCTCCTGATACCTCTTGAAGCGGTGAAACGAGATGCGGAGGGGAGTTTTGTCCTTATAAGCCAAGGGAATGGTAAAAAGCCGGTTCAACGGAGAGTCCAACTGGGCATTTCAGACGATATGAATGTTGAGGTTATTGCGGGGCTGGAAACTACGGACATAATAGTCATTGCAACCCAGAACTATCAACCCTCAAAAGATACAGGGTCGGGAACGAATCCCTTCTTTCCTAGTAGGCGGCCATCGCAACCATCACGCCGTCCATGATTACATTCTTGCGCTTTTGAGTCGTAGCGACTGATAGAAAAGACAGATGATCGAATTAAGGCATATAACAAAGACCTATCAGATGGGCACTGTACAAGTACACGCGTTACGGAATGTGTCCTTAAAAATTGCTCCTGGAGAATTTGTTGCCATTATGGGACCTTCCGGCTCTGGAAAATCTACTCTGTTGCATATCGTGGGTTTTTTAGATAGACCTGATGCAGGCTCATACCTTTTGGGCGACAGAGACATAACTGAACTCAACGATGACGAATTGGCTATATTAAGAAACCGACTGGCAGGCTTTGTCTTTCAGCAATTCCATCTCCTCCCTCGCATCAGCGCCGTAGAAAATGCGGAACTCCCCTTGATCTACGCCGGAAGGCGCCACCTCAAGGAGAAAGCCCATGAAAAGATGAAGGAAGTCGGCCTCGCACAGAGAGAATCCCATCGGCCCAATGAATTATCAGGGGGTGAACAGCAGCGGGTTGCCATCGCCAGGTCCTTGGTGAATGAGCCGTTTATTATCTTCGCGGATGAGCCTACGGGCAATCTTGACACGAAGAGCGAGGAGGAGATTATCGCCCTATTGGAGGATCTGAATCGCAAGGGCAAAACCATCGTCATGGTTACCCATGAGCAGGAAATAGCAGCACGGGCCCAGAGGATCATTCGTATGCGAGATGGAGAGATCGTCGCTGATGAGAGAAAGAAGACCAAGCGAAAAAAACCTGTTGCAATGCCGCAGGGTCTTTCCATAGATACTATCTTATCAGAATCGCGTCAAACGTTAGCCAGGGCTGCCTTTATGGACCACTTCCGACAGGCCCTCCATGCAATCGTCTCCCACAAGATGCGTTCATTTCTCTCTATGGTTGGCATACTGATTGGTATTGCGTCGGTCATCGCCATGCTGGCCTTAGGACAAGGGGCAAAGGAGTCAATCTCGAAAAGCTTGGCTTCATTGGGGTCAAACCTCTTATCAGTAAGGCCTGGTTCCAGCCAACTGCGCGGGGTAGCCTTGGAGGCCGGCACAGTCACCCGTTTTACCTTACAGGACGCAGATGCGATAGCAAAGCTTTCGGATACAGTAAAGAAAGTATCTCCTTCGGCCAGCGGTCGTGGACAACTCGTATATGGTAATAAAAATTGGAATACGCAGATTCAAGGCACAGGGGTTGATTATGCATCGATGCGGGCAGCAGTCCCTACCGTGGGCAGATTCTTTACCGAGCAAGAGCTGCGAATGCGCCAAAAACTAGCCGTACTCGGCACCACGGTTGTTGAAAAACTCTTTGGCAATACCAATCCAATCGGCGCAACGATAAAGATCAACCGCATCAATTTTAAGGTCATCGGCGTCTTGCCGGAGAAAGGTGCATCCCCTTTTCGTGACCAGGATGATGTGGTGATTATTCCTGTTACGACCGCCATGTACCGGCTGTTAGGGAAACAATATGTCGATTCTATCGATGCAGAGGTACGAGATCCTCGTCTGATGGATGAGGCTCAAGACGCAATAAGCAAACTCGTTATAAAACGCCATAATCTTACGAAAGACAAACAAGATACGTTTAACATCCGCAACATGGCCGACATCCAAGCAACCCTCCAGAGCACCACGAAGACCATGACGTGGCTGCTGGGCTCCATTGCCGCCATCTCCCTGTTAGTGGGAGGCATAGGCATCATGAATATCATGCTGGTCTCGGTATCGGAGCGTACCAGAGAAATAGGGCTTCGCAAGGCGATTGGGGCGCGCAAGATGGACATCATGGTTCAATTCCTCATCGAGTCCGTGTTGATGACTATGAGCGGTGGGATAGTCGGCATCGTCTGCGGTATCGGAATGTCCTTTCTGCTCGCCCTCTTGGCCGGTTGGGCGACAAAGGTTTCTATATTTGCCATAGTGCTTGCCACAACCTTTTCCCTCTTTGTCGGGGTAGGCTTCGGCCTCTGGCCGGCCCGCCAGGCGGCACGGCTCCATCCTATCGAGGCACTAAGATATGAATAACGTCCCTTGTGACTCAGCTTAAATACTCACAGTCCCCGCTTCATATGACAAAAAACACCACCCACTGGGCAGGCACATAAGGCACTCTATGATCACCAAGGAACATAACAGAGGGCTCAAGGAAAAGTTGAGAAAAAACCCTGAAAGCAACGAAGTAAGGGAACGACTCAGTACAATGCCGAAGACGAAGGAGCAATGATTCGAGCATTCCGATCCTGTCCAAGGTTGTTGCGGTGTCTTCAGCGTCGCCGGGGAACTCCTGCGGCAGGTCGAGACGATTGAGAGGGTTATCCAGACCTTAGATCGGGGAGAGATCACGGAAGCCATCTCTGAACTCGATTGATACGAGGGTTCGTGCCTCCTGCCCAAAGACGAGCAAGAGGCCCAAGCGTTGGCGGCCGAACTGCAAGGCCATCCAGATTTTGTGGCAGAGGATGCAAGGGACAGATTACTCGCCCACGAGCGGCTCCTCTACAACCGCTCACAAAAAGCTCGAGTAATACAGTCAAATGATAATCTCTATTGTAAAAGAACGGTATGTTATAAGATTCTACCCGGTAAAGGTCAACCCTCTCCTTTGATATCACGATAGGCAGGGATGATGCCGAAGCCGTCGGCCTTCTTCACCGCCCGCTTCACCGCCTCCATGATGGCAGCCTCGGCCAAGGCCCCCACGTGGTTGACCTCCCCCTCCCGCTGGCCCAGGGAGAGGGCAAAGACGATGTCGCCGTCAAGGGTGGTGTTGACCGGAAGGATGGTCCTGGCCAAACCATTATTCGCCACCCGGGCCACCTTGATGGTATCCTCCCTGCTGAGGGCGACGTTGGTGGCGATCACACCGATGGTGGTGTTTCCCGGGTAAGACTTACCGAAACCCTCTTTCCAGACCCCTTGGCGCACCAGCTCGGCCGTACTCACGAGGTCAGTCCCTTTCTCATCTCTGAGACCGACAAGTATCTCGCCTGTTTCCTCATCCACCACATCTCCCAGGGCATTCACCGCCGCGAGGGCACCCACAACGATCCCCGCCGTTTCCACGCTGGCTGTTCCGACGCCTCCTTTGCATGCACGCTCCAAGTCAAAGAGCTTCCCGACGGTAGCCCCGATCCCCACCCCCACACTACCCTCTTCCACTGCCCCGGATGCGGCATGGAGGCAGGCCTGATAGGCCATATCGGCATCGGGGCGGACTCGATAGTCGCCTAGGGGGAGGTCGAAGATTACCGCGGTGGGGACGACGGGGACACGGGTGACCCCTACATCAAACCCAACCCCCTTTTCTTCCAGGTAACGCACCACACCCCCCGCCGCATCGAGGCCGAATGAGCTACCTCCCGTGAGCAGGATGGCATGGATCTGCTGGACCACGTGGACGGGGTAGAGGGAATCGATCTGGCGGGTCCCTGCGGCCGACCCCCGTATTTCCACCCCCCCTACTGCTCCCCCTTCACAGAGGATCACGGTGCAACCGGTCATGGCCTCACGGTTGCTGGCGTGCCCAACGCGAATCCCCTCTACATCGGTAATAGCACCTATCATCTGCCTCCCACCCCCTGTAGTCGCCGGTACCAGCGTTTCCCAAGAATAACAGAGCCCCTTTTATCTTGTCAAACCCTCCAGAGGTGTTGAAGAAGAAATTTTCCGCGGGCTTTTCAAAAATGCCCCAATGCAAGTTGAGCTTTGCGAAATCCCACGAAACGCGGGACTGATGGGTGTTATTCAACAGCCTGTCCCCTACTTGACACCATCCTATATACCTGATTAAATTGATAATGAAAGGACAATTGTGAGTGTGCGCGTCACCATCCTCTGTGAAAACACCGCCTCTACTGCAGACATTATTGGGGAACATGGGTTCAGTGCCCTTATCGAGCGGGGAGAAGAAAAGATCCTCTTTGACACCGGGCAAGGATTGGGATTATTGCATAACGCCGAACTGCTCGGGGCGGATCTCACGGGGGTCACTGAGGTGGTGCTCAGTCACGGACACTTCGACCACACCGGAGGGCTCAAGGACCTCCTCTTCGAGACAGGGGGGGCAAGGATCACCGCACACCCCCACATCTTTCAGGCCAAATATGCGCAACGAAATGGACAGATACGCTACATAGGCATCCCCTTTTCCCGGGAGGCCATAGAGGGATGGGGTGGGGATTTCCGGCTTTGCGAAGCGGCGGTGGAGGTTGCCCCCGGTATCACGACGACGGGGGTCGTCCCCCGCATCACCCCCTTTGAGGGAGGGGATAAGGATTTCTTGGTCAAGACGGATAATGGCTTTGAAGAGGACGATCTGCTGGATGACCTCTCCGTGATCATCGATACCCCACAAGGCAATGTCGTGATAATGGGCTGTGCCCATGCTGGTCTAATCAATACCCTCTCCCATGTCAAGGAACAGATGGGCAGCAATTCCTTTTGTTGGATCATCGGGGGCACCCATCTGGGATTTTATGGGCCCGAACGGCTCGAAGCGGTCATCCAAGAACTCCGATCGTTTTCCATCGGCAACATGGGGGTCTCGCACTGCACCGGATTATATGCCGGTGCTCGACTCGCCCAGGATATGGGACACCGCCTGCACTTCTGCAATGTGGGCGCTGTCATCGAGGTGTGAACGAAATGAAGGCGCAGAAGGTGTTGATCATAGCTGGCAAAGGAGGGGTGGGAAAGACCACGATCGCCGTCAATATAGCGGTACTCTGGGCCCAGGAACGGTGGGAGGTGGGCCTTCTGGATGCCGACATCCATTCCCCCAATATCCCGCGAATGTTGGGCATTAATCCTCAGGGGATTGAGGGGTTGGTGGACGGGATAGAACCTGCCTCACCTATGAAAGGGCTCAAGGTGGTCTCCATGGCCCTCTTCCTGAACAACCAAGATACCCCCATCACATGGCGTGGGCCCATCAAACAGGGGGTGATCAAACAGTTCATCGCCGATTCCCACTGGGGGGCACTGGATTGCCTCATCGTCGATCTGCCCGCGGGAACGGGAGATGAGGCCATAAGCGCCGTACACTTCCTCAAAGGGGCAGTTGGAGCCTTGATTGTCACCACCCCACAAGCCCTCTCCTTGCGGGAGGCTCGCAGGACGGCCACCTTCTTCCGTCAGCTCAAGGTCCCCATACTCGGGCTCGTGGAAAATATGGTCGATTTCACCTGTCCCCATTGTGAGAAGCCCTTGACCCCCTTCGGCAAGGGTGGGGGAGAAAAAGTGGCTGAGGAACTGAACATACCTTTTGTGGGGAGGATTCCGGTCGACCCCGTGCTGGCTGCGTGCAGTGACAAGGGGGAACCGGTCATCACCAACCTCCCACAATCGGTGACCGCGGGCGCGCTGAGGGAGATCGGCCAGCGATGCCAGGTATTAATGGAAGAAAGGGAGCGGCTCACGCTCGTAACCCAGATCGTATACAAAGATTGAAGGTCTTTCGAGAACGAGATGCACAACGCTGTAAGTCCTCACCTTGTTACTCTGGCTTGATTTTTTTCAAAGAGAGTAGACTGAATTCAGAGGATGCGCTGGTGCAAAGATCGGGGGTACGCTTGCTCGAACCCTCCATCTCTCGTCCGAGAAATCCTACGGACAAAAATTTGAGGGAGGTCACCATGGATATCATGGAAGCCATCACAGGAAGGCGATCAGTGAGGGCATACAAACCTAACCCGGTTCCCGAAGAGAAATTACGGACGGTGTTGGAGGCCGTGCGATGGGCGCCCTCCTGGGCCAATACCCAGTGCTGGGAGGTCATCGTGGTGGGGGAGGAAGGGATCAAACAGCAGTTGGTTGAGACCCTCTCCTCAGGCAACCCCGCCCGTGAGGCGATCCTCAAGGCCCCCCTCACCCTGGTCCTGGTCGGTATCAAGGAGAAGGCAGGTTTTAAAAGGGGAGCGGCTGCTACTGATAAAGGGGACTGGTACATGTTCGATTGCGGTTTAGCAACACAGAACCTCTGCCTGGCTGCCCATGCCGAGGGGCTCGGGACGGTGATCGTCGGATCGTTCGACGCAGCCAAGGCCGCAGGGGTCCTCCAGGTCCCTCAGGGCAGGGCCGTGGTGGCCCTAACCCCTCTCGGCTTCCCTGAAGCTGCGCCCTCGCCACCCAAGAGGAAGGGGATCGAAGAATTCGTCCATCATGAAGGATACGGGGGTCGTGAGGGGTGAGAAAACCGAAGCGCTTCTGTCCCCTGTGCGGCAAGCAGTTGGAGCAGCTCCCTCACCACGGCAGGATGCGGCTCTATTGCCGAACGTGCGACATCATCCACTACGAAAACCCCCTGCCAGCCACCGCGGCCGTGGTCCTCAACAAAGATGAACACCTGCTCCTCGTCAAGAGGGGAATGGAACCGCGCAAAGGCGAGTGGTGCCTGCCCGGCGGCTTTGTGGAGATGGACGAGTCTCCAAGCAAAGGGGTACTGAGAGAACTCCGTGAGGAAACCGGTTTGAAAGGAAAGGTGGATCAATTGATCGACGCGGTCTATGAAGACAGCGCCTTCTACGGCCCCTTGATCATCATCGGCTATCAGATCACCCCCCGGGGTGGGGCTTTGCAGGCAGGGGATGACGCCACAGAGGTGCAATACTTCCCCCTCGCTGACCTCCCGCGGGTGGCCTTTGACTCCCACCAAACTATTATCGACAAAATAACGAGGAGAAACAGGTGAAGTATGTCTACGGCCCCGTCCCCTCCAGACGTCTGGGGGTATCCCTAGGGGTGGACCTAATCCCTCGGAAGATCTGCACCTACGACTGCATCTATTGTCAGATCGGTCGGACCACGCAGCGGACTATAGAGCGCACGGAGTATATCCCTGCCAGCTCCATCCTTCGGGATGTCAAGGAAGCCCTCAAAGAATGGGGTGATACGGTGGACTACATCGCCATCTCCGGTTCTGGGGAGCCGACCCTCAACCTCGCCATCGGGGAGGTCATTCAGGGGATCAAGGAGCTGACCTCCATCCCCGTGGCCGTCATCACCAACAGTTCCCTCATCCATCAGGCAGAGGTGCGCAAGGCGCTCCTCTTGGCCGACGTGGTCATGCCATCCCTGGATGCCACCACCCCCTCTGTATTTGACACCATCAACAGGCCCCATCCTTCTTTGGAGATCACCAAGATCATCCAGGGCCTGGCCGATCTTCGCAGTGAATACGAAGGACAGATCTGGCTGGAGATCCTCCTGTGCAGGGGGGTGAACGATGGAGGGGAGGAGATAGGGGCATTGCGCAAGGCCATCGGTGCCATCCAACCGGACAAGGTCCAACTCAACACCGTGGTGAGGCCCGCCATGGAGGACTATGCCGCTGCCCTCTCGTTGGACTCGATGGAGCAGGTCAGGGCATCCCTG
>CAZFIR010000019.1:0-9262 GCA_964519535.1 uncultured Thermodesulfobacteriota bacterium | reverse complement strand
GCGAGCGGCAGCACCTCGCAGGCAACCAACATCATGGAGGCCCTGGAGATAGGGACTCAGGTGCTGTTGATCGATGAGGATACCTCGGCCACCAACTTCATGGTGCGGGATGAACGGATGCAGGAGCTGGTGGCCAAGGCAAAGGAACCTATCACCCCCTTCGTCGACAAGGTAAAAAAGCTCTTCGCCGATCAGGGGGTCTCCACCATCCTCGTTATGGGGGGGTCCGGCGACTACTTCGACGTGGCGGACACCGTTATCATGATGGACAATTACCAACCCCGCTGCGTCACCGAGCAGGCCTCCGAGATCGCACGCAAGCACGCCACTTGCCGGGTCGACGAGGGGGGGGATGCCTTCGGCGAGGTCACCCCGCGGCACCCCTTGCGAGGAGGGTTCGACCCGAGCCGGGGCAAGCGGGAGGTCAAGATAGACGCCAAGGGGCTCAGGACCATCCTCTACAGCACCACGAACATCGACCTCTCGTACCTGGAACAACTGGTGGATAAGGGCCAAACCAGGGCCATCGGCCTCATGATCCACTACTATGCCGAGCGATACCTGGAGACCTCCCCATCGCTGAAGGAGGGGGTGGAGCTGGTGATGCGGGCCGTGCAGGAAAAGGGGTTCGACTGCCTGCTTCCCTATAAGGTGGGGAACCTCGCCATGCCGAGGCCCTTCGAGGTGGCCGGTGCCATCAACCGCATGCGCACCCTGCAGGTGAAATGATGGAGGTCAGGATACCCTATGGTCAGGGCTGGGTGCGAATCGATTGCCCGGAGGAGAACCTGGCGGGGATCTGCTTCCCCAATGAGGTCCCACAGCGGGATGAGGGCGAGGTCCTGGAACAGGTCCTGGCCCATCCCATCGCAGCCGGGACGTTGGGGGAATTTTTGGCCGACAATGGGGATTGCCTCTTTATGGTCAACGACGCGACCCGCCCCACCCCCACAGCGCGCATCCTCGACCACCTGGCCGGCGTGATAGAGGGCAGACCCCCGCACTTTCTCGTGGCCACGGGCTCTCATCGAGCCCCCACCCCTGCGGAGTGTGCGGGGATCTTCGGTCCCTGGTTCGAGAGATATCAGAACAATATCTTCTTCCACGACGCCCGGGCGGATACTGAGATGGTCCCTCTCGGGGCTACCGCACGGGGCACACCCCTTGCCCTCAACCGACGAGTTGTCGAGGCACATAAGATCGTTGCCATCTCGTCGGTGGAGCCCCACTATTTCGCCGGATATACCGGGGGGAGGAAGTCCTTCTTTCCGGGCGCGGCCGCCTACGCGACCATGGAGCACAATCATCGCCTGGCCCTGGGGGAGGGGACAGCCCCCCTCGCCTTGGAGGGAAACCCAGTCCACGAGGATCTCCTCGAGGCCATGGATGCCCTCGAGGAAAAGGAGATCTACTCCCTTCAGGTGGTGCTGGACCGCGCTCACCGCATCTCAGCCGCCTTTGCCGGCTCCCTGGAGGGGAGCTTTGCGGCGGCGGTAGAGAAGGCCCGCGAAGTCTTCGCCGTGGAGGTGAGCGAGCGGGCCGACATAGTGGTAACCGTTGCCCCCTCGCCCATGGACATCGACCTCTACCAATCTCAGAAGGCTCTCGAGCACGGCAGGCTTGCCCTCAAAGAGGGAGGGATCATGATCCTGGTCTCCCGATGCCCCATGGGGGTTGGGAATGAGGGGTTTCATCGGCTCTTGAGCAGGGCCGCAGACCCCGAGGAGGTGTTCGCTCTCATTGAAGGCGCTTATACCCTCGGAGACCACAAGGCGGCCAAGATCGCCGATCTTGCCATGAATGCCCAGATATGGGGGATAACCGACCTGGACCCCGCGATCGTGGAGGAGGCCTTTATCAAACCATATCCGGACCTGCAAAGGGCCTTGAGCGCAGCCATCAAAGAAAAGGGTCCCCACGCCCAGGTCCTCTTTCTCATGAATGGCAGCATGCTCGTTCCCATAATAAATATGAATGACGAGTCCCGAACATAGGAGGTGATTCTTGATGGTAAAGACAATCTACGAGACCCATTTCCCCGACCTCACCCTGCTCAAGCGGGGCAAGGTGCGGGATGTCTACGAGGTGGCGGACAAGCTCCTCATCGTGGCCACCGACCGGGTGTCGGCCTTCGATGTGATCATGGCCGATCCTATACCGGGAAAGGGGCGCATCCTGACCGAGATCTCCACTGCCTGGTTCCGGGCGATGGAGGAAGTGATCCCCAACCACCTGATCTCCACCCGCGTAGGGGACTACCCCCCGCCGTGCAACCGGTATGCAGCGGAATTGGAGGGGAGAAGCATGCTCGTGCAGCGGACCGACCCCGTCCCCATCGAATGTGTGGCCAGGGGGTATCTGGCAGGCTCAGGGTGGCAGGAATACCAGGAAAAGGAAGAGGTGTGTGGCATCAGGCTCCCCGGGGGGTTGGTAGAATCGGCGAAGCTCCCCGAGGCCATCTTCACCCCCGCCACTAAAGAGAAGCTAGGAAGCCACGACATCAACATCACCTTTGAGGAGATGGTGGAGAGGGCTGGGAAGGGGCTGGCTGAGCGGCTGCGCGAGATTACCCTCACCATATACGAGCGTGCTCGCCGCATGGCCGAGGCCAAGGGGATCATCATCGCCGACACCAAGCTGGAGTTCGGCCTGCTGGATGGCGAGCTCATCCTCATCGATGAGCTCCTCACGCCCGACTCCTCCCGCTTCTGGCCTGCAGAGGAGTACAAACCGGGAGGACCGCAGCACGCCTTCGACAAGCAATTTCTGCGGGATTACCTCCTCACCCTCGACTGGGACAAGAGCCCCCCTCCCCCGCCGCTGCCGGAGGATATCGTGGCCAAGACCAGGGAACGGTATGAAGAGGCCCTGCGGAGGGTATGGGGGTAGCCTTTGTAAAAAAGGATCTAAAGATAAGAGGAACGATAGTATTGAGTAATGAGTTTAACAGGACTCCCCTGGACTCCCCGCAGCACCTATCTCGAGCCAAACGCCACCTTGTACACGGTGAACACGACGATCAGGTATGCCAGTATCCTCGCCACGATCAGCGGCACCTCCAGTGTCGCCTTCAGCCCAAGGATCGTCGCCAGATGGGAGAGCCCAAAGAGACCAAACGCGATACCGATGTAAAGCGGGAAAGCCCTTCCCGATCTACGCCAGCCTATGAGACCAAAGACCAGGATAATCGCGCACAAGACCAAATTAATAATATATATCGGATCCCACACCATGTTCATGGTAGACCTCTTCTCGTGCTCGTTATGTATTGTTCCGCTTTATTTTGGTTTTCTCTGGCACGGGCCTTTTTAAGAAATTCAGCAATCAAAAACGCCAATTCCAATGCTTGATTTGCATTCAGGCGGGGATCACAGCGAGTAAAATACTTTTCCGTTAATTCTTGTTCTGTAATACCTTGCGGGCCCCCGATGCACTCTGTCACGTTTTGCCCTGTCATCTCACAATGAATGCCTCCGGCATACGTTCCTTCCGCATAATGAATCTCAAAAAAATTTCGAACCTCCGCCAATATCCTATCAAATGAACGGGTCTTAATACCATGAGACGTGGCAACCGTATTGCCATGCATGGGGTCACTACTCCACACAACCGTGCTCCCCTCGCGGGTAACGCTCCGAATCAACGGTGGCAATTGTCTGGCAATACGATCAGCCCCCATGCGGACAATAATGGTCAAGCGACCCGGCTCATTGTGGGGATTTAGTATATCAATCAAACGTAATAATTCATCCGAATCGATAGAAGGACCCGCCTTAACACCGATGGGATTCTTAATTCCCCTCGCAAATTCTATATGGGCCTTGTCCAATTGACGGGTTCTTTCTCCGACCCACACCATATGGGCTGAACAATCATACCAGTCTCCCGTTATATCATCTTGGCGTGTGAGAGCTTCTTCATAATTCAATAACAATGCTTCATGCGAGGTATATACGGTTGTTTCCCGTATGCTTGGCGTATCTTTTACCGTCACGCCGCACGCCTCCATAAAGGCAAGCGCTCCCCCAATACGGTCAGCAAGATGTTGGTACTTTTCTCCTAAGGGACTTCCTTTAACGAATTCGAGATTCCATTGATGTACTTGGTGTAGGTCAGCCAATCCCCCTTTAGTAAAAGCCCGCAACAAATTAAGGGTTGCCGCAGATTGATTATAGGCTTGAATCAAACGATTGGGTTCAGGGGTCCGGGCGAATTCGTTAAACGCAATATCATTCACCATATCCCCCCGATAACTCGGCAATTCGACGCCGTCAATAACTTCTGTGTCTGCTGAACGAGGCTTTGCAAATTGACCGGCTAACCGTCCGACCTTTACCACCGGACAACTTCCCGCAAAGGTGAGAATTACCGCCATCTGCAAGATCACCTTGCAGGTATACTGGATATTTACGGCATTAAACTCGGCAAAGCTTTCCGCGCAATCTCCCCCTTGTAAAAGGAAGGCCTCCCCCTCAGCAACTCGTGCCAATTGTCTTTTTAATTCTTGAACTTCATCGACAAAAACCAAAGGAGGGAATCCCCTCAGCCGAGATTCTACAGCCTGCAGTTCGGATTGCTGGGGATATTCCGGCTGCTGTAAAATCGGTTTGTTGCGCCAACTTGAAAGGGTCCACGTATCCATTGTCATCTGCTGTTATAAAAATAACCGTCTTGATTTAATGATGCTTTAATAAGAAAAACGGTAAGAATCATTTTTCAGGTCGGGGTCCCTATGCTGATTCAAAGTCTAACTTAATTATTAAATAGATTCTTAAAAAGCAGTAGCATAGTAATGATAAACTGTCAATATATCCGAATGTTGCGAAATAAGCCTTGAAGTCTTGTTTATATAAAAAATGCAATATTAGGCAGCGTACAGATATAAAAAAATATGTGGTGAATTCTAACTGAAATATGCAGGTTCGTTTTAATCACAGTACATGGTATGTTTCTTCCGCACATATACACCTCATCCTGAACAATCCCCTCAAACTCGCCTTTGAAATATGTAAGACGCTGAGACAAGGGCAGTGAAACAAGAAGTGGAAGTTTTTAACAGCGTCCTCCTGTTACGTCCCTGTGTGTATCCATGCCTGTTAATGGGTGACCCCTTGACACTTATTTACGGTTTCACGTATCAATCCCGATCCTCTGGCGCCGGCCACTCCTTTTCAGAGCATATTAGTCGAATAGCTCTCCTGAATCCCATATTTACCGGAAGATAGAAAAACGATCGTACACGGGGCTTTGTAAGAATTCTGTGCCAGATACTGCGCCATGAATAGATACGTTTCCAGGTATGTCGCATGCCCAGATGAAGTTGTCTGGGTGTCATATTTTTTGGAAAAAATGTAACGGTGCCGTGGTCGTAGTCGCGCCAATTCCAGCTAAAAATGCGATTCTGAGAAACCATTTGTTGATATATTTTAGTGCCGGGAAGAGGGGTCAGGATCAGCGCAAAAGCGGTCTCAAGACGGTTTTCTATGACAAAATCAGCAATCCGATCAAACACCTCCGGTGTGTCTTCGTCAAAACCCACCATAAATGTCCCCATGACACCGATGCCACGATCATGAAGCGCCTTGATGCTGTCAGCATACTCATCAGTCTTATTAGAAAATTTATGCATGGTATTGATCGTGGTCTGGGAGAGTGATTCGAATCCGATGTTTACTCCAATACAACCCGATTCTGCCATGAGGTCGAGCATTGATTCATCCCGAGTAAGATTGAAGCTCGCGTGGCCATACCATCTGATGTCGCATTCTTTGAAAACCTCCAGGACAGCACGCGCATGAGCAGGTTCTGATAAAAAATTAGAATCCATCACGTACAGCAGTCGCCTTTCTACGAAGTAGGGGATGTCGGGATGCCAATTTCGCGCAAGCCATTTTTTCCATTTTGATTGAGGCGGTCTTGGACCGAATATGTTCAAAAGCTCCTGCCTGATGGCCTCGGGCGGGCGAACCCTGAACCTGGAACCAAAGAAGTCCTGAACAGCGCAGAAGTGGCATCCCACAGGGCAGCCACGGGTGGTTTCGATGATTTCGCCCGGGAGGTAAAATTTTTTATTAAAAAGATCACGTCGGATCACGGGGAGGTTTGAGAGATCTACCTCGGGGCCGTAATATTTCTTCTTGAGGGAACCTTTGGCAAAATCATCCAAGATGTCCCCCCATACGCCTTCGCCCTCGCGGATGATGACAGCATCGCTGTGTTCGAGCGCTTCATCAGGAAATACGGTAACATGCATCCCCCCCAGTACAACCTTCACGCCTTCATTACGCAGTCGATCGGCAATGCGGTATGCACCTTGTATATGATGCGTTTGCCCGACGACCAGTGCCAGATCGCACGGCTCTGAGTAGGGGACGGGTTCGTTGGCTACATCAATGAGCCGAACATGAACGTTATCCGGTGTCAGTGCTGCAATCATTGCAAGACTGATGGCGGGGTATCCCAAAAGCGGCAGTTTTATGCCGAAGGCTTTGTTCCGTGCTTTTGAATCCATCGAGGGAGCGATTAGAAATATGGTGTTAAGGGGAATTGATTTCATAGAAGTTAAGCCTTGGATGTAGTGAGCTCTTGAGCCACAATATGATCCTTGTCGAGCAGCATTGACACGGTCGCAAAGAATCGCCTCTGACGGGTTGCGTTACAAGGAATCCCGGTGGTCGGGTTAGTGCGACAAATTACTATTGAAGTGCTCATAATTTCTCCTTTGTTCTTCTCACATACTAATCTACGAATATTCGCTCTTTAAGCATTGTTTGGGTTATCTACCACCATGATGGGAAATTATACAGTATTTGACGGGGATTTGAAGGGCTATCGAATGCAATGAAAGATGAGTCTTGTTTGAATGAACGACGAAACAAGAACAATGAAAAATGAAGTGAAACTCTTCAACAACATGCCCTTCTTCTGCCAGTTTTTCCAGATCAGCCTATGTGTCCTTTTTAATGAGCTTCTTACCCATCTCCCATGCGGGGCCGACCTCTTCCCCCAATCCGAGATACTTCCGCTCAGGCATTGCAAGCACGAAGGGGTTTATCTTCCTCAGGTCCGGAACATCACCAGTGAGAAAGCGTTCGTCGCTGTAAGTCGCAACGATCTCTCCGATGAAGAGCTCATCGACCGGCAGGCCAACCGTCTGTACCAGCTTACACTCGGCATTAAAAGGACACTCCTTGATCATCGGCGCGGTCTTGAGCTTTCCGTAGAATGTTTCGAATTGCACCGCCTTATCGTGCGTCTTCCCCGAGACGAGGCCGCAGTAATCACTGACTTCGGCCATTGCCGACGAAGGTATATTGACACTGAACGTTCCGTTCTCTCTGATGCCAGCGTTCGAATAGTGTGCCTTGTTCAGGGCGATCATGACATATGCCGGTTTCGGGTTGACCATGCTGAACCAGGCAACGGTGAGGTAGTTCGGTCTCCCCTCGACATTCACCCCCACCAGCGAACAGGGCATCGGATAGTACGCCCTTTCGGCTCCGATTTCAATCTTCTCCATAGCATCCCTCCTCAATAACCCTTATCTGATGATATTAGGTAAGGTGATTTATAGTAATAGTTGACACACCGCGAGGGGAACGTTCCCCGCAAAACACTGCTTAAGCAAAAAGCAAGACCCATCCCCCAAACAGTTACCACGACCCGCTTGCGCCCCCTCCGCCTGACGACCCGCCGCTGAATCCACCGAAACTCGACCCGCCGCTGAACCCGCCGAAGCTGGACCCGCTGCTGGAACCGCTGCGGGAGTAAGTCCTTCCTCCCACTGAAAACGAGGCACCCGACGATAAGGCCTTATGGATAACCGTTTTACCATAGCGCAACCCGATGATGAGCATGAATACAGCCCACGCCGGCAGAATGTATATGGGAAATCCCATGAACAGGGCAAACATCAGGCTCATGGCCAAGGGGATACCCCCGAAGCCTGCGCCCCAGATCAGGAAAAAGCCCTGGCCTTTCTGGCGCAGCGCGTAACCCAAGGTCAGAAATCCTATGGTGATAAAAATGGCAAGGAACAGCATGACGCCCACTTTTACCGGCAACGGCGGCTCATCTGAATCCGTCCGCAACTCAGGTCTTGGTATTGGGACGCTTGGGACAAAGTCTTTGCCGGTAATCAGCGCCGCAATCTGCATGCTCCCTTGCAAGATCCCCTGGTCGTAATCATCCGCCCTGAAAAAGGGTAATACGGTTTCTCTTATAATATCGCCTGCGCGGCCGTCCGTAATGACAGGCTCCAGGCCATAGCCGATCTCGATCCGCACCTTGCGCTCGTTCGGTGCGATGAGAAAGAGCACGCCGTTGTCTTCTTCCTTTGTCCCGATTCCCCATTTTTTGAAGAGCCTAACAGCGTACTCTTCAACAGTCATCCCCTCTAATGAGCTTACAGTCACCACCGCTATCTCGGCGCCTGTGGATTGTTCCGTATCATTGAGCAGGCCGCTGATCTGGGCTCTGGTCTTGTCAGACATGATACCGGCAAAATCGCTGACCCAGCCCTGCGGCTTTGCAGGCATTGTCGCCCATGCGCACGGAGCCACAGCCAATGAGCTACAGATAAGCAATAAAGCAGTTCGTCTCGCCCACTTCATAAACAGCCCTCCGAGTGGTCTACGCCGCATCGATTGTTTTGATCACTGATTCCACGGCTTCATGCAATTGATGGAAAAGCCCTTGGAGATCACCGCGCTTTAAACGGATCTCCTTGTTTTTGACTCTTTTTATTCTTTCAAAGACATCCGAATGGACTGCCATCTTTTTCCCGAAGACGGCCCCGGCCTTGCGGATGAGGTAGTCAAATGAATTGCCCGCCTTGACCAGGAACATCTCAAGGGCATATTTGTCGCGTCTGAGACTCAACCAGCTATCCCGCACATTGAGCAGTTTAGAACGGAGCTCAAACTCCAGCTGGTACCGCATGTGTTTTTTATCAACCTTTCGTTTTTTAAAGAGATCCTTGCCCACGAGGCAGCGGTGGTTTGCCATAATATCCTCAAACTCCAGGGGGAACACATCCCAGGCATTCGCTAATTCCTCTTCTGTCCAAAACACGAGCTGCGGCGCCTGTTTTCGCACCTTCCTGCGCATTAATTTTCCGACTTTCGTTATGTGCTCCAAATCAAGTTTTTTGAATACGAGCATCAAGTTCAGATCCGAGCGGGCGCGGACATATTCACCACGCACCGCACTCCCGTACAGAATGACGCTCACCAGATTATTGCCCAGCTCCTGCTTCAACTCC
>CAZFIR010000018.1:0-10073 GCA_964519535.1 uncultured Thermodesulfobacteriota bacterium | reverse complement strand
GATTGGTGGCCATCATGTACAATCGCGGATCATAGGATTATAAAAGGGCTATTCTCCTATGCCACTTGCCGGCAGTCTTGAAACCTTCAATATCGCCAACCTCTTACAATTTTTGTCCTTTGATAAAAAAACCGGTGTCCTGCAGATAAGCGGTGGCGGGAATACGGCTAAGATCTTTATAAAAAGCGGCCTCATTGTCTATGCCACGAGTTCACAACAAGAATTCCGCTTGGGTCATTTTTTGAGGTCGAAGGGGGTGCTCTCGGATGCGAAACTCCAGGAGTGTCTGCAGTTAGCTAAGGAGAAAAATCAGCAATTGGGCAGATTTTTGGTGGAACAAGGATATATTTCGAGGAGTAGCTTGAAAGATTTCCTGTACCTTCAGGCCGAGGAGATTTTATACGATCTCTTTCTATGGGAAGCCGGAGACTTCGAGTACACGGATACGCCCCTCAATGTTAAGGGGAAACTGTTTATCCCCTTGAATCCCATGGGCATTATCATGGAAGCCTCACGGCGGATAGATGAACGGTCAATCATAAAAAGGGAAATTTCGAGCGAACAGTTAATCTTCAAGATATCAGGGAAAATGGGAGACACGGAAAAACTCAAACTCACTAAAAACGAGTGGCGCATTCTCTCCTTAATGGATGGCAACCGGACGGTGAAGCAGGTGATCAACGACAGCGGTTATGCTGAGGTTGCAACCTATAAAATTATTTACTCGTTGCAGATGTCCGGGTTTATCGAAAAGACCTGGAAAGAAGAAAGCGACGTCGTCAACTTTATAGATATTATAAATATATATAATAATATTTTTCAGATCGTCTACAAAACCCTCGAACTTGAACTCGGAACTATGGTATTCACGATATTCGCCGAGTGCAAAGCTCAGTTGTCACCCGAACAACAAGATCTTCTTCAGTATTTCGACGTGGGTAGTGATGCTGCCGGCAAAGAACAAGCTTTATTAGAAGTTATTAACAAATTCCAAGACCGTCAGCAAGAGCGTATTCTGCTCATACAGAGTTTCAATGCTCTTTTACAAAACATCCTACATAAAGAGGACGAGATCCTCGGCTCAAAAATCACCCGGAGCACACTGAATGAAATTGAACAGATTCTATCTTACGTTAAAGAATATCAGAGGGATTCGACCGAAAAGATAAGGACAGTCCACGAGATTGAGACGTTTCTGGAAGAGATACTACATAAGACTCAGAACAAAAAGAAAGCTAAGGGGTAATGGCGACATGCCGTATGATAAAAAAAATAGCATCGGAGATATATACAATGCAGGATAGAAACGTAAAATCCATTATTGAAACGGCAATACAGAAGGAAAGGGAGGCCCATGAGTTCTACATGGATCTCTATAATCTTGTTGAAGATACCATTGCCAAGGATGCCCTCCTCTTCCTTGCAGAGGAGGAAACGAAACACGAGGAGTTTCTGCGGAATTATCTCCAGGGCACCTATGGCGCCGATGCGTTAAAACTTGATGAGGTGATCGATTACGAGATAGCGGAGTATCTGGAGCTACCCGATATCGAAAAGGGCATGGAGACAAAAGACATATACCTCGTCGCTGCCCACAGAGAGCTCAATTCGTACAATTTTTACAAGAACCTGGCGGATATCCATCCTGATGGAGAGGTCAAGGATCTGTTGCTCAAGATGGCAAACCAGGAACTCAAACACAAAGAAAAGGTAGAATATCTCTACTCAAATACTGCCTTTCCACAAACAGCCGGTGGTTAAGACAATGAATCTGTAAAGAAGCAGCCCCCACTCCTTCTTCTGGCCCATCGTAAAAAAGAACTTTATCTTATTAATCCTGACGCAATAGGCATACATACATGGCGGGACCATTGCAGCCAAGAACTCGAAAAAAGGATTGCAGATCCAGATATGCCTACCCGTAGCCCCATCAGAAAAGATGTAGCAAATTAAAAGCAGGACTCCCTCATAGTCCACTCACTGCGCAAGTACCATCTTCCCTTCTCATCCACCATAGATACAGTTTACTCTTCTATCTTTCACTTTATCGCTTTCCTGTTGCAGGGGTGAGGGGCGTTTTATATGATTTGTCACGAACGGCGTGAGAAAGGAGATTTTCCGCGATAACGTCTTTGTTATATAAAATTGCTTGCTTGATAAAGCTACATTAGAAGGAAAAAAAGATGTACCGATATATACTTTGTGTTGGTATTTGTACAATCATTTGGATTGTTAATGGAAGATATATAATTCAAGCATTGAGAGAACATGTGACCAGTGAAATCTATATGCACACAGGTTTGGCTATCTTTTTAACCTTGCTGACGCTCGAATTGACCCTTGGTACGTTTAAATTATGGGGACAGTTGAATATTCACTGGTTAACAGTTGTTGGTTTACTACTTCAGATCCCTTCAGGTTATTTAATCGCATCATCGATGCATGCTTTGAAGTACAAAGGTAAACCGAAAACCACTGATTTTACTGCTACCACCACTTTTATTGATTCAGGTATATATAGTTTTGTTCGCCAACCCATGACTCTGGGGATGGCAATCTGGTCTATTGCTTTAATGTTAGTTTTTCAATCTATTCTTGCAGTAATTTTAGGCGTAGTATCACTATTTTGCTTCTGGATATCAGCCAGAAAAGAGAGCGAATACGATATAAGGAAATTTGGAAATGCCTACAAAGAATATATGAAGAAAGTCCCTATGTGGAATATTTTAAAGGTTTGAGAAAACGATAGGCGAGCAACTTTACATAACAGTGGATAAAAGAAAATCAAAGATTTCCCAAAATCGCCTTCGGCAAACTTCAAATACACGCAAAACATTTAATAAGGAGGAAAAGGCATAATCAACAACAAGTTAGGGGAAAGGAGGTAAAAGCACATGATGAGCAACAGAACCAGAATAAGGAATAGCACGATGGGCGTCATCATCGGATTGGTGATCAGTGTTTTGTGTATTTTTATGGGGCTTGATTTCGGATTCAAGTTTGGAGCAGGATTCGATAACATAAGTTATATGCTCACACTAGGTGGATATCGTCATACAATTTTGCCCATAATTGCTTTAGCTTTAATTCCTATATGTGCTCGAGAGTACAGATGGGGTTTCCTAACTACAATGGTTTTGGGGATAGTGACATTAAGCCTGTTGTTAATCCATAGTATTTATATGCTGATTTGCAGGCCTCCTGGGTTTGAGTCAAAAATATTCGGTCCTATTGTTTGGTCTGTTATTCAAATTCCGATCATTGTATTTGGTTACAAGGGCGCACGAGGATTTCGCAAAAAGAAAATCAACCGAGTAGTAAAGTGATGATTCGTCATATAAGATAATCTCAAAACCTTTAGAAAGGAGCAATATCATGAATCGTGTTTTTCGTAGCTCATTCCTTGGTTTGTATGGGGTGTTGAGCCTGGTTTTCTTGTTATTTGCATCGCAGGTCCATGCCGAGGAAAGGCCTGAGAACATGGACCTCAAAGCATTATTAGTGCAAGCAGCTCAATTGCAGCAGCGTCTTGATCAAGACCCCTCTGACTATGAAGCCCTCCAAGGTCTCGGCATCGTCTATCATAGCATGGCCCTCAAGGATTCCAAGGCCTATGCAAAAAAGGCGGTCCAGTATCTTGAACAAGCCAATCAGAAGAAATTTGACGATTATGTGGTGCTTTGTTATCTTGGTAGCGCCTATACCATGCTGGCTAAGGATGCCAGGGATCCAATGAGCAAGTCATCTTATATGAATAAAGGGATTGAATGTATGGATAAGGCCGTCCGGATGGACCCTGACAATATCTCCGTCAGATTGATCCGGGCAAATAACTCCAAGAGCCTTCCCAAGTTTCTTAACAGGCGGCCTGTCGCAAACGAAGACTTCGAGTATCTGGAAGGCCTTTTTGAGAAAAAGCTCAACATCTCCGCCTCGTTGAAGGCATCCGTGTATCGGGATCTCGCAGCCCTCTACAAAGAAGACGGCGACGCGGCAAAGGCGCGGAAGTACGAAGCCATGGCCGCCGCCATTCCAAAGGAGAACTGATATGGCTCTCATCGAAATGCGAAACATAAAAAAAGACTACTTCTTGGGTGAAACGGTAGTGCATGCCCTCCAGGGGATCGACCTGCAGATTGATAAGGGAGAGTTTATTGGTATATGGGGGCCTTCCGGCTCCGGCAAGACGACTCTTCTCAATCTCATCGGCGCCATTGATGAGCCGACGAAGGGCAAGCTCATGGTTGCCGGCAAGGATGTTCGTTCATTGTCGGACAACCGGAGGAGCGAACTTCGCAATGAAACCATCGGCTTCATATTTCAAGGGTTCAACATGGTTCCAGTGCTCTCTGCCCTAGAGAATGTGATGCTCCCTCTCCAGATCAAAGGCGCCTCTTTCAGGGAAGCGAAGACAAAAGCCCTGAACCTGTTGGAGGAAGTCAGCATCTCCGAACTTGCCCATCACCGCCCCGCAAAGATGTCCGGCGGCCAGCAGCAGCGGGTGGCCATTGCGAGGGCCCTGGTAAACGATCCCTCCCTGGTCATCGCCGATGAGCCCACGGCCAATCTTGATTCGGAGACCGCGCGCATGATCATCGCCATCATGCGCGAATTGAACGAGAAAGACCAGATCACCTTCATCTTTTCCACCCACGATCAGCGGCTTCTGGGTGAGGTCAAACGGCTCGTGCGACTGGAGGACGGGAGGATTGTCGACGGAGGTATGAAGCGATGAAAAAATGGATGAAACTGGCAGTGCGCAATATCTTAAGGAACAAGCGGCGTTCTTTGGTGACGCTTCTTGCCATAGGCGTGGGCTTTGCAGCGATTAGCCTCTTTCAAGGGTACGTAAGCCACATGTATTGGGGGTTGAAGACAATGGCTATTCGCGGCGAGGGCCTCGGCCATCTGACCATCTTCAAGGCCGGTTGGCTCGAGAAGGGGAAGCTCGATCCTGATCGCTATATGTTTTCAAAAGCGGAGACCGAGAAGATCATGAAGCTCGTCATGGGGGAGCCCCAGGTTATTCTCGCCACACCCCAGATCACCCTTTCCGGCCTCGTCTCAAACGGCGTCGTCTCTACCATCTTTATAGCCCAGGGGGTGGTTCCGCAGGACGACAGAACCATCAAAGGGGCCTGGAATGCCTTCAGGCCCATTCAAGGCGAGGGTTTGAACGAAAAGAAGACTTATGGCGTGGAGATGGCCCAGGATCTGGCCAAATTTCTCAATCTTGCACCGGGTAAAGACGGGGTTGTCATGGCCCCTACGATGAGCGGCCAGATGAATGCCATGGATATACAGGTCTCAGGCGTATATGATACCGGCTCAGACGCCACCAACGATAAATACATGCGTTTCCCCTACGCCTTTGCCCAGTCACTTCTTGATACGGAGAAGGCGGAGAAGATCGTGGTCCTCCTGGATGATACGGCAAAAACCGAGCCCATGCGGAGCCGACTGCTGAGTACGCTCGGCCACGCAGGTATTGCCTGCGAGATAAAGACCTGGAACGAACTCTCCCTGTTCTATTCCAAGGTAAGAGGGATGATGGATATGATGTTACTCTTTATCTTCTGCATCGTCTTGGTCATCGTAGTAATGAGCACTGTCAATACCATGGGCATGGCGGTCCTGGAAAGGACACGGGAGATCGGAACCTTGAGGGCACTCGGACTCAAGCGAAGAGGCGTATCCGTGCTCTTTGCAATGGAAGGCGGGCTCCTCGGCGCCTTCGGCAGCCTCATAGGCATCGTCCTGCATACAAGCGTCTGGGCTGTAATTAAGACCCTTTCACCAACCTATACGCCTCCCGGTGTTTCCACACCAGTACCATTGATTGTGGGCTTCGTACCTAAAACGCTGTTGGTGCTGATGTGCTGTTTAATTGTACTTTCTCTGATTGCCGCCATTATTCCGGCGAGACGGGCAGCCAGACAGAACATAGTCAATGCCCTGGGGCACGTGTAAAGACGAATGATAGAAGGAGGAAGATAATGATGAACCGCCACCATAAAAAACGAGATTTGATTCTTTTATTTTGTACTCTTGTTTCTTGTCTGGGATTTTTTCTCCCCTCGCTTCATGCTGCCATGAGCCCGGAAGAGATCCTCAGAAAGGCCGACGAAGCGCGGGGCAACACGGAAGGAGTCGAGTGGGAGATAGAAATTAAATCTATCGAAGGGGGCAGGGAGCAGAATAGAATCATCAGAGTGAGCGCCCGGAGCTTCAATTCCCTTGCGGAATTCCTAGCTCCTCCCAATGTGAAGGGTCAGAAGATGTTGATGATAGACCGGAACATGTGGTTCGCGAAACCGAGCCTTTCCAAGGCCGTCCCCATTTCGCCGAGGCAGAAACTAATAGGCGGCGCAGCCAATGGCGACATTGCATCGACGAACTACGCGGGTGACTACAGAATCGTCCACGCAGCCGATGATACAATCAACGGAGAGGCCTGTCATCTCTTCGACTTGAACGCAGTGGACAAGAAGGTAACCTATGACCGCATCAAATACTGGATATCGAAGGAGCGGCTCGTCGGGGTCAAGGCGGAATTCTACACGGTCTCAGGAAAGATGTTTAAGACGGCCACGTTTGCATACGAGAACAGCATCACCGTGGAGGGGGTGCCGAGGCCGTTTATTTCCAAAATGATAATCACGAGTGCAGTTATGAAAGAGGACGTGACGACGATGATTTTTCGCAAGGTATCTTTCAAGAACATCCCGGATTCCATGTTCAACCTGAACCTGCTGTTAAGATAGTACCTTTCACGATGAGTACATGCCTTAGAAGGACGAAACGCTTTTTCAGCGTCGTTGTTTTATTAATGGCTGGCTTAGGATGGTTGCCAGAGACAGGAATGGCTAATGAGGATAATTCTACAAGCCTTGCCTGGATCAAGAAGACATTGGCCGAGCACGTTTCGTTTGATTTGCGGATTTTGACCTATGGTATTATCCAGGAACCTGCCAATTCAAGCCAAAATCCTGGAAACGACTTTCTGCAAATGCCACATTATTTGGCAGATCTGGAAATACGACCGGATCTGCGTCTAAACATCGATCCTTTAGAACTAAGCGTTAAACCTAGAATGAGACTTGAATATAGTTTCTGGCAAGAAGGGCTTCGCAAGGGAGAATCCCAATGGGATGATGATTGGTACATCAATGAGTGGTTGGCGAGATTAAGACTGCTCCAAAACCTATTCATCTCTTATGGCCGCGAAAACCTGCAATGGGGGCCTTCTTATCTATTTTCTCCTTCCAATCCCTTTTTCCAGGATAATGGACGCCGAAACCCCTACCTGGAAGTGCCGGGCATGGATTTCGGCAGGGTGGTTTGGATCCCGGGAGGTGCCTGGACCATATCCTTCATCGCCAACACAGATGAAGGACGTAACAAAATCACTGGCCCCGTTCCATTTGAAAAGACCTATGCCTTAAAGTTAGACTATACAGGCCGGGAAAACTATGCCTCAGCAATACTTTCCTACAGGGAAGGTTCCAAGATTTCATTGGGATTTTTTGGAGGATGGACGATTTCTGATGCCATCTTGCTCTATGGTGAGGGGATGATTACACAAGGTAGTGAAGCATTATATCCCCAGCAGGATAGTTCCCTTTTTGGGGCCTCAATGATAAAACTCCATGAAGATGACTCTACGATTAAACCAGTTGTTTTAATCGGAGGCTCCTATACGTTCGGAACGAGCGGAACCTTGACCATGGAATACACCTATCATAGCCCAGGCTACGGCAATGTTGAGGCTGATACCTACTACCGGTTAAGAAACAAGGCAGCGAAAGCGATCCCCTCTGGCGGTTTGGTCTCTGGATTAGCGCAAATGACCCTCGGCCAAACAGCCAATACAGGATTAAGATTCTTACGCAAGAATTATGCAATGGTCCAATATACTCAGACAAATATCAAAAACAAAATCGATCTTACCGTGCGCTGGATCCAGAACCTGGATGACGGATCTGGTCAAGGTACAGGACTTGTGACATACTATCTGGGCAGGCATCTGGAGTTATTCTCTGTTGGTACCGTGATGGCGGGGAGGAAGAATTCAGAATTTGGGAGTCTCATGGACTATCAATGGATGATCGGTTTAAAATATACTTTTTAAAAGTTGTGCTGGCTTTTAGCCCCCAAAGGCAAGACAGAAAGGACCAGGTAACCTAAGCGTGGATGCCCATCATATCACTCCCAGACACGTTCTGAGAGACTTAGGCTATACAATTATCATATCCGCAGTGATCGCTGCGTTCCTGACCTTCACGGGCATCACCCCAAAGTCCTTTGTCATTGTCTTAATTGTGTCTCAGTCTTTCGGGGTATCTATTTACTCGATTATTCATTTTTTATTTTGGGTATTCAAACCACAGAAAACGACCTCTGTAGTTTTCACAGTCATGATAGGTATTGCCGGTGGAACCCTGATTGGTCTACAAATAGGTTCTTTTGCCCTTCAGCAGATTTTTTCCATTGCTCTGAAACAACATGATAAGAGTTTCCTTCAAACCGTTACCCTTGCCATCACCTTTAGCAGTATTATCAGTTACTTTTTCTACTCCAGATTTAGATTAAGAGCCAGTGAAGAAGTGATCCAGCAAGAAAGGATTAAACGTCTTTCCAGTGAAAAAGAAGCCCTGGAGGCCAATCTGAGACTGCTCCAGGCCCAGATCGAGCCCCACTTCTTATTCAACACCCTGTCCAACATCCTCAGCCTGCTCGACACCGACCTGCACAAAGGAAAATCCATGCTGATGGATCTCACACGCTATTTGCGCACTTCCCTCGCCAAGACACGTGCGGAGGCAACCACCCTTGGACAGGAAATGGAGATGATCAAGGCCTATCTCAACATCTTTAAGGTCCGGATGGAGGATAGGCTGCGCTACAGGATTGAGATGCCGGATAATATCAAGAAACTCTCCTTCCCTCCCATGTTGATTCAGCCTTTGGTGGAAAATGCCATCAAGCATGGGATCGAACCGAAGGTTGAAGGAGGAGAAGTAAATATACGGGCACGGAAAAATGGAGATGTGCTCAGGTTGGAGATTGCTGATACCGGAACAGGACTCCACGAGGATGGTACGAGGGGTTTTGGGCTCTCCAACGTCAGGGAACGGCTTCAATCCCTGTATGGTGACAGAGGGCAGTTGATCCTTGAAGAGAATCGGCCCTCCGGTCTTAAGGCCATTATCGAGGTGCCATATGCCCCAGATTAGGGCGATCGTCGCCGATGATGAAGATCAATTACGGAAACACCTGAGATCTCAACTCGCCGATTGCTGGCCCGATCTCATCATATGCGGCGAGGCCAGAAACGGTCAGGAGGCACTGGAGCTGATAGAGCAATACCGACCTGATATCGCCTTCCTCGACATCCGGATGCCCGGCCTTTCCGGGATGGAAGTGGCCCAAAAGATCGCCGGGGCATGTTGGGTTGTCTTTGTCACCGCCTATGACCAGTATGCTGTGGAGGCCTTCGAACATGAAGCTATTGACTATCTCTTGAAGCCGGTAACTCACGAGCGTCTGCAAAGGACAGTTAATCGACTGAGAGAGCAAATCACATCCTCACATAAGCCTCCGCTGGAGATCTCGGAAATTGTGGAGCGATTGATGACCAGCTTGCCACAGAGGCAAGCACCGGCTTATTTGCAGTTTGTGCGAGTCCAAAAGGGGGATGGTATCCGGCTCATTCCCGTGGAGGAGGTATACTACTTCAAGGCCAGCGATAAATACACACTCGTGATAACCAAAGATGGTGAATCACTCATCAGGAAGCCTATCAAAGAACTGGCTGATGAACTGGACCCCCAGCAGTTCTGGCGCATTCACCGGGGGACGATTGTCAACGTACAGTGCATTGCTCAGGTAAGCCGTTCCGTGACCGGCAGGGGGATTGTGAGGCTCAAAGGCCGACCTGAATCGCTCGCGGTCAGCAGGCAGTATATCCATCTCTTCAAGCAGATGTAGAAAACTACAAGGTATCATTGTATAAACGATACCCACTTTATTCAACTTTTTTGCCACTGATGCGACCATGGGCCCAGTCCAGG
>CAZFIR010000017.1:0-5286 GCA_964519535.1 uncultured Thermodesulfobacteriota bacterium | reverse complement strand
TTTTTTTTAAATAAAAAATGCACAAATACAGTCTTGCACGCTTTAGTATGTGTGTCCACAATTGGTGTATTTGAATCTGTAAATATGTGGTTTTGCCCAATTATATTGTACAAGATGAAGTATCGACACATACGAGCTATTTTTTCCTTGACTTTTCACATAAGTTTTGTAATATACAGGACACCAATTTACAGGACATCAATTTATAAGTTTTGTAATATAGAGGGCATCACTTTATACAGGTTAACATGAAAGAGGATAAAAATGGGCAGTAAATCGAAAGTACCGGTTTTCAAATTGGAAAATGTTTCCAAGAGATTTGGTGGTCTCGATGCATTAAGTGGGGTGCACCTGAGCGTGGCGGAAGGCGAGATCTTGGGGCTTATCGGTCCCAACGGTGCAGGTAAAAGCACTCTATTCAATGTAGTTACTTCGATTTACAAACCAGACACGGGCGACATCTTTTTATGTGGTGAAAAAATTACCGGGAAGTCTTCACATCAAATATGTCACTTGGGCATTTCCAGGACGTTTCAGTTGGTGAAGACATTCCTCAGCATGACGGCTTTTGAGAATGTCGTGGTTGGAGCCGTTTTCGGCCGGCGGTTGCGGGGCAAGGAGGCTCGGCAGGAAGCCGTGGACGCCTTGAAACTCGTTGGGCTGGAAGACAAGAAGGATATGATTACGGCCAATATGACCCTCTCTGATCGGCGACTTCTGGAAGTGGCCAGGGCATTGGTTTCAAGGCCGGTGATTACCCTCTTGGATGAACCCATGGCTGGTCTCAATCCATCGGAGATCAAGAATATGACTAAGGTGATTAAGAAGGTCCGCAAAGAAAGGAACATGGCCATCTTGTGGGTTGAGCATAAAGTAGATGCGATCTTCAGTGTGTGTGACCGTGTGGTAGTCTTGGATTACGGACGGAAGTTGGCGGATGGGAAACCGAAAGAAGTAGCCAAAAACAGTCAAGTTATTGAGGCGTATCTTGGCAAAGCATCTGCTTGAAATAGAAAACGTCGATATATTTTACGGCGATGCCCAGGCCATCTGGGATGTCTCATTCCATGTGGATAAGAAAAAGATCATCGCCCTTGTTGGAGCCAATGGTGCCGGTAAGAGTACGCTCCTGCAAGCTATTTCGAGTGTTGTCCACCCCACCAAGGGGGAGATAAGATTTGACGGAAAGTCTTTAGTCAACCTCAAGCCGGAAGACGTGGTGACTTTGGGCATTTCCCACGTCCCTGAGGGACGACGTCTTTTTTCCCAGCTTACTGTTTTGGAAAACCTGGAGTTGGGTGCCTATCCGGCGAATACGCGTCCTTATTTGAAAGAGTCACTGGAGCGGGCGTTCGACCTTTTTCCCGTGCTCAAAGATCGAATCCACCAGCATGCAGGGACACTTAGCGGCGGGGAACAGCAGATGCTGGCCATTGCGCGGGCGCTCATGGCGAGACCTGTGCTCCTTATGTTTGATGAACCCTCCCTCGGTTTATCCCCTATCTTTGTCAGTCGATTGTTTGAGACGATTCAAACCCTGAACGAAGATGGCATGACCATCCTGCTGGTTGAGCAAAACGTTCATCAGACTTTGGAGATAGCCGATTATGCGTATGTTTTACAAACCGGAACCCTCAAGATGGAAGGCCAGCCTGAAAAGCTGTTAAGCGATTCTGCGTTTCAGCACGCCTTTCTTGGGATGATAGGATAGATTCATGACCTTTTTTCCTTCAAGTTCGGTATTTTTTCAGGTTGTTATTAATGGCATCCTTCTTGGGTGCATGTACGGCATTGCTGCGATAGGACTCAGCCTGATCTTTGGGACCATGCGGATTATTTTCCTCGCACAGGGCGCGGTGATGATTCTGGCTGCCTATTGCATATACTGGTTGGTTACCCTGACCCCCATTGATCCATTGTTCGGTTTTCTGTTGATCCTTCCCGTATTTCTGGGGTTTGGCTGGCTCATGTACAAGGGGTTTTTCCAGCGGGTGGCAAAGGCAGGGGAAAATCCCTCACTCCTTTTGGCATTCGGCCTCATGGTCCTTTTACAACAACTCATGTCTATGATCTGGACGGCGGATGTGCGTGCAGTGAAGACAACTTATGCGATGTCGTCAATCCCTTTAGGGGATATTAATATCTCCATCAGCCGCCTTATAGTCGCCGTCGTCGCCCTTATAGCGACCGGATTGGTCTTTCTATTTCTGAAAAAGACCATGCTGGGGAAGGCTGTGCGCGGCGCCTCCGAGGATATGGGGACGGCCGCCCTCCTGGGCATCAGCCCCATTCGAGTCAGTGCCGCGACCTTTGCCATCGGCATAGCACTGGCGGGCGTTGCAGGTGTCGCGACCTGCATTACCTATCCCTTTGATCCCTATTTTGGATTTCTTTTTAGCCTCAAGGCCTTGATCGCGGTGGCCTTCGGTGGATTAGGGAGTGTGGGAGGGGCGCTCCTGGGAGGGATCATATTGGGTCTCTTGGAAAGCCTGAGTGCCTACCTGATCAGCCCCGGGTGGGCAGATGCCGTTGCGTATGCAGCCTTCTTGCTCATTCTGATACTACGGCCTGAAGGGTTGCTGGGTCGTCGCACTATTGAGAAGGCCTAGAGAGAAGGAGGACCATGATCCGCGCGGACGTATCCAAGCAGAAAAAGAATTACTTAATCGGCCTGATACTGGTATGTTTTTTCATAATTTTCCCTTTCTTAGTGGATGCTGAAACATCCTATACGGTCTATTTTTTCTACACGGCCTTTCTGTATATAATCCTTGCCCAAGGATGGAACCTTGTGGCAGGGTATGCGGGTCAGGTCTCCCTTGGCCAACACGCATTTTTCGGCCTCGGGTGTTATGTAACCGCAATAACGTGGCGGGCGGGAATTACCGGGTACCTTGATCCCGTTGCGATGCTCATGAGCGGCGTGGGTGCAGCCATCGTCGCGATAGCGATAGGCTTGCCTCTCTTGGCCAAGCTGAGGGGCGCCTATTTTGCCCTCGGTACCCTCGGACTCGGGGAGATCCTCCGCGTGGTCGCCCTCAATGGCGGGTCATTTACCGAGGGACCCTCAGGCATTAGCATCTCATCATCTGTCTATCTGTCCATGAGGCATTACTACTTCATCGCACTTCTCATTGTACTGATTACGCTCCTCTTCGTATGGTTCATAATGCAGTCGCGCACCGGACTTGCATTGGTGGCCATCAGGGAAGATGAGACAGCCGCGGCTGCCAACGGCATTGCCGTATTGAAATATAAGATCTTTGCCTTCGCCGGAGGAGCGTTCGTTACCGGGCTGGCTGGGAGTCTCAACGCATACTATACATTTCACACCCATACGGCAGGGGCCTTCAATCTCAACTGGGTTATCATACCCATTCTCATGGTTATTTTAGGGGGCATAGGCACCTTTGTGGGGCCTATCGTGGGGGCCTTTGTCCTCCTTGCTGTCTTTGAGTTGACTAGCCTCTTGACACCCGAACTCCATCCCCTTTTTACGGCGGCATTCATTATTGTGGTTACCTTGTTTTTGCCTGGTGGCATTATGAGCTATATTACGGGACGTAAGGATATGATTTTACGCAAATTGTCCCCTTTTAAATGGCTCTTTCAAAAGACATAAGAAGCCGGAAAAATAGGGTACCGTTTGAACAGAAAAGAAAGGGGTATCGATGCACCTGAAGTTATGGGTATAAGAACGATATAGAGGGAGTTTTTGGAATCGAGGGAAAGGAGGTGAGAGTCGCATCCTGAATGTAGGAAATGGGCGGGATTGAATCCTTAAAGGAGGGATGGCCGCTGTTGCCTTAGGTCAGAACGCAAGCGAATGATCAGGTGTCTGTCAGGGCTCCCTTCCCAGAAGGTCTTCAATCAAAGCCAGACCCTTTAGGGCTGGGTTGCTGTAAAAACCTAATATTCCGAAGGAGGGTAATGCAGATGAAAAGAACGATGAAGATGGTATTGTGGCTGGTGTGTCTGTGTTTTTTTGCGTCACTATTTGTGGCTGCCCAGCCGGTGCTGGCCAAGGAGAAAGATGAAATTCTTATTGGTACCCATAATCCCCTGACCGGGTTCGGGTCCCAGCTTGGTACAGAGCAGGCATGGTCCTATGCTCAGGCGGTCGCGGACATCAACAAAGAGGGCGGCATCTACGTCAAGGAGTACGGCAAGAAGCTTCGGGTTCGCCTCTATACGATTGATGATGAATCGGATTCCGGAAAGGCGGCTGCGGCTGTTGAGCGGCTCATTAAGCGAGTAAAGGTCGACCTCCTTTTGAGTGGCCAGGTGGGTGCCATGGGCACGCTCCCCGCGATGATTACTGCAGAGAAGTATAAGAGGTACTACCATGGCACGGTCATCTGGGTTCCTCAGTTCCTGGAGCAGAACTTCAAGTGGGCTACCATGTATTTCTTTGATCCGGGCCAGGGCGCTGGCATGATCCTTGAGGTGTGGAATTCCCTGCCTGAAAAGGACCGCCCCAAAAGACCGGCCCTCTTCGTGGAGGACAGCTTTGATGGCAAAACGATCGGCGATATCATGGTAATGCTTGGCGAAAAATTTGGATATAAATTTGCAGCACGGGAAGTTATGCCCATGGGTGGCAAGGATTTTACCTCACAGATTCTCAAGGCCAAGGCAGCGAACGTGGATGGGATTTTCTGTATGGCCAACGTGCCAGAGACCATAACACTGGTGCGTCAGATGAAGGAAAATAAGTTTAGTGTAAACATCTTTTCAGGTTTTAAAGGCACATGGGCGAATGAGTTCTATGATGCCTTGGGTCCGGTTGCTGACTATATCGTGTATGATGCGTTCTGGTCCGAGGATTACCCCTTCAAAGGGGCGAAGGACCTGGGCAAGCGTTACACCAAAGAGTTCGGGAAACAGGCCGTTGGCGCCGGCATGTATTACGCCGTTGCCCAGACCCTGTTCAAGGCCATTGAGCTAGCAGGGACCTTGGATAACGCAAAAGTGCGCCAGGCCGTGTTGGACAACACATTTGAAACAGTGAATGGCCCCGTGAAGTATGACGAAAAAGGGGTTGCAATATTTCCTCTCGGAAGCGGCCAGTGGTTGAAGGGAAAGCGGCGGAGCATCTATCCCTTTAATTTAGCAAAATACAAGGTGAAGGTTGCACCAGCGTGGGATAAGCGCTAGAAAAGGCGTGATCTCAGATACGATTGCGATGAGATCGGAACTTGTATAGGTAGTATAAAATGGCCGGGCTGAGCGACAAACTCAGCTCGGTCATTCTCTATATTGTAGTTTTATATTTATTGCTCTTCT
>CAZFIR010000016.1:0-15489 GCA_964519535.1 uncultured Thermodesulfobacteriota bacterium | reverse complement strand
CCGTGGAATACAACCATCGGGGCAATTGGCGGCAGAGGCGGCACCTTGATCACCTTAAGGCTGGGCGGCTCGTACGGCAGGGTGATTTTCTGGTCAATCTGCTTGTTGTGCCCCCTCGCGTGGACCGCCGGACTATAGCTGCTCAGCCAGGCGATCCCGCCGATGAGCACGAGTGCAAAAAGGCACGCTGGTCTCATGAGCATATTATTACGGCAATGGGCACAGAGGAGGGGAAGGAAGTGAGGAAGTCAGGTCTATTTTCTTTGCATCCTCCTTTCCTCACAGCACAGGGGACACAATCCTTCCTTATTAATACAATAGACCTGGCTCTCTGCTTCCGCTCAACTTTGGGTTAGCGCAAGGCCAACCCTAAAAAGTACGGCCAAATCAGCAAGGCGAGCAACCCCTTCCAAAAAAAAGGCATCCCGACATAGCCGATGGTAAAGAGCCAGCCGATCACCCAGACCGGACCAAAAACCATGCCTGCATCCGGTTTACAACGTTCTTGCTTCGCTTTCTTGGCCATGTTGAATCCTCCTTGTTTACGGTCCGTCCAACCTTAGATTATCCTGCCTCTATGCAGCTTGATTATATGGAAACATACCCCCTGCTCCATTCCCAATCAAAGACCTTTTTTTGATCCTGAACTTGATCAACTATTTTTTATCTTTGAGCAGATCATCGAGACCGGCGAACGGCCTGTAGGTAGCAGGCGGCTCTTTCTCGCTGTCCCCCGGTGCCCGGTCATGCCATTCCTCTTCCAGATACTTCGAGTGCTCATAGTCGTGACAGTAGATACACAGCAACTCCCAGTTGCTGCCGTCAGGGGGATTGTTGTCGTGGTTGTGGTCCTTGTGATGGATCGTGAGCTCACGAAGCCTCTTGCCTGAGAATTCGCGCCCACAATGCGCACAGACCCAGGGGAACATCCTGAGCGCCCGCTCCCGATAGCCCTTGAGCCGGCGCTCTCGGTCGCGCCGGGCCTCGGCGATGATGTACGATCTTTCGGCCTCTGTACGCGTCTTCTTCGGTGACATGCGCTCATCCCCTCAGTCGCAAGCCTCCCTTGAGGATGACCCGCAACGACGGGCCGTCAGCAACGGCCATCAGGAGCCGCGGTCGTTCCGGTTTTCTATCCCGCCTCGAAACCAAGGAGGCGGACCTTCTCAAAGTAGAATATGAGCATCGCTGCGACAGCGGTGTAGAGCACGAGAATCCCGATGATCCTCGATGTATTTTTGTACCACCGCTTCTTTTGCTGGTCGGAGAATATCACCTCGAACGCCCTCATGAATATGTAGGCAGATACCGCGAAGAATACATAGTTCATTTTGTCTCCTCCTCTCGTTACCCAATCTTAGATTGCCCTGCAAATATGCAGCCTTATCTTACGGCAGAATAGAACCCCTGGTTGAAACTATGAAACATATTGAGTATGTTTGTCAACCCAGAATGTCTTGTGTATTAAACGGAGGAAATCACCGAACGTGCGCCTCTTATAAGAACGATGTCGTCACCAAACGATCCCCTGAGCCGCGCTCAGGCCGTGATCCGCCGAGAACTCTGTGGGGAACAGAATAAAAAGGCCGTCCCTCAGAAAGAGGAACGGCCGGGTAAAAACAAAGAGGTTCGGATGTTAGCCGACCTTGAAGATCATGGAGGCGCCGGTATCGCCGGCAGCGCAGCCGGTCCAGAGACAGTAGCCGCCACCAAGTATCACCATCTCCTCCAGCATCTCGGCTATGATCCTACCCGCCGTCGGAGCCTGGGGATGCCCGTAGATCAGGGAGCACCCGTAGTTGTTCATCTGCATGACATCAATGCCCATCTTCTTGGCAAAGTTGATATCATTGGTGGCAAAGGGGTTGTGGCTCTTGATCGCCTTCATGTCCGTGATTTTCATCCCCGCGTTGGCAAGGGCCATCTCGGCAGCCGGGACGGGGGCTGCAGCCATGTAGCCCGGCTTGGCTCGGGCAAAGCCGTAGGAGACGATCTGGATCTCCACGTTGGGATCCGCGCTCAGTTCTTTGGCCCGCTCCCGGGTGGTAACGATGAAACCGCAGTTGCCGTCGGCAGGGTATGTCTGGGCGCCGAAGCTGTGGACGCCGTTCGGCTCCACGGCCTTGAGCTTGGCGAGACCTTCAGCCGTGGTGGGGGTGACCCCCTCGTCCTGCTCCACCATCATGGTCTTCTTTCTGGAGACCTTTACCTCCGCAGGAAACATGTAGCGCTTCTGGAAGGCCCGGTCATCGGCCAGCGCCATCTGATACTGCTCGTAACGCCTCAGGGTCACGGCGTCGCACTCCTCCTTGGTGATCCCTGTTTCTTTGGCCACATTCTCAGCGGTCTGCACCATCTTGAGGCCCACGTTGGGGTCCGCATTGAAGTTGTCCATCATCCAGTTTTCGCTCTCCACCTCGCCCCCGGGACCCAAAGGCTGGGGCCACACAGAGTGGGCGCCGTTGGAGCAACGGTCCGTCATCAGGCCGTAGGCCACATTGAAAGCCCCGTTCTCTATGGCGAGCGCAGCGAGCTGGAGAATAGTCGTTGAGGTTGTACAGGCCTGGTGGATGAAGAGGCCGGGCAGGTCTTTCTGGTTGTCCACCAGCATGGCGGCGGCCCAGTTGTGGGCGTAAAACAGGTGGTGCTGGTGAATGGTGATCCCGAAATACAGGTAGTCGATGATGGTGGGATCGATCTTCTTATGTAAGAACCAACTCCTCGCCGTCTTGGCCCCCAACTCAATGGCGTTTTCATGCTGCATGCCCCCCTGCCAGCGGCAGAAGGGACTCGAGTAGTAGCCGTTATAAGGGATATACACCTTTGTAAAAGTCTGCATGGTACTGTTTCCTCCTAATCTTATTAATATAGATTATAGCAGTTTCTGTCAAGCGTGCACTCATTACGGGTAACATGCTGAATCTTCTCTGCTTATGATCACTGACTGCGGGGACCGCATGACCGGATAGCCTCTGCTGGATCCCGGCAGCAATCATCCGTGAAGGATCGGCATTGTGCTTCCTACCCGTGAGGGAACGGGACAACCCCCCACGGCAACGCATGTATCTACTCCCTTAAATCTCAAGGGGGTCACCCCTAATTCTCACGCCGCAAAATACACCAGAAAATTCAATACGAGATCTCAGGTTCATAACACAACTATATAGGGGAGCACAAGAAAAAGGCAAGAAAATTCTTGTATTCCCGGACTAACCTCTGTTCTTCTTTTCTTGCTGATTTTACCGATACGAAATCCATGACTTCGCGCCATCACGCCTTGTTCGGACCTGCGAGCCCGTTTTTGTGTTCGACCCCTGAAAAAAAACACGCCGTATCCGATAGCTGTATGCAAAAATAGTTTAAGTCAAAATTCGCTCGCCTTGTACCCCGCTCAGAGAAACTATGCATTGAGGGTTTAACCATAAGCTGCCCTTCACTATCTCCGCATTTTTGCCGGGCATTTTCCTTGACCCAGTTCTTTTTCCTTTCTATAATCTCTTGGATTAACCGAAATCGGGCGATATCGCAAGCATAACGTCTCGACGCCAAAGAAGGGATTATGTGTTCATCACCAAAGGTGGAGGTGAGCGTTTTCACCACGCCAATAACATCATCACCTTCACAAACGGGGGGAAACCCAAGGAGGGTAATCATGAAAAAAATCTTTTTTATAGCCGTTGCAGGAGCAGTCCTCTTGTTTGCCTGCGCTCTGATAACCCAATACCCCGTTTATCTGCGCTACGCCCCTGAAGGGGAGAGGCCTCAAGCGAGCGCAGAGTTCAGGGGGAAGGTGGTCACCGTAACCACCTTTATTGACAGCAGAGGCGTAACGAACCGTGAGGTCCTCGGCCAATGGGTTGATAATAAAGGCGAGGTGATACTCTTTGTCTCGTCACAAGGAGAACCCGCAACCAGCGTCACGAGGGCCGTTGAGACGTATCTCACCCAGAGAGGATACACCGTGCGAGAGGAGCCTCGTAGTTGGAATCTGGATCCACAGACCATAAACCCGGGGTGGGGAGATTGGGCCATCGGCGGTTCAATAGAGAAACTCTCCGTCGAGGCGCGGGCTGACGGCGTCAAGGTCATCTACGACCTTAAACTCAAGTTTAGGGTAGTAGTTGCCGATGTAGCAAAGCAGAAAACCAAATATGAAGACACCATCGAGAGCTCATCTTCATATGAAAGGGCGGCGTTCTCAGCAGCAGCAGCCGAGCGCAAGATCAACTCGATGCTCACCGAGGCCGTAGAAAGGATGCTTGATGACATGGAAAGGAAGTAAGCATAGCCGTTAACACCGAGCCCAGCCGAAAAAGAGGCCTTATAATCAGTAAAGCCCTGTACGTCGAACGTTCGCTTGCCCTTGCATTCCATGCCAGGATATGGTAACTATATCGCTCATATTATTTAACAAAACTCGACACAGCATGATGAGATGCTCAAGGGTGTTCGACCATCGGTGCTATCGTCAGCCATCCTGAGGAGGTCTCGCCCCCTAACCCCTCCGGTGAGAAACATTCCCCTCGCCCACCGTGGCCATCGAATCCTTGAATCCTCCCTGAGAAAATGGTATCTTCAGTGCATGAGGTGGGAACAAAACCTCATGAAGGTGCGAATGAAGGCAGTTCCATGATTCAATTCTTTCAGATCTACAAGACATATCCGGGAAATATCACTGCCCTGATAAATATCAGCTTTAAGGTAGAGCAGGGAGAATTTGTCTTCATCACCGGCCCCAGCGGGGCCGGGAAGACGACGCTGCTGAAGCTAATCATCCGCGCCGAGAGGCCGGACCAGGGAGAGATCTTGGTCAATAAAAGAAATATAGCGAGACTCAAAAATTCCCAGATTCCTTCTCTGCGCAGAGAGGTGGGGTTTGTCTTTCAGGATTTCAAGTTGTTGAACAACAAGACCGTTTATGAAAATATTGCACTGGTCTTACGGGCCATGGGCCATAAAAAGAGGGAGATCCCGAAAAGGGTCAGACAGGTCTTGAGGGTGGTGGGATTGGAAGAATGGGTCATGAAACAGCCCCCTCTGAAACTGTCGGGGGGTGAGCAGCAGCGGGTGGCCATCGCTCGTGCACTGACCAATACTCCCCCCATCATCTTGGCAGATGAGCCCACCGGCAATTTGGACCCTGATCTCACGGTGGATATTATGGATCTTTTAGAAAAGGTTAATACGTTGGGCACGACTGTCGTGGTGGCAACCCATGATACCAACCTCGTGGCGAAATACCAGAAGAGGACCATCCCCCTGTACAAGGGGAACGTGGTGGGGTAACGCGTATGGGTGCCGGGTATCTCATCCGTAGAACCTTTGGGGTCATGAAAGAGAATGGTGCTACGCACGTGCTCAGCATCGCTACCATCGCTATTGCGTTCTTTCTCTTCGCCTCCTTTCTGCTCCTCCCTCTCAACTTCACCTCCTTTATTGAGGCCTGGGAAAAGAAGGTGCAAATCATCCTCTATCTCAAAGACGGGGTAGGGGAAAAGAAGGTCCTCCAACTTACGCAAGAACTACAGCGGGAAGAGGGGATTCGAGAGGCGCGGTATATCTCTCAACAAAAGGCCATGGAATCCTTCCAGCGGGATCTCGCCGGCTATGGAGGGCTTTTGAAAGGATTGAAGCAAGAGACCTTTCCGGCCTCATTTGAAATCACCTTGCAGGAACGCTTCAGGACCCCCCATCGCATACGGTCCTTGGCGGCGAGACTCGATAAGATACAAGAGGTAGAGGAGGTACAATACGGGGGTGTCTGGTTAGAGAGGTTCTCCCTTTTTCTCTATACCCTGCGGTGGGGGGCATGGATCCTGGGGGGAATCCTGATCGTCATAATTGTCTCAGTCACCGCCAACACCGTCCGGCTGACCCTCTATAATAAGAGGGGTGAGATCGAGATCTTGAAGCTGGTGGGGGCTACGGACGCCTTTGTCAAACTCCCCTTTTACCTCGAGGGGGGATTACAGGGGCTCTTCGGAGCGGGGGGCTCCATCCTGCTGCTTTTCATCCTCTTTCACTTCTTTTCACTCAAGGTCTCCCCCTACGTAAACCTCTATTTCGGCCAGCTGCACCTGTACTTTCTCCCCCCAAACCTGATCGCCTGGATACTGGGGATTGGGGTGATCGCAGGCCTGCTGGGAGGGCTCCTCTCCTTGAGGAAACCCGCGAGGATTTAGGCAGTGAACGTAAAGGGCCTCCTTGCTATCTTCATTTGCGTATTTTTTCTCCCCGCCCTTGCTCACGCTCAGGGCAAAGGGGTCAACGAGCTGGAAAAGACCATTAAGAAAAAAAGGGGGGATCTGACGGAGATACAGAAAGATCTCCAAGACAAGAAGAAGAAGGTCAAGAAAAAGTGGTGGGAGGAAAAGAAAACAACCGATGCCCTCGATAAGATCGGGCGTCAACTGAATCGCAAGACAGAAGAGCTCCGAAAACTTGATGCAGAGATGAAAGCGCTGGAAAAGAAAGTAATCCACCAAGAAGGGGAGATCACGAAGTTAGAGACAATCTTAGTCGCCCTGGACGAGGAGTTTCAATCAAGGGTGCGGGCAATGTATAAACTCCATAGGGTGGGGCTTGTACGGGTCCTCTTTTCTGCCGAGGATTACAGTGATGCCCTGAGGAGATATAAGGCCTTCCAAATGGTGGCTGAAAACGACCTCCAACTCCTGCAGGCATATCAGCGAGGCATAGAGGAGAGGACGGAGAGGCGGAAAGATCTGGTAGAAGAAAAAAGGACCATGGCGGAAAAAAAGGGCGCTGTAGAGGCCAAAAAGCGGGAAATTGAGGGGGAAAAGAGGAAAAAGGCTACTTTGTTGGCCACCGTCAAGAAAGAACGCGTGGCGTATGAGAAGGCCATCACTGAGTTAAAGGAGAGGGAGAAGGCCCTGCAATCACTGGTGCAAAAGCTGACGGTCAAGGCGGCCGCACTCAAGGGGACCGGCTTTAAGGCCCTGCGGGGAAAACTCCCCCCCCCGGTGCAAGGAACTATCTTTAAGCCGACGGGAAGGGAAAAGGGAATAGGGATCAAGGCCCCGGAAGGGACCAAGATACAAGCAATCTTCAACGGGAAGATCGCCTATGCATCGTGGTTTAAGGGATATGGAAACTTGATGATCATTGACCATGGTGGGGGGTACCATACCGTCATCGCCCACGCCGCTCGCCTCCTGAAAAAGGTGGGTGATGGGGTGAAGACGGGTGATGTAGTAGCCTTGGTGGGGAGTACAGGATCCATGGAGGGATCCATGCTCTATTTTGAGATTCGTCATCACGGTACGGCGTTGAACCCCACGACCTGGTTGGCCCTGTCCAATAAGGAGAGGTCACAGAAAAGATAAAAAAAAGAGGGAGGAAATTATGTTCAAGAACAACAAGACAGGATGGTTGATAGTCATTGGATTCGTCTTCGGTCTCTTCGTGGGTGGCCTCTATGTCCACAACGTCTCGGCCCTCTCGAATAAGACCTACGAAAAATTGAAGGTCTTCACTGATGTCCTGGAGATCGTGCAAAAGAGCTATGTGGAAGACGTCAAGACGGAGGACCTTATCACCGGAGCCATCGAGGGGATGCTCGCCAGCCTCGATCCCTACTCCGCCTATCTCGACCCTGATATGTACCGGGAATTCCAGGTGGAGACCAAGGGAAGCTTTGGCGGGCTGGGGATTGAAATCACCATAAAAGACGGCATCCTGACGGTCATCGCCCCCATTGAGGACACCCCAGCCTACCGGGCGGGAGTCCAGGCAGGTGACAAGATCCTGAAGATCAACGAGGAATCTACCAAGGGGCTGAGTCTGATGGAGTGCGTGAAAAGACTGCGGGGACCTAAGGACACCAAGGTCACCATCACCATCATGCGTAATGGATTCACCCAGATGCAAGATGTCACCATTGTGAGAGACATTATCAGGATCGAGAGCGTTAAGTTCAAGACCCTCGAACAGGGATATGGGCAACTGCGGATATCACAGTTTCAGGCCAAGACCGCTGAGGACGCCAGAAAGGCCCTGGAGGCACTGCAAAAAGAAAACCCGGAGGGACTGAGCGGTCTAATCCTGGATCTGCGAAACAACCCCGGAGGGCTTCTCGATCAGGCAGTGGAGGTGAGCGATCTCTTTTTGGACAGCGGTGTAATCGTCACCATCAAGGGACGAGATGCGGAGGAAAAGACGGCTTTTAGCGCCCACGCTGAGGGGACTATGCCTCACTGGCCGATAGTCGTCCTGGTGAATCAAGGTAGTGCCAGCGCCTCGGAGATCGTTGCGGGCGCCCTCCAGGACTATGGACGGGCGGTGATCATGGGGTCCACGACCTTTGGCAAGGGTTCGGTGCAGACCATCATCGCCTTGGACGACGGCTCTGGAATCAAGCTGACTACTGCCCGCTATTTTACCCCCAACAACCGCTCCATCCATGAATTGGGTATTAAGCCGGACATCCCCCTCGAGGCCATCAAGGCTCCTCGAGACATGATAACGGAGGAGGGGGAGAAAGATCCCCAACTGGACAGGGCCTTGGAACAATTGAAAGGGATGAAGATCTTTCAAAAGTACCTCAAGACTAACGTGCAATGAGCGGAAGACATTGGTGAAGGGCAGGAGGCGCAAGACTACGAAGAGAAGGGTAAAAAAGAGGGGGAAAAGGATCCCCCTCTTTTTTAAATTCCTCCTATTCGTTGGGGTTATTCTCGCCATCATCCTCTATCTCCACCAGAAAAGACCTTCCTCCTCCTTTACCGAAAGGGTGAGGGCCGTAGATCAGGTCCTCGTCGCCCAGCTCTCTCAACTGGAGATACCCCAACAGGCAATTCAGAGGCACAGCGAGGAACGCAGGAGGGGGAAAAAGACCTGGACCCTCTCACGCTGGGAGGTATCGCTGCCCCAAGGAGCAGAACCGGAGAAGGTCATCACCCAGCTGGTCCAGAGGATACAGGATGCCTGTCCAGGATTGACCGTCGCCGAGTCGAGGACTCAGGATGACGCATGGGAATTGACCGTAAAGGTCGATAACCTCCTGGCCCATCACCTGATCCTCCGCCCTCCCACGATGAAGCCACCCCCCCTGATACCCCCGCGCCCTCGGATCGCCATTGTGGTGGACGACCTCGGATCGAACAAACGGGTCGCCGAGGAACTCTTGCAACTGGATGCTCACTTGACCTTTTCCATCTTTCCCTCCCAGTCCTCTTCCCGCCGCATCGCCCACAGGGCCCACGCCCAGGGGAGAGAGGTCATCCTCCACCTCCCCATGGAGCCGCGCGGTTACCCCCTCAAGGACCCAGGCAAGGGGGCCCTCTTCGTTTCCATGGGCGAGAGAGAACTCTTGTACCAGCTGCGGAAGGATCTTGACGCAGTCCCTTTCATTAAGGGGGTAAACAACCACATGGGATCGAGATTCATGGAATATGACGATAAGGTCCGCCTGGTGCTGAAAGAGTTAAAACAAAGAGAACTCTTCTTCCTCGACAGCCGCACCACATCCAAGAGTCAAGGATATCGGATCGCCCGAGAGTTGGCCATGAGGACAGATACCAGGGATCTCTTTTTGGACAACGATTCAAATGTAGGGTACACCAAGCTCCAACTGAAAAAGTTAATCCGCATCGCCCGGGATAACGGCACGGCCATCGGGATATGCCACCCCTATCCCTCCACCATCACCGCCCTCAAGGAGATGATCCCCCAGATCAAGGCAGAGGGGATGCAGATCGTCCCCCTGTCCCAGGCCCTTGACCAGTAAGACGAAAAGGCGACTTTCATTAATAGGCTTCTTTGATTATGAGGGCTTTATAAAGGGCATTGAGAAAATATTTAAGTATATGATATCCTAACCGAAGAAGAGTTAAAAAATGGATAAAAACGAACAATTTTGTATTAAAATACTACCCAAGGTCTCGAGGACATTTGCGCCAACTATTCAAAGATTACCGAGGCAATTGTTTTTGCAAGTGACAGTTGCATATCTACTCTGTCGTGTTGCAGATACAATTGAGGACAACGTAATATTCACTATCAAGCAAAAGCAAAATCTATTAGAGGAATATGCCGAAATCCTTGAGAGAGAAAATGCTACCCGTGAACTCACTGCATTTATGACACACATACGTTCACTCCCTCAAGAAGGGGCTGATTATAAACTTGTTCACAATTTGCCGCTCATTTTAACCGTGTATAATAAATTTCCCAAAAAAGTGAGAAGAGGGATTAGTACATGGGTTATCGAAATGATTTCTGGCATGCGCAAATATGTGCAATCAAAAACCAACACCTCTCAGAACTTTTTAAAAACCTTGAAAGAATTGGATGACTATGTCTACTATGTCGCTGGGACTGTTGGAAATTTAGTAACCACGTTATTTTCTCACTACTCCGACAAAATCACTCGCAAAATTAGCAATCAATTAAAGAAACACGCTGTTCCGGTTGGCAAAGGATTACAAATGGTTAATATTATTCGTGATATGCCTCATGATTGGAAATGCAATCGATCATATATGCCTACAGAACTTCTGAACAAGTATGATTTGACCCGTCAGTCAATCTTTGACAGGCAAAATTTCGAGCGAAGTAAAAAGATGCTCGAAGAATTGATCGAAATGGCATTGATTTACTTGGATGCCTCCTTACAGTACATCGTGGCTATCCCTAAGGCGGAAAGAGGTATTCGTTTGTCTTGCTTGTTGCCTTTATTTTGGGCTTTACAGACCTTACGTGCCATTAAGAAAAATATTAATAGGTTTTTTGCAAAAGAAAAAATTAAAATATCACGCTCAATTCTCCGTGAGGAATTGTGCTTTGCATATCTCAATGTGTTCTCAAACCGGTTAATCCAACGGCGTTATCTTAAATTCCGAGATGAAATAAAAGGTACGTATTCGTTGCCATGATTTTTTTGCTATTTTCATACCGTGCTCTGCCACCAAGTAAGCACGGTAGCTTGTTCTGCCGAACGCTTTCGACTGTTCGTTTGCCTCTTGCCTATTGAGGTAAACGATAAAGGTTAAAGAAATACTACAGCTCTCTTCTGAAAGATTCCTTGAAAATTACAAGCCCTTGGGAACCTCATTCCCCCTTCCATTTGCAATACCCAGCTATATCAGTGGTCAGTGTGCAGTTGTTAGCATTCGCAAAGATCTGAAGGCCGATTGTTGACGCGAATCTATTAGTCAACCATATTTTTATTGAGGTTGACAATTCATCTCTTCCTGTGTTATGTGTCATCACCATGCAGGAGTTCATCGAGGGATGCATCCGAGAGGCCTTGAACGGAGGAGGAATAACTCCCTCCTCGGCTCAGGACCTTTTGGGTATAGAAGACAATCTTATCCCCCTCCTCTTCCATGGCGCCTGCCGGATTCGAGATCATTACAATGGCCATGGGGTAAAGCTCTGCGCCATCGTCAATGCCAAGTCCGGACGCTGCCCTGAGGACTGCACCTTCTGCGCCCAATCCGCCCATCACAAGACCCAGATCGAGGCCTATCCGCTTATGGAACCTCAACAGATCTTGCACAAGGCCGAGGAAGCCGAGGCCATGGGGGCGCGGCGCTTTTCCATCGTCACCAGCGGCAAGGCCCTCACAGAGAAGGAGCTGACCAGGGTCGCCGAGGCCCTCCGTCTTATACAAGAGAAGACAGGCCTCGCCCTCTGTGCCTCCGTGGGGATGATGGCCCAGGAGACAGCGCGCCATTTGAAAGAGGCTGGGCTGAACCGTTACCACCACAACCTGGAGACGGCCCCGTCCTTTTTCCCCCAGATCTGCACCACCCATCGATATGAGGAAGACCTGGATACCCTGCGATCGGCAAAAGAGGCCGGACTGGAGGTCTGTAGTGGGGGGATCTTCGGCCTGGGGGAATCGCCCGAGCAGCGGTTGGAGCTCGCCTTCATGTTACGAGAGATGGCGACAGATTCCGTCGCCCTCAACTTCCTCAATCCTATCCCCGGGACGCTCCTTGAGGGGACCAATGTCTTAACCCCGTTAGAAATTCTAAAATCCGTGGCCCTGTTCAGGCTCATCCTCCCCGATAAAGATATCCGCATCTGCGGGGGGAGGGAATTCGGCCTCAGGGACCTCCACCCTTTAATCTTCTGGGCAGGGGCCAACGGGATCATGATTGGGAACTACCTGACGACTCAGGGGAGGGATTACCAAGCAGACCTGCGGATGATCCAGGACCTCAGGCTGGAGGTCGCCGATGGGTGATCTTGTCTTCCTCTCCGCGGCGCTGGAAGAGATCAAGGCCCGAGACCTCTACCGCCAGCTCCGGACTATCAATACGCCCCAGTCTTCCCGGGTGGGGGTGGATGGTCAGGAAGTCGTGTTGCTCTCCTCCAACAACTACCTCGGCTTGGCCGAGCACCCGGCTCTAAGGGACGCAGCCATCCGGGCCCTGGAGCGCTACGGGTGCGGTGCCGGGGCATCGCGGTCCATATCAGGGACCATGAAGCCGCATACAGAACTGGAGCAACGGATCGCCCGCTTTAAGGGGTGTGAAGCGGCCCTGCTTTTAAGCACCGGCTATATGGCCAACATAGGCCTCCTCACCACCGTGGTAGAGGACGAGGATCTGATCTTAAGTGACGAGTTCAACCACGCCAGCATCGTCGATGGATGCCGCCTCTCCCGGGCCGAGGTATGGGTCTACCGTCATTGCGATATGGATCACCTGGAGGCCCTGCTCAAGAGGTCTGTCCACCGCCGACGGCTCATCGTCACCGACGGTGTCTTCAGCATGGAAGGGGACATCGCACCGTTGCCCACCATCAGGGCGCTGGCCGATCAGTACGGGGCCCTGGTCATGGTGGACGACGCCCACGCGACCGGCGTCCTGGGTGAAGGGGGGCGGGGAACGGCGGAATACTGCGATCTTATGGGACGGATTGATATCCAGATGGGGACCCTGGGCAAGGCATTGGGGGGGTTCGGGGCCTATATTGCCGGCAGCAGAGACCTGATCGATTACCTCATCAACCGCTGCCGCACCTTCCTGTACACCACGGGCCTCCCCCCCACGATAGCGGCAATGGCCCTCGCTGCCCTGGATGTCGTGGAGCAAGAACCGCAGCTGAGAAAAAAGCTCTGGGAGAACACGGCCTATTTCAGAGCGGGGCTGGAGAAACTGGGATTTGATACCGGGATGAGCAAGACCCCCATCTGCCCCGTCCTCATCGGTACCAATGACCTTACCATGAAGGCCGACAGGATGCTGATGAAAAGGGGTGTTTTTGTCCAGGGGATCAGACCCCCCACGGTGCCGCCGCAGAGTTCCCGCTTGCGGGCCACGCTCATGGCCACCCATACAGAAGAGGACCTCAAGAGCGCCCTCGATGCCTTTCGAGCGGTGGGGGAGGAACTCGGTTTGATCGAGGAGGAGCGATGTCCCGGCACAGGAGCCTAGCGGAAGCAGATAAACAATACATTTGGCACCCCTTTACCCAAATGAAGCATTATCAGGAGATGGAGCCGGTAATCATCGAGCGGGGTGAAGGGGCCCATCTGATCGACGTTAACGGGAGGAGATATATCGATGGGGTATCATCCTTGTGGGTTACCCTCCACGGCCACCGCCGGAAGGAGATAGATAGCGCCGTCATCGACCAGGTGGGCAAGATCTCCCACTCCACCCTGTTGGGGTTGTCCAACCCCCCGGCCATAGAACTGGCCAAGCAATTGGTAGAGATCACCCCTCCGAGCCTGGAGCGGGTCTTCTACTCCGACAACGGCTCCACGGGCTGCGAGGTCGCCCTCAAGATGGCCTTTCAGTACTGGCAGCTGCGCGGAGAGCAAAAAAGGACCACCTTTGTCTCTTTCAAGAACGCCTACCACGGCGATACCCTGGGGGCGGTGAGCGTGGGGGGGATCGACCTCTTCCATGAGGCCTACCGGCCCCTGCTCTTTCCCGTGCTCCAGGCCGAGGCCCCGTACTGCTATCGATGCCCACTCGGTCTCACCTGCCCGGAGTGCGGGATGGCGTGCCTTGGAACGTTGGAGGAAATCCTCAAGGATCACCATCAGGAGGTTGCCGCCCTTATCATCGAGCCCCTGGTCCAGGGGGCAGCGGGAATGATCACCCAACCCCCCGGCTTTCTCCAGGGAGTGTGGGAGATGTGCACCCGCTATGGGGTCCTGATGATCGCCGACGAGGTGGCAGTAGGCTTCGGCAGGACGGGGAAGATGTTCGCCTGCGAGCACGAGGGGGTGCAGCCTGACTTCATGGTCCTGGCAAAGGGGATCACCGGAGGATACCTCCCCCTGGCCGCCACCCTGACAACACAAGAGGTATATCAGGCCTTTCTCGGCGAATATCATGAAGCCAAGACCTTCTTCCACGGTCACACCTATACGGGAAACCCCCTGGCCTGCGCCGCAGCCCTCGCCAACCTGGCGGTCTTCGAACAGGATAAGACCCTGGAGCGACTTCGCCCCAAGATCGACCTCCTTTCCCAAAGGCTGGAGCGGTTCAAGGACCTGCCCGCTGTGGGGGATGTGAGACAGCGGGGGTTCATGACCGGCATCGAGATGGTGGCCGACAAGGAGACCAAGGCCCCCTTCCCCACTCAAGAGCGGATGGGGATCAAGGTGATCGTGGAGGCGCGAAAACAGGGTGTTATCATCCGTCCACTGGGGGATGTAGTCGTCATCATGCCCCCCCTGAGTATCACCGCAGGGGAATTGGAGGAACTCATAGAGGTGATCTATCAATCCATCAAAATGGTAACCGAAGGGAGGGGCCGATGATCGACTGCCACACCCACATATTCTCACCCCATGCAAGGGATCTCCGGGATCAATGGGCGAAAGAAGACCCCGCCTTTTCCCTCATCTACGCCGACCACAAGGCACAGATGATCGGCGTGGAGGAGCTCCTTCAGGCGATGGAGGAAAACGGGGTGAAGAAATCGGTGGTCTGCGGCTTCCCGTGGGAGGGGATAGAGCCTTGTCGCAGAGAGAACGATTATCTCCTGGAGTGCCACGGCAAATACCCTGCAAAGATCATCCCTTTTGTCAGCCTCCCCAAAGATACGAAGGCCGCCATCGCTGAGCTTAAGCGGTGTAAACAAGGAGGGGCGAAGGGCATAGGGGAACTGGCCCCGGGAACCTATGGCGAGCAGTTATGGGCAATGGATACCATGCAGCCCCTCATCGAGGCCATCAAAGAAGAGGGGCTCCCCGTCCTTATACACTGTAACGAGCCCTTAGGGCACCCCTATCAGGGCAAGGGGAAAGTAGGACCCTCGGAGATAGAGGAACTGGTCAATGCCCTGCTGGGGCTGAAGGTCATCCTGGCACATTGGGGAGGGGGATTCTTCTTCTACGAGCTCATGCCGGAGATCGCTGCCAACTGCCAGGGGGTGTATTACGATACCGCAGCTTCGCCCTTTCTTTATAATAAAAAAATCTATAAAACCGCCATTGACATCATCGGCCCTCAAAGAATCCTCTTCGGCTCAGATTATCCCCTCATCCCTCCACAGCGG
>CAZFIR010000015.1:0-25043 GCA_964519535.1 uncultured Thermodesulfobacteriota bacterium | reverse complement strand
CACGAAGGGCGCGGAACTTCACCTCGGTGATGCTTCCAACTTGCCGTTCCCCGATGAATCATTTGATCTGACCCTTGCAATGTTCATACTTCACGAAACACCGGCACCGATGCGATCATCAGTCATAAACGAAGCGAAGCGCGTGACGAAAAGACACGGGCGTTTTTTAGCCATTGAGTACCATCCTGGTCCGGTTCGATTCCCGTGGGGCTGGCTTTACAAGATAGTGACCTTTTTATTGGAGCTGCTGGCAGGCCGGGAGCACTTCCGGAATTATCGAGACTTCATGGTCACTGGCGGCTTGCAGCCATTGATAGCTGAGAACGGCCTGACAATCGATAAAAAAAAGATTGTAGGCGGGGGCACTGCAGGACTATACCTGTTGCGCTGCGACCGGATCCGGCCTGTAGAAGATACCGCTGGGTAGTTGGGTCATATTATGGATATCATTGAACGCATGCCCAACTCCTCAGGATATCCGGCTATTAACCCAATACGCGTTGTAAACTGAAGTCCCGTAAAAGGGTGATGGGGAGGCAAGCAAAAATGAGATTAGACAACAAGGTGGCAATTATTACCGGCGGCGGAAAAGGTATAGGCAGGGCCATCTCCCGAGCCTTTGCTTTAGAAGGGGGGAGTGTGGTGATGGCTGCCCGCACCCTCGCCCCATTGGAGGAGACGGCCAACGAGATTAAGGCCCAGGGAGGGAAGGCAAAGGCCTTACAGACCGACATCACCGACGAGAGACAGATCGAACGGATGGTGAAAGAGACCATCAAGGCATTTGGCACAATCGATATCTTGGTCAATAACAGCGGTATCGGCGGCCCTACTGCCCGGGTGTCAGACATGGATTTAGCACAATGGAACGAGGTGCTCGCCATCGACCTGACCGGGAGCATGCTCTGCGCCAAACATGTGCTCAAACACATGATCCCGCAAAAAAGCGGTGTCATCATCAACATCGTCTCCGAGGGTGGGAGATCAGGGGACGGCAGATCAGGGTATCCGATGAGAAGTCCTTACTGTTGTTCCAAGGCGGGCCTCATCGCCCTCACCGAGACCCTGTCCATCGAGGTCGGGGAGCTTAATATTCGCGTTAATGCGATAAGTCCCGCAGCCGTCAGGGGAGAACGGATTATCTCTGTAGTAAAAGGAAGGGCCGAAGCCACCGGTGTTCCCTTCGAGGAGATAATGGGAAAGCTTGTCGAGAACTATTCGCTAAAAAGACCGGCTGAGGAATCCGAGGTGGCGGCGGCCGCTGTTTTCCTGGCCTCGAATGAGTCGAGCGCCATAACGGGGCAAACACTGGTTACCAATTGTGGTCAGCACATAATATTGTAGCATCGAAGGAGGTTTTTACTCATGAAATACTTTATCGTGACTCTCATGATAATCGTATGCACCGGATTGATGGTCAATGCTGTGGTCTCTGCTGAGCGCGAAATTCGCGACTATCAGGGGAAGCCCCTCGAGCCCTTTGACAGGGCGTATGATAATTCCATCAGGGGCCCCCAGCAGGTGAATATGGAGAAATACCGGCTTGAGGTGACCGGCTTGGTGCACACCCCCCAGTCCCTGACCTATCAGGAAGTTCTGAGACTGCCAATCGTAAAACGTGCCATCACCCTTCACTGTGTGGAGGGATGGAGTGAGCACCTCCTCTTTGAAGGGGTGCGCCTGGCCGACCTGCTGACCATGGCGAAGCCCCGCACAGGGGTACGCACCGTCATTTTCTACGCAGCAGACGGCTATTCATCCTCCTTGACCTATGAAGATGCCACCCGGCTAGACGTCATGCTGGCGGCCAAGATCAACGGAAAGGTCTTGGATGCCAACCGGGGATTCCCCTTCCAGGTGGTGGCCGAGTCAAAATGGGGCTACAAATGGGTGAAGTGGGTCAACCGGATCGAATTGTCGAAGGACCCGTATAAAGGCTACTGGGAACAGTTGGGCTACGACAATGAGGCCGACGTAAGATAGAAATCCTCATGAGGAAGAAGACTATGAAGTGCATCGATATCCATCATATCGGCATTTGGGTCGATGACATGGATGAGATGATCGCCTTCCTGACCCAGACGCTCGGGCTGCGTCTTGCGACACGTGAGCCGCGAGGCGCGGCCGGCTCAGGAGAACGGGCCCTGTTCCACCTCGGAGACAACCAGATAATTGAGATCCTCAGCGAGCCGAATGTCCAGCCGCGACCTGATTTCCCCGTTCACCCCGTCGGTCACGTGACAGGCATATCCCACCTCTGTTTGCGCGTGATCGACCTCCCGGCCTGGGAGATGAAATTAAATTCTACGAAGTACCCGATCACGAAGAGGTGGCCCGATGACGGGTACGCATATACCGGTATGGGTTCCCTCCGTGTGCTCTGGTTTACGGGTCCGAGCGGCGTGGGGTTTGAACTCTTTGAATTTAAAGGAGAAAAATCCCTCTGAAAAGTCAAAGGGAGGGGAATCTGTGAAAAAGAAGTTCTTGATTATAGTCTTAGCTGTACTCGCACTCATCGTTGCAACGGGGGCCCCCGGATCGCATTACCCGCATCCGCCACCTCCTCACAACGTCAGACAAATTTTCTGTTGAAGACTTCAAGACGATGCAACTGGACGTCTATAGCGTACTGGCATCTGAGATGATACCCCAAATGATTCGCGTCATCGAAGACCAATTCTCGGACAAAGAGGTAAAGAAGGCCAAGGCAATGTTGTCCCAGTGGGACTTCATCATGGCCAAGGACAGCCCTGAGGCCTGCCTGTTCGAGGTGACCGTGCGCAAGATGATGGACAATATATTCAAAGACGAGTTGGGGGAGGAGATCTACGAAGAGTACCTGCGTACATTTATATTTCCCCCCCGGGCTATACGCATGATGGTCACCGAGGGGACATCACCGTGGTTTGACGATGTCAACACCCCTGCCATGGAGACCAGGGAGGACATCATGGCGAAGAGTCTCCGTCAGGCGCTGTCAGAGCTCAAAGAGGTCATGGGAGGTGATATGGCAGGTTGGACTTGGGGACATCTCCATGCCCTCACCTTTGGGCATGTCCTGGGAAACAAAAAGCCTCTGGATAGATTATTCAACCTGGGTCCCTTCCCGGTGGGAGGAACCCACCTGACCATCAACAACAAGCAATACCCGTATGACAAACCCTATCATGCAAACCTGGGGGCCTCCGCTCGCCTGATCGTCGACCGTGCCAATATGGATGATTCCCTTCACTGCCTTCCGACAGGTGAATCAGGACACCTGAAGAGCCCCCATTATAGGGATCAGATTGACCTCTATCTCAACGGCGGATACCACCCGGCCTGGACTGATCGTAATGAGTTAGAAAAGCACAGGGAAGAAACGTTAATCCTGAAACCAAAATTGTAGTTTCAATAGAGGCGTCCCTGTTTGAGGATAAGGACAAAAAAAGGGCCCTTAAGAGGGCCCTTGCGCTCTCGCTCATTTCTTTCTCCCTGTTAAAAGCGCCACGTAACGATACCGTGGGAGGGATCGTAGGGTGAAACACTTATCTCAACGCGATCGCCTTCCATCACCCGAATCCGCCTTTTTTTCATCCGGCCGCACAGTACGCCTCTGACAACGGTATTTTTGTCGCACTCGATCTCCAAGGTCCCTCGGCCCATAACCTTGGTCACAACACCCTCCATTTTGATCAAATCGTCTCGGCTCAAGCTACCTCCTTTGAGAAGGTTATTCCCCAGTGAATCCGCACTATTCTGTAATGTGGTAGCCTACCATACCGCAATGGTTCTGACAAGCAAAAAGGCTCTCTGCCAAAAAGAGACATAGTGACAGAGAGATTCAAATTCGAGTCACGTGTTTGACGCCAAAGCGGCCTTGAATTTCGCCGGGGCCTCAACAACCCTCCTCTTCTCATAATCATAGATCAAGATCCCCGTCTTTGCCCGCGCAACCTCAGTGCCCGTCTCTTTATTGGTAATACGGTAGACTAAGTCACAGCCGTATTTCGTGAAGTCCTGAGCTCCAACCTCAATCGTCACGATATCACCGTAAAAGGCCTCGGCCTTGTAGAGGACGACGAGATCTGTCATCACTAACCCAAAGCCGTCGATATCAAATTCAGTAAAGCCATGAGCGTTCAAAAAACGTACGCGGGCCTCATGGGTCAGGGAGACGATGGAATCATGACCGAGGTGCCCGCCATAATTGATATCACTGATGCGCACTGGAATGTCAGTGAAGAATGGTAATTGCTCCGGCAAGTCTATCGTAACCCGAGCCATTGCTATCCCTTTCATCTCCGTATGAAACTATTATAGGAGTTTAAAATCGTTGTAAAGGTATTTTAATTGCGGTTGAGAGGATCTGAAGGAATGTTACAAACAATACAATTATAAAACTATCACAATGAACCGCGCCAAACAAAGGATAGAGAGGTTCACTCAAACGTAAACCCCTTCTTTTTAAACACCTTCAAACAGGCGTCGACCGCCTCCTGATCAAAGAGAACACCCCTCTGCTTCGCAATCTCTTTTAGCGCAATCTCAACACCGTGAGCTGCCCGGTATGGTCGGTGCGAGGCCATGGCCTCAACCAAGTCAGCTACTGCCAAGATCCTCGCCTCCGGTAAAATCTCTGTACTCGAAATTCCTTGGGGGTATCCGGAGCCGTCTATCCGCTCGTGATGTTGTAGCACGATCTGGGCCACCGGCCATGGAAATTGTATCTGTCTGACTATATCGTAACCGCTTTGAGGGTGAACCTTAATTGCTTCGTACTCTACTTCCGACAGCTGACCGGGTTTGATGAGTAATTCAGTAGGTACATTCATCTTGCCGATATCGTGAATAAGCCCTGCCATATATAGCCCCTCGATCTGATCCTGCGTAAGATCCATCTCACTGGCGATGGCGCAGGCCAGCCGCGTTACCCACCGTTGATGAGCGGCAGTGTAAGGATCTTTCATTTCCACGATTGACGCCAGGGCATTGACCGTTGACATAAAGGTCTCTTGGAGGAGATCGTCCTTTCGCTGCAGGTCTTGCTCAATCCGCTTGCGTTCGTTCAGCTCTTGCTGAGCCTCTGCAGAGAGCTTCGCATTGAGCAGCGCAGAGTTAGCCAGTGCAGCGAAACGGGTGAGAACAACCACATCATCGTTCCCGAATTTTCTCCCCTTTTCTGTATGGACGAAGCCGATCTGCCCGTCTACCTGACCATTGAACGTGAGTGGTATCGCCACGATTGCGCGGATGGGGTCCCATCGGGGATCGGGATGACGCGCCTTCCACGTTTGGTAATTATTCACTACCTTCGGTTTGCTCATTTTTACGACCTTGCCCGTCAAACCCACTCCTTGCTCCATCTGATATCCGACATGTGCGCTGAAAAACCCCACGGCCCCTTTCAGCTCCAGGACGTCAGAGTCGGGATCATAGAGGGAGAAGAACCCATGTTCGGTTTTCACCATGTTTGCCGCACGGGTGACGATGAGTTCCATCAGCCCGTCTACATCAGTCTGGCTGTTCAGTTGCATTATGGTATCGCAGAGGGCAATTTGATTACAACAATAAGGTGCTTGAAGAGCACAGCGAGAACATCCTTTTCTGTTTTCTGATGGCTTCATTTCAGTGATCCGTTGGCGATTTTTTGCAACTTATTGATACAGTTATCCTTGTTTTCCCTTATCTATGCCTGATGCACCTCCTAGAACAAAAAGCAGGTTCACCCAACCTGCTAACTGGATTGATATGACACTCTTGGAGATTACTGCTGATACCTTACAGGGCCTTTTTTTACTGCAACCCCGCAGGCATGGGGGGGGTCATGTCTGCTCGTTGGCTCAATACGTGTCAAACACACTACTCAAAAATCCGGCATTTGTCAAGCAATATATCAATTATCCGTTATAATCGATCAATTTTAAGATATTATAACCTTAATAGTGAAAAATTGGAAAAAAATGGCCTCTGACCGTTGAAATTACATATATCTTGTCCATGAGTTAACATAGTCTACTCAGGTTAAAGGGCGCATTCGCATGCAGCCGCGACATCTTTTAAGAGGCAAATGAAAAGCGGCAGACTGCCTCGTACTCACAAAATCGACATACATTCTCTTCTGTGGCAGGGGAAAAGTAAGAGGCATCAACCATGTGGTCAATGAGGTAGGCCAACAAGTCGGGGAAGGTCTTGGAAAACCAGGCAATAGAGGCAACCCTGAGCCGATCAATCCTCTCAGGAGGGACGAAATAGTGCTCGTCGCCTCCTCTGCTCAACTCCACATAGGCCGAGAGGGTGCTCCCCAACGCCTCTTCGTTCCCGGATGCCACGAGGAGAACATAGAGCGGGAGTTGGAGGTCTTTGATCACCCCCTTGACCGCCTTGAGGCCTTCATGATCCAGTGCGTCGGGTTTTGCAAAAGGAAGGATGCGCTTTTCAAAATGACCCTTGGCAAAGGCCTCTACCCTCCCCGTCTTATAATCCAGGATGATCCGGCGACCTTCCCTCCTGTCGATCCTGTCCACCTTCCCATAAAAAGTAAATTCGCCGGAGGTCATACGAAGCGGTAAGCGATAGTCCTCTTCCAAGGCCTCGATGAAGGTCACCCCCGGCATCCGGGAGAGATAACCCTGAAGCCGATAGGCGGCGACGTGCTCCAGAAAGAACCTCTTCTCCGGGGCTAAGCAGCGATGCATCGCCGAGCCCGTGAAGTGACCCCGAAAGATAGCCATCAGTCTTTCGGGGTCGTTGTCAGCGCTCGTGCGATAAGTCCGCTTGCGATAGCGCAAAAAATAGCCCTGCAGCGATTGATGAATAATCTCACCCAGGGCTGCGGAATCCACCTCCTCGGGGACCGCGGTTGTGGGTCTGAGGCCGAGGAGATAATGATAGTAAAACTTGAGAGGACATAAGAGATAGGTGTTCAGAAGGGAGGCCGAGAGTCCATGTGCACGGCTCCACTCGAAGAGAAACTCCCTGACCTGTTGGTGATCCCTCCCCTTTTTGGCCAACCCTCCTTCCCTGAGGAAGGATTCTCCAGAGATGCGCAGGGGGGCTTTTACAACAGCGTCCTCCATAATGGTGCCCCTTCTCTTCTCCTCCTGCCAGAGAAGTCCCTCAATGAATCTACTTCTCACCTTTTTCCCGTCCAGGCCGGTGGAAGCGGGCTTGGTAGATGCCTGCCAAAACAAGTGGGCCTCTTTGCAACAGGAGATGAGGCGTTCAAAATGATAGCGGACGATGGCCTCTTCGCGCTCGCGACCTGCCAGACCCAAGGCCCCCTTGAGGGGTTCGGGCAGCAGCAGATTGACCTCTTCATGGGCCGGCACGACATCTTCATTTACGTCGATCACGATGACGTGTTCAAAGGAGAGAAGCCGCGTCTCCAGAAGACCCAAAACCTGGAGTCCTACAAGGGGGTGCCCTTCAAAAGGGGTGCGCACCATGTGCACTACCTCCCGCAGCAGGGAGAAGAGAAGCCGCGTGCCCATGGGATGCCGGGCGAAGAGGGCATCTTCCAGGCTGGGGATTACGCTGCCTTCTAATGTATAGATAAACTCATTGTCGAGGGGGTGTTCGCGCAGCAGATCCTCTCGTCCCACAAAGGGAGAGAAGAGGAAGCGCACGAGCCCCCTCAGGGAGTCTGCCAACTCCTGCGGTACCTGCACATCCTCCCAGGGTTCAAGGAGTTGATGGTGGAGTTCCCGAACGAATGACTGAGCTTCTTCACGATCAAGACCTTCAGCACCGAGAAACCTGGTATCTCTGTCCGGATCCTCAGATATGGCAAGGACTTCAACCAACTCCTGCTGTGCCAAAAAGGGTTTGCCGTAGTGTCTAATCTTTTCCTCGAGGAAGTGAAGGATGATGCGCCCCTCCTTGCCGGAGGGGGTGGGAAGTCTCCGCAAATAGGGATGCCTGATGAGGGTAAGGTAGTCTTGGTGATAGTAGCGCCCTTCATCATTCCTTCCCTCCTGAAGCCTCATGAGCTGTTCAAGGAGTGAGGCGAGGGCAGTTCGCTCCAGCGGATAACCGAGGGAAACGTTCACCAACATCGTGGACGGCAAGCTGTAGAGCGAGGGTATCAGGGCCGAGGGGTCGGGCAGCACGAGGGCGAACTGATCAGGCCGTTGGACCGCGTCGGGGAGGGCGGTCTGCATGTGGAGGAGCTCGGCGTGCAGGTCATAGGCCTCATAAAAATGTAATTGGGGCGAGGAATAAGCAGCTTCACCTTTTGTTGTCTGGATTTCCAGCCCCCATGCCTCTTTCCAGCGCGTGTACAGGGGCGGAAGCTGTTCAGGATCGGCGTGCCAAAAGATCCGTGCCCCCTGGGAAAAAAGGTGTCGAAAAATTCTCTCCTCAGCACCGGTGAGTGCGTAAAAACCGGCAAGGTAGGTCGGCGCTACTCCGAGCCGAGTCTCTTCTATCCGCTCAGCGAGCAGCCGCAATCGCTTTGCCCGGGTGGTGAGGCCCTCCTTGTGCAGGTAGCGATCAAAAGCCGTATATATATCCGCCAGCCCCTCGACGAGGGCCTTGGCATCCGCGGGAACATCCTCAGGATAGGGGAGGTCTTTAGGGACGATCAGCTCCCGATCGACTTCCTCCAGGAGGCCCGCCAGCCGTATCCCCCATGGGAAGAACCGGTCCCAGCTTGCGGTGACCCTGCCATAGGCGGAGCTATCCTTTACAACGCCGAAGAGGACCCAGGCCTGATCAGGGAGCGACAGGGGACGCCGGGGAGGATCCTCCAGTTGTACCGCTGCCTCCTCTATCACGTCCTCAATGGCAACGATCCGCGGCGGGAAAAAAGGCTTTTTCTGCTGCGCGCCGATGAGTTGAAAGAGGTAGTCTCTCAGGTACACGATCCCCCTGCGGTGGGGGAGCACGACCATGACATGGGCCATGGCCATTGGATCGTCGGGGATATAATGGCGGCTGAATATCTCCTCGGACAGCCTCTTGAGAAAGTTCTCCTTCAAGTGAATGATGGTAACCTTCTTCATGGCACAGGTATTACGGCGGGCTCATCGATATAGAGGATGTGTCCCTCGGCAGGTCGGTGAAAAACGGCCTTCACAAGCCTCTTATACAGATCAACCTGATCTCGGTGCCCATCCTCCCGTCTGCCCATCTTGAAATCGACCACGTTGAGCATGTCATCACCGATAATCAAGCGATCGATGCGGTGGAGTTCACTCTGGGCATCAATCACCTCCACCTCGCGCAAGTTCACGACCCCCCTCTCAAACCAAACCCTGACGTCAGGAAGGGAAAGGGCTACCGTGAGGGGCTTGAGGTAATCCTGATCTATATCCCAGCGATTCCGATCAACCCCGCGCAGAGCGAACGCCTGTAGGATGGCCCGCTCGATATCCTTTTTTCCTGCGCAGTGATCCAGAAAGAACAAGGCGAGGTGGATGAGCTCTCCCCGTTGGGCTGATCTGACCCTCTCTGGGTCTTGGACCAGAGAGAGGGTGTGGGTATGGATCTTTATCTCCGGCGGCCTCGGGCTCATGTCTTTTTCCACCCCTTCTGGCTGAGCATCTCCCGCAACCAGGCGGAGAGGTAACCGCGATCGATTCCCTCACCGCGGGAAGACCGGAGACTGGTCTCGTAAAGGTAAAGCTCCTCTTCGGCCCTGGTCGTGGCCACGTAGAGGAGATTGAGGGCCTCCAGCGCATCATTGATCACCATTTCGGTCCTCTTCGTTTCCAGCTGAGATGAACGTGGTCTTTTCAGGTTAACGAAGCATCCGTCATCGAGCTTGGCCAGGCGGGGGCGTTCCAACCTCCAGTTGGTAAAGGGAACAAAGACAACGGGGAACTCTAAACCCTTCGCCTTGTGAACGGTGAGGATCCTGACAGCGGAGATCTCCTCCGGGAGGCCGATCTTCTCCTCCATCCCCCCCTCTGCCCAGAACTGGAGAAAGTGCGAGAGGCTGCGCTCGCCACGGGCCTCTGTCTGAAAGACAAGCTCGAAAAAGCGATGGATGAAGACCTGCTCTTCAGCGAAGCGATCCAAGAGGTGAAACCGCTCAACTACTTCTCTGGCAAGGTCATAGGGGGTAACAAATCCCACCAGGGCCAGCAGCGGCCTGATAAGCCCTTCGAAGACCGCGGAGAACCTCCTCTCAAAGGCCTTGTAGAGCGGCGGCTGCCACCGTCCCTCCGCCAGAAAGTCCTCCAAGGCCGCTGCGGAGAGTCCGGGCAATCCCCGAAAGAGGCGGCTGGCAGCGGCCCCCCAGAATGCGAGATCATCCAACGGGTAATCCAGGAACTGTAAAAACGCCACTACTCCCGTGATGAGGTCAGAGCTCCGCAGCCGCAGGGAGTTCTCGGTGACCACCGGGATTCCCTCTGCCATCAGCCACACCGCAATATCCTCGGCGTCCTGGTTGCGCCGCACGAGCACCGCGATCCCCTTCCCTCTCCTCTTCCACATCTCCTTCACGTGCTTGACGAGCCGTTCCCTGACTGCCTGGCGCAGCTCATCACCAGAACCCACAAAAGAAGCAACCTCGACCTTCCCTCTTTTTCGACTGCGTTGCAGGTGGGGGGCTACCCCTTGCTCTACATCCTCAAAGTTGCGACATATCGACTCAGCCAGGAGGGACCGTGCCCATTCCTGTGCCTTCTCTCCGAGGATAAGGGTGGCGATCTTCCGGGCACATTGCTCATCGGCGAGAAGGCGATAGAGGCTGTTGTTGAAGTCGATGATCTGGGGAAGCGAGCGATAGTTCACCGGCAGGTTTTCACCTTTCCGGGCATGGAGGGGGACACTGGGGAAAGAGCCGCTTGCCACCTCACCAAAGAGGCGCCAGTCTCCCCCTCGCCACCCGTAGATTGCCTGCTTGACATCGCCCACGTAAAAGAGACTTCCTCCTGTCGCGAGGCTCTCTTCGAGGAGGGGAAGAAGGGCCTCCCACTGCGGTCGGCTGGTATCCTGAAATTCGTCGATGAGGAAGTGGCGTATTTTTGAACCCAGCTTTATAAATGCATAGGCTCCCGTCGCCGCCCCTCCGTGCAGATATTCTCTGACCAAAGAGTGCCATCCTCCACCTAAAATCAGGCCTTCGCGCTCCGACAACTCCCGCATCTCCCGTTGCAACTCATCCAGCGTCTTCATATAGGCGTGGATACGCGCCCTGGCCAGAATGCCGAGATATCTATCCCGAGCATCCTTGAGCCCCTGATAGAGGCAATCCAGGTGAGCCCGGGAGGGCCCCTTGATCCCCTGGGCCTTGCTCGTCAGAAGTTCCGCGAACGAGGCCCTCTCGAAAAATCCCTTGGTCAGATGGGCCAGGGGTTCTTCAAGGTAATCTGCTTGATAGATTCTCTTATGAAGAAAATCCTCCACCCCTGCCCGACGTATCTCCCCGAGGAGCATTCCGGCTGAGCACCGCACGTCCTCCGCCGCCGCATCCGTATCCGGCGAGGAGCCAGCAACACACGGAATATCGGCCTTTTCGTAGAGCTCCCGAATCCTCCTTCTGATTCCTCGCTCCACGACGAGACCACCGGCCTCCTCAATCTTGAGATAGGTATCGAGAAGTGTGGTTAAGAGCACGGAGAGCCGATCCCCCGCATCCCCCCATCTGACACCCGCCAAGAGCCGATCGAAGCAGAGATCAAGGATGGCATCGTGTTCAAAGACCACCTCGAGTTCTGGGCGCAGCCCCATCTCCAACGAGAAGGCCCGCAGCAAGGCGTAGACCAGGCTGTCAATGGTGCGGACATGAAAATCGCTGAAATGGGCAAGAATGACATCCAGCCAGCCGGCGGCATCCAACGGCTGCAGACCTGTTTCGCGTGATAGCTGGTGCCCTTCTGTTGCCTCCAACGCAATCTGTTTGAGGGCGAGAATGATGCGCTCCTTCATCTCAGCTGCGGCCCGATTCGTGAAGGTGATGGCCACGATCTGACGGAGGGCCTCCGGCGAGGGCTCCGTCCCCGCCAGAAGCGAGAGAAACCTGAGAGTGAGTTGGTACGTCTTACCGGCTCCGGCCGAGGCTCGAAGGTAATGGATGTGGGGATATTTCTCCTGAGACAGCATACTCATAGACACCTCACATGCCGGTCTTAAATGTTTCGGGATGACTTGCGCACATCTCACCACTATGCCTGGGAAATACGGGGCGCAGCGCAACATTATGACAATAAAAAAGGGCTTAATTCAACTTGACCGAGACGACTTTGGATACCCCGGGGTTCTCCATGGTAATCCCATAGAGGGAATCGGCTATCTCCATGCTGCCCTTGTTGTGGGTAATCAGGATGAACTGAGATTGCTGGCTCAACGCCTTGAGGACGGTCGCGAAACGACCTATATTGGCGTCGTCGAGGGCAGAATCCACCTCATCTAAGAGACATAAGGGGCTGGGCCGTAGCAGAAAGAGCGAGAAGATGAAGGCGATGGCCGCCAGGGTCTTCTCACCCCCCGAGAGGAGGTCCACGTCCTTAAGCCGCTTGCCCGAAGGCTGGATGAAGATGTCGACCCCCGGCTCAGAGGAGGATTCGTCGAGGATCAGTTCGCCCCGCCCCCCACCGAACAATCGAGGAACAAGCCCTTGAAATTCTTTGTTCGCCTTGGCAAAGGTCTCGGTGAAGCGCTTTGTCGAGGTGCGGTTTATCTCAGCGATGGTCTTGCCTAAGTTGGCCAGGGACTGCTGTAAATCCTCTTTCTGGGCCTCGAGGAATTCATACCTCTTTTTGAGGTCCTCATATTCCTCCACTGCCCCGGGATTCACTTCTCCCAACCGCTCCACCTTCTGCTTGAGGTCAGCAAGTCTCTGCTTGGCTCCTTCACTGTCCTCGGGGGGGGCATAATCCTCCTGTTCCATCAGAGAGGAGAGGATAAGGCCATAACGCTCCTGAATCCTTTCTGTCAGATGCTGCATCTCCATCTCTATTTGGGAAAGGGTGATCCCTCGTTGGGCAACTGATTCCTGGATCGCATTCAATTCATCACGCACACCCTTGAGAGCGGCCTCACGTGTGGAGATCTCCTCACGGAGCCCTTTTACACCCTCCCCCTCCTGCTCGAGGGCCTTCATCTTCTGCTCCCTCGTAGCGATTAATCCCCCCAGAGACTCCCTCACCTCTTTTCCCGTCTTCGTGGCAACAGCGATACGTTCCTGAACCTCCTTCAGTTGTCCATCTTTCCGTTCCTGTTGTCCGGTGACAGAGTCCTCTATCTTATCCACTTCATCGAGACTGCGCCCAAGATTCCGCTCCCTTTCCTGGAGGGAAGCCAGCTGGACCTGGAGCTCGGTCACGCCGTGCCGCAACTGATCTCGTTCCTCTTTGAGCTTCAGCAATTCCTCTTTTACCTCTTTGATGCGTCCCTCCTGTTCCTCCTTGGTCTTTTTGCTCTCCGCCATGAGGGCGATGGCCCGCTGAGCCTCCTCGCGCAATTGCCCGGTCTCCATATCGATTTGAGTCAACTCAAATGTCAGAACCTCTGCCTTGCGTTTGAGGGCCGCGAAAGCCCTCTTGGCGTCATCCACCTCTCCCGACAGCTTTAGTTCCTCCCGCTCAATCTGGTATCCGTCCTCCCGCAAGGTCTCCAACTCCCCCTTAATCACCGCGGCCTTCTCCGTCAGCTCCCCCACTCTTTTGGACAACTGCTTCTGCTCTTCCTGTTGCGTGCGGATGCCCTGTTCCGTTTCCTTGATCTCCCTTTTGCGGACAAGGATCCCCGTCGGGGAGGGGTCCCAGCTTCCTCCGGTCAATACCCCCGCCCTATCCCAGAGATCGCCCTCCACGGTCACCAGGACCCCCGCCCCTGGCTTATGTTTCTTACGGACCCCACCCAGATCCTTGACCAACCATACTCCGTGGAGCAGGGTCTCCAACAGGGGACGAAAGTCCTTCTTTATCCGAACGAAATCCACTAACGGACCGAGGCAACGCTCATCATCCTTAACCTCGGGAGGAATATCGTCTGACGCAAGCCGAGGTATATTCAGGGGAAGAAAACTTCCCCGGCCCAATGTTCCCTCTTTGAGGTATCTGATGGCCCTGAGGGCCCCATCCTGACCCTCTACGATGAGAGATTGCAGCGTATGTCCCAGGGCGGCCTCCAGGGCGGTCTCATAAGGGGGATCAACCTCTATCACGTCAGCTAAAACTCCCATAATCCCCTGTTTCAACGAAGTGCCTTCAGAGGTCATAATGGCCTTCACCCCTTCCGCATACCCCTCGAATCGCCTCTGCATGTCTGAGAGGGAGCTGAGATGAAAGCGGAGTCTATGGAGTTCACCCTCAACCTCCTTCAGGGACACCTCTTTGTGTAAAAGGTCCTCCTGCAGGCTCCGCAACTCCTCCTCCCGTCTGTAAAAATCCTGTTCCAGGGCCTCCTTGCGTTTGATCATTCCCTGGGTCGCGTTTTCACCCCTTGTGACGGCCGTCTCCAACTCCTTCTCCTCCCGCTCAAGTTCTTCCTGCTCACGCTCCAGCCGCTCCCTCTTGTCCAAATATTCCCTCTCACGCTTGCGGCCGTCTTCAACGATGTTCTGACAGTGGGTGATCTGGACGGAGGCCTGCAAGATCTCATCCTTCATGGCATCCAAGGCCCCTTCGCGCTCCGTACACCTCTCCTCCACCCCCCCCAACGTTACCTCTTCTGCCTCCAAGAGCTCCTTGATCTCCTTGAATTTCAGCCCGACGTCAGCCAACTCCGTGCGGTATTTCTCCCTTCTCTCACGAGCGCCTTCCCGTTCCCGACCTAATCCCTCTATCTCCTCCCGGTATTGGCCCTCCAGGACCTGTAACCCTTGAAGTTCCCGTTCAAGGGACCTCACCCGCTCCTCCTCCCGCTTGATCTCCCCCTCGATGCGGTAAATCTCCTCCTGGGCGCGGGATAAGACCTCCTCCTCGTCCAAAAGCGTGCGTTTCAATTCCGCCAACTCCCCCTCGGTTCGGGCGGCCTGCGCCACCTTGTTCTGCTCCTCATCTCTCTTGACCTGGAGATATTCCTTGACCTCCGTAAGCCTCTTCTCCCTCGCGCCGTACTCTAAAAGGGCTAAATCAACCTCCAGGTCCCCGATCTCCTTCTGGTACTCCCGATACCGACGCGCTCGGGCGGCCTGTCTTCGCAGCGCATTCATCTGTCTGCGCACCTCTGCGATGATATCCTGAACCCGCAGGAGATTCTGTTTGGTCCTCTCCATCTTCTGAACGGTTTCACGTTTTCGCTCTTTATATTTGGTCACCCCTGCCGCCTCTTCGATGAGGTGTCTCCTGTCCTGCGGACGGGCGTTGAGCAGCATTTCAACCTCACCTTGCTCGATGATAGAATAGGCATGGACCCCCACACCCGTCCCGAGGAAGAGGTCTCTGACATCCTTGAGCCTGCAGGGGAGCTTATTGATCAGGTATTCGCTTTCCCCGGAACGAAAGAGGCGTCTGGCTACCATGATCTCACTGTAATCCCCATATCCCTCCACCGGGACGACCCCATCGTTCTCAAATATCAAAGATACCTCGGCCATGCCCAGGGGCTTCAGGGACTCGGTGCCATTAAAAATGACGTCCTCCATGGAACGGCTCCTCAAGTGGGTGGGACGCATTTCCCCCATGGCCCACAGCACGGCATCGGCGATATTGGTCTTACCGCAGCCATTGGGACCCACGATGGCAGTGATGGGAGAGGGAAAGGTGAAGATCGTCCGCTCCATAAAGGACTTAAATCCAACAATCTCTATGCGCTTTAATTTCATCGTGCGGCTTCCCCTTCGCTCCTGGATCCGATAAATCCCAGGGCACGCTCCAGCCGCTTGATCACCCGTTCCCTCCCAATACCCTCCATTACCTCAAAGAGTCCCGGACTGGTCGTCTTGCCGGTAAGGGCCACCCGCACCCCCTGGGCTGCCTGGTTCATTTTTAAGCCCTGCTGCTCGGTCAACTGGCGGAAGAGCCTTTCCAGATTGGCCTCGGCAAAATCCTCGTTTCTCTGAAGTTCCTCGAGAAGAGAGGCCAAAAAGGAAGAAAGCTCAGGGCGGAGAAATTTACGGCCCCCCTTCTCATCGTAGGGAAAGTCATCACTGAAGTAGAACTCAGCCATCTCTGCCATCCCAGCCAAGGTCTTGGCTCGGGGCTGCAGACTCTGGACCGCCTTGATGAGCCTTCCGTTCAACTCCGTCTTGACCCCCCGTTGATGCAAAAAAGGAATGAGCTGTTGCGCGATCTGACCCGTTTCCCCCTCCTTGATATAATGGGCGTTGAGCCAAAGGAGTTTTTCGGGGTTGAAGATGCCAGCCGACCTTCCTGCCCCCTCCAGAGAAAATTTCTCGATCAGCTCCTCCCGGGAAAAGATTTCCTGGTCTCCGTGAGACCACCCGAGCCGCGCCAGGTAGTTGACCAGCGCGTCGGGCACGTAGCCCATCTCCTGGTAGGCAGTGATCGACGTTGCACCATGCCGCTTGCTGAGCCTGGAGCGGTCTTCGCCCAAAATCAGGGGAAGGTGGGCGAATGCCGGGACGGGATATGCCAGGGCCTCATATAGGTGGATCTGACGGGGTGTGTTGTTGAGGTGGTCATCGCCCCGGATGACGTGGGAGATCTCCATGAGGGCATCGTCGACCACGACCACAAAGTTATAGGTGGGGCTGCCGTCGCTGCGCAAGATGACAAGGTCATCGAGCTCTTCATTTTCGAAGACAACCTTCCCCTTAATCAGGTCTTCCACAGCGATCCTCCCCTCCAGAGGTGCCCTGAACCTGACGACAAAGGGACGGCCCTCAGGGTGATCCGTGCGCTCACGGCAGCGCCGATCGTATTTGGGTTTCTCTCCCTCGGCCAAGGCCTGCTGGCGCCGTTCCTCCAACTCCTCGGGGGTGCAGTAGCAACGGTAGGCCTTGCCGGCATTTAGAAGCCGCTCAACGTGCTCTCGGTACAGCTGCATCCGCTGGCTCTGGAAATAGGGACCTTCATCCCAATCCAGCCCCAACCAGGACAGGCCGTCCAGAATGGCCTCGAGAGATTCCTGGCTGGAGCGGGCCACATCGGTGTCCTCGATCCGCAGGATAAAGACACCACCGTGATGGCGGGCGAAGAGCCAATTAAACAGGGCCGTCCTCACCCCACCGATGTGCAGATAGCCCGTCGGGCTGGGGGCAAACCTCGTCCTAACCGACATAACCTCTTCTCTGCTACTAACGCATACTAAAAAAGACTCCGCCGACCAACAGGGCCAAAATAATATAGACTGCAAGGGCTATTAAGACGGTGACCACTGCCTGACCAGTGGTGATCTTGTGGACTTTTTCCAAACCCACTATTTGGAGGTAAAATCCATACAGGCCAGCGAGAAATCCCACGACGGGTATCCAGGAGAGCAGGTTCACGGCTCCGGCATAGGCCACCACGCGGTATGTCCCTTCATAGGAGCCCTTCCCATCGAAGAACTGCTGGGCGATAAAGTGCAGGATCCCTGCCCCAATAAAGGCAAAGATCAAACCGAAGATAAGAACTTTCAAAAAGAGTACGGCGCTTCCCGCGATGAGGGCAGCAATGAGAGCGGCGACTCCGAGGCAAATAGCCAAGAAGATCAGCGGCGAAGGAAAGCCCCCGGTAACAGGCATGTGCTGGTAAAAGTCGCTCGGTTTGACAAATACCTGCCTGACCACATCCAAAAAACTCTTGATAAAGTCCTTGGGGTCGAACTCATAGTTCCCCCCCCTTCCCTGAGGTGCTGCTTTGGTCCCCGTTCCTTTTGGCTCTACCATGGTAAACCCTCCTTAGTTGAAATTAACCCCCTACTCCCCTTTGATCCGATTGTAACACAAACCTGGGGGCTGAAAAACTCGCTTTTTTAGACGATAATCTTACTATATTTTGCACTTACTGCGCTCACTACCACAACATATAGTATTTGTCAAGGGATTTTCCTCATCAAACAAAAAAACAGACGGAGAACCTTCCCCATTGCGCCTCCTGGTGGAACCCAGGATTTAAAGACACGCCACCAATTCGCCACTTTATCTAGCAATATGAGTGGGCCACGAAAGCACCCGTACAAAAAAACGTATAGATAGTGCTTATTTTTTATATAAAACTCACGCTCGACCTGCACAAAGGTGAGCATCACCCTATGGAGAAAAGTAGTATTAATCGATTTCCGTACAAGGTGGCCAGAAAGGGCCGTCAGACAATGGTGTTGAAAAAATGTGTATAACTATGGGGCAATGCCCCGATTTTACAACTATTGTGTGCAGAAGCTCAAAATAAATGTAATTCATTGTTTTTATTAGTTTTTTGCTATGCCTATTTATTAAGCAGTTAACTATTTCCCTTTTGATATAAGGAGATTACATACTTTTCCAATTACTTTTCCACAAGTTTTTAAGAAAAATCGTTGATCAATGTGCCTACTGAGAGGCATCTCCTCCACTATATACCGAAACCGTGCAAGGAATTTGAGCGTTCAGTCAAACTGTAAAAGGCATGCGAAGCTCAAAGCTGCTCTGTCATATTGAGTTTCCCCATCCGGTATCCCTCAAGATCGAGCGTCACCCGCTTGAGACCTATCGACTTGAGTTGGCGAGAGATCTCCTCGCGAAGATCGAGGATCCTCTTGACATCTTCTTGCCCGACCTCGATACAGGCGGTGTCTCCAAAAAGCACGCGGACTCGGACCAAGTCGAGACCAAGATTGCGCAGAAAGCCCTCAGCTTCCCCTACCCTCCTCACCTTTTCCTCAGTAACGGACTCCCCATATGGAATCCTGGTGGCAAAACAAGCAGCCGGAGGGCGCTCAAACCCGGGGATGGCATCAACCTTTGAATACGCCCTGATCATATCCTTGGTGAATCTGAGTTCCCGCAAAGGGGTTTTGACCTTCATTTCTTCCTCGGCCCTAATCCCGGGGCGAAAATCGGTTTCATCGCTGGCATTGGTGCCGGTGATAAGGACATGATCCCGTGAGGTTGTTTTTTGCATAACACCAAGCATCCTCTTCTTACAGAAATAACACCGCTGCGGAGGATTAGAGACAATAACATCATCGTCAAGGACAAAGGACCCATCCAAAAGGAGGTGTCTGATCCCCTTGTCGCGGCAGAACGTCTGGGCAAAATCCAGCTCCCACGGGGGGGTCAGGGGTGATTGAATCGTCAGCGCGAGTACTTTTTCCTCACCCAAGACCCTGGCGCTCGTGGCCAGGAGAAAGGTGGAATCCACTCCCCCTGAATAGGCGATGGCGATCTTTTCAAGTTTTGCAATATAATCTTCCAATGCTTTTATCACGGCCCTTGTTGTCGCTTCAACTCATGATCATCGGGATTTTCTTGGTCGCTCTCATGCCTCTAACCTATAGTAATTCACTACCCACCCGCGAGCACCATGAAGCGAGGGGCTTCGTAGATCTTCACCTCCTCATGGCCGGTCCCAACCTTATACGATAAGACCTTAACGAGCTTTTCCCAACTGTCGATTTGAATGCCATCAATTTGTCTCACCATTTCTGGATCATCCCAATCCCATTGCTTCACGTCTGCGAGGGGATACACTTTGTTTTCCCCGGTTTCCACGTTGATAACCTTCAGCTTGATCTTTAGGTCCTGTTCTGAGAGGGACTCAGCATCAACCCACGGTTCTATCTGGCTCTCCAAGGCCTGGAAATAGGCCTGAAAATCCCCCGAATGGTTATGAACAGCCGGCTTAAGATTATCCTTTAAAGCGCTAAGATCACCCCGGTCTTTTCGACAGTTATCCATATAATAGTGTCTACCCCTGTATAGTACACACTCGTGGCATGACCGATGATTAAAAGGGCAGACAAAATCTCCTGTGGTCATTCCTTATGCCTTATGCTCCTTTGATGGTTTTTTTCTCATACGCTGGGGACAAGGCATGCCCTACACCGAGCCTTCTTTTGCTTTCAATGTTTTGTAGATACACCTATCCATGACGGCCCGCAATCCGGCCTTCTTGGCCCGTTGCAAGGCATCGGGGTTCACAATCCCCTCCTGCATCCAAATGGCCTGAGCTCCCTTTTTTATCGCCTCTTCGACAATGGAAGGTACCTCTTCCGAACGGCGGAATATAAGGACGAGGTCTATTGAACCAGGCACTTCCTTCACGCTGGCATAACACCGTTGGCCGAAAATCTCTGCTACGCCCGGCCTTATCGGCGTTATGTCATACCCGTTGCTCAAAAGAAATTCGCTTATCCAATGGCTGGGGCGGTTCGCTTTGGGGGATGCACCGACGACCGCGATCTTCTTGCAGTTGTGCAATATCCATTCGATATCCTCTGCAGAGGATGGAGTGTCCTCAACCGTTATTTCATCACCCACCATGATCTCACCTCCCTCAAGCACCGCCGCAAAAACCCCCTTGTCCTGCATGATGCAGTTGCCTAGCTGGTAATAGATAGAGCATCGGGATGGGCAGACTTTCCCGCGCTGGGTTATCTTGAGTCGGATGCTGCCCCCAATGGTCAACACCGTCCCTTCTGCAAGTTCGAGGATATCGATTCCTGTGGTATCGATATTTTCACCATACCCGCCGTAGGAAACCCCTCCCAGGGCCTCGCGAGGAAGAAGGCTCACATCTCTGCCCGGGGTCCCTGCATGGACATCACCCACGACACCCCATCCAGGCCTCAACACGACCGATCCCTGCACCGGGGTCTTACTTTCCCCCTTTGTAGCGCTGATGTTTATGGACGCAACAGATCCCCTCACCGGTTTCCCCTCGATCCCTTGACGGCGGTTGCGGCTCTTCCCCGTTGCAAACCCAACCCATCTACCTTTTCCTCGAGTTCCTCTATGCGTCTCATCAGCTGATCCAAGGCTTCTTTAACGGGATCAGGCATAAGATGGTGGTTAAGGTCCACGTGCTCCTTGACCTGGTGTTTTCCCGCAGCTTTGGCCGGAATACCTATCGCTGTGGTATAAGGGGGAATATCAGTCACGACCACTGAGCCAGCTCCTATTTGGCACCCTTCACCGATGAGCACGGGACCAAGGATGATCCCGCCAGCCCCAATGACCACGTTGCTCCCGATGGTGGGGTGCCGTTTACCCTTTTTCAATGAAACCCCGCCGAGGACCACCCCCTGATAGATCGTCACGTCATCACCGATCTCAGAGGTCTCACCGATGACAACGCCCGCACCGTGGTCTATAAAAAGCCTCCTTCCGATACGGGCACCAGGATGTATCTCTACCCCTGTCAAGAGGCGACTGAGGTGGGACAGGAGGCGCGCGACAAACCGGAATCTCTTGATCCAGAGAAAATGGGCGATGCGATGGAACCACACGGCATGCAGTCCTGGATAACAGCAGATGACTTCCCACACGCTGCGGGCTGCCGGATCTCGCTCACTTACCATTTTCACATCTTCTTTGAACCTTCGAAACATCACCTACTCCTCTGGCTAAAGAGCCACCTCCGGCAATAGAGAGAGATAGCGCTCCCCGGTGTCCGGAAAGAGGACAACGATGGTCGCGTCGCTGACCTCAGTATCCAACTGCTGTGCGGCCTTCATGGCCGCCCCCGAGGAGATGCCCACAAAGATCCCCTCCTCCCGCGCCAGTCTCCTGGTCATCTCCTTAGCCGCTTCGGTACCCACCTGGATGATACGATCGATAAGATCTTGCTCTAAGACATCGGGGATAAATCCTGCCCCTATTCCCTGGATGGAGTGAGACCCCGGGGACCCCCCCGAGAGCACGGGGCTCTCCGCGGGCTCCACAGCGATAATCGTCACCCCCGGCTTTCGCTCCTTTAGTATACTTCCGACTCCGGTGATAGTGCCACCGGTACCCACCCCGGCCACGAAGAAGTCCACCTGTCCATCGGTGTCCTGCCAGATCTCCTCGGCAGTAAAGCGGCGGTGGACGGCGGGGTTGGCCGGATTCTCAAACTGCTGCGGCATAAAGGCCTTGCGCTCTGTGGCCATCGCCTCCGCCTTCATCACCGCACCCTTCATCCCCTCTCCCGCAGGCGTCAAGACGATCTCTGCGCCGAGCACTGTGAGGATCTTTCTTCTTTCGATGCTCATGCTCTCGGGCATAGTGAGAATGAGCTTATAGCCCCGGGCCGCACAGACAAAGGCGAGGGCAATGCCGGTGTTGCCGCTGGTGGGCTCGATGATCACATCCCCTTCCTTAATAATCCCTTTGCGCTCAGCGTCTTCGATCATTGCCAGCCCAATCCTGTCCTTTACCGAAGAGAGGGGATTAAACCGCTCTAATTTGGCAAGCACGAGATTTGCCCCCCTCACGAGGCGGTTGATCTTGACCAGCGGTGTCCCACCGATCAGGTGGGTTATGTCGGGGGCATATCGCATCGTTCTCCCTCTGGCTGATATGGTCATCAGGCCTTATCGCCTCCCTGGCGCGAAGACGCCAGATGCTGCAGGCACTGAGAAACACTGATCATCATTCCCCTACCCCCCTGCGCCAACAACTATGATGCGTATCTCATCTCCATCAGTAATCGGATGTTTGAGCTCTTTGGGAAAGCTACTCCTTCCGTTCACATATATCTCCAGATATCCTCGCAGCGTGCCATTTTTATCAAATAACTTTTTCTCAAGGGGGGGATATTGTCTTACCAACGAGGCAAGACATTCCCCCACATTTGTCCCCGCCACCTCTATCGTCTGGTTCCCGCCAACGTTTTCCGCGAAGAAGGGATGCATAATAACCTTCGCGCTCATGATTGCCCCCCTCCGCAGACCCTGCATGCCTTGTTCTTCTTAAGGTCCACGGTCATACATACCATCTCTTCCCCCCTGAAGTAGAGCATCTTTCCCGCAAGGAGCTCACCAAATCCTGCGAGGAGCTTTGTCGCCTCCATGACCTGAAGGGAGGCGATGAGGGCGGGGGTAAACCCAAAGACGGGAAAAGGTTTCTTCCCTTCGATGTCCCGGGGAAAAATACATTCAAAGCAGGGGGTCTGGCCTGGTATAATGGTAGTTATCTCACCCATCATTCCGTAGATGCCTCCATGAATGAGTGGAATCCCCTGCCGAACACATCCTTCGTTCAGGATGAACCGCGTCGCCATGTTGTCGAGGCAATCAATGACCACATCGACTCCCTGCACTAACTCGTGCACGTTTGCTGCCGTTATCTTGACGGCAGCTGGCGATATCTCAACCGTCGAGTTCAATTGCTTGAGCTTTTGAACAGCTGAAACAACCTTCTTCTCCCCTACATCCGCTTCCCCATGTAAGATCTGGCGATTAAGATTAGATAGCTCGACGGCATCCCAATCTACCAACGTCAGTTTCCCGACCCCGGCGCAGGCAAGGTAGATCGCAACAGGAGACCCGAGACCTCCAACCCCGGCAACTAAAACATGGGCCTGCCTGAGTTTCCGCTGTCCCTCCTCACCGAAAGAAGGGAAAAGGATCTGACGGTCGTATCTAACGAGATCCTCGTTAGTGAGAGGTAACGGTGGGGTATCTTTTCTTTTCTCTGACATCCTTACTTCTCTTCGCTTCCGAGAGTTTCATGAGAATAGGCATCGCTCATCCTTTGGAGGTTCCTGCCCTCCTCCCGCGGATTTACTACAGTCTTACCTCCATGGCCGCATAGGGGCACGCCCTGACACAGAGCTCACAGGCAACACATTTATCGGCGACAAATTCCACCTCCCAATTCGTTTGCTTTAAGACTAGGGCCTCCGAAGGACAGATGGCTACACAGGCCCCGCAGTGAACACAGCGATCATCTTTCCTCGTAATATCTCTGCTCAAGTTTTCCATCTTTATGCTTAACGCCTTGAGATAATCGAGGGCCTCCTGAACATCCTTTTTCCCCCCCTGCAGTTCTAAAACGAGCAGTCCTCCTTCCGGCGGCGCGATCGATGCCTTCAATATATTAAACTCCAAGTTATACCTTTTGACCGTGTTGGAGATGATGGGTTGGTCGATCAACTTCGAGGGAAAATGTAATACCACTCTCCGTGAAATCATCGCTGTCTCCTTTATCCCTCTACCGGCCTCTCTTGAAAGGCCTTGAAGGTTATCCCCGATTCTTTCCCCGGGAGTCTTTCTACGGGTTCGGCCAAAAAGAACTCACCCCCTGCAATCCGGTCCTTTAAGACCTGCGCGATCTCCCGAGCCCTGGAGAAGCTGGAGATGGCGCCGGTGGGGACGTCTTTTTTGCCGATTGTTATCCTGCCGCTCCTCAGGTCCTGGTAACTCACTTCACCGAGGATATCGGGCTCCCCCTGAGGGTAGCTCTTACTATAGTCCACGATGGGAGCAAGGATATCTTCATCGCCAACAGAGGTAAAAGCAGCCATTTCCTCATCCAGGATGGGGATGGGGATGCCAATCCCCACACCCAGACTCGTGCCATAACCATACATGCTCACCCCCCGCAGATAACGGGCATCCATCCCCTTGAGGTCCCCGATCACACACAATGTCCCCGCAGGCCTTGTAGGCACCTCGCGCCCTGTTCGGGGGACAGCGGGATTGTGCTGAGTACCATGCCACGAGACAAATCCCACACCACCCCCCAAAAATATGCGGGTCCCGATACCGATGGTCCGATAAAGGGGATCATTCAAAAGCGGTGAAAGGACCCCGGCGCTGGAGTAATTTGCATTCCCCAGTTTCGGCTTCAATGTCCCCATATAGGTGTAGATGGCCTTGTCGGACAAATTCACTGCTACATTATAGTTCTGATAGGCATTGCGTATGTTAAAGAGTACCGCCTCATTGACATCCTTGATATTGAGCCAACTCTTGAGTTCCTTTCGGGGGTAACAATCCGTCCCGTAGGCCGAGGCCTGCAACTCGATATCCTTCCCCCCTGCAAATTCCTCAATAACATGACCCCCGCCATAACGAAACTCACCGGGGTGAATCTTATTGCGAGGATCATCCTCCGGGAGCGCAGTAGCTCCCAGATAAATATCCACAGCGGCAAGCCCGGTGTAGCCGGGAACCCCATTGAGTAGACACGTACCACCCCCTATTTTTATCCGCGGCTTGGTATGCCCGACATTGAGATACATCCCGCTCGAACACATCGGGCCAAAGGTTCCCGTGGTGACCACATCCACCTCGCGGTATGCCTGCGCAACCCCCTTCTT
>CAZFIR010000014.1:0-6646 GCA_964519535.1 uncultured Thermodesulfobacteriota bacterium | reverse complement strand
GCGACCAAGGTCACACCAGAAACAGTCTCCGTCTTCGTATTGCGGAACCTGGAGTTGTGACTCGCATTTTCCACAGAACCGTTCTTCTCCGCGCTTCATGGGCCCGTCGCAGGGTGTGATTGACATGGGACAGACCAGTATGCAGGCCCGGCAGAGCAGGCAGAAATCGGGTTGGACATCAAATGGAAATTCAACATGGCGATCTTTGCCGCGACCTACGAACCCGATGGCATGTGCTCGATACAGCTCCGCGCAGGTGCGGACACACCGGCCACACAGCACGCAGTCATTATTCCGAAAAGGATAGCGGGGCTCTTTGACACCGCAGCGCAGGGCGAGGTCCTGGATGGCGCGCGAGTTGGGAGCCTCGGTGAGCAGCAGTTCCGCCACGTTCTTTCGCAACTGTCTGACTCTGTCCGAATTTGCACGGATCACCATGCCTTCCTGCACGAGTAACGTGCAGGAGGCGGTTATGGTAGACGTCCCGTTCCTCACATGCTCGACGATGCACAGACGACAGGCTCCGATATCGGAAAGATCAGGCGTATGGCAGAGGTGCGGTATACAGATGCCGTACTGTACCGCGGCATCGAGCACACTTGTTCCCTTCGGTGCGCGGACCTTCGCGCCGTCGATAGTCAAGGTCACATACTGTAGCATAGCACCCCCCCAGAGTGAACCGTGATGGCCTCAAATACACACCCGTCCGAGCAGATGCCGCATTTCCTGCATGCCAGCGGGTCAATGACGTGCGGCTCTTTCTTTGTGCCGCTGATTGCTTCGTACGGGCATGCGCGCATGCAGACGCCACACCCCGTGCACTTCTCCCCGTCGATCACGTACTCAATCATCTCGCGGCATACGCCTGCGGGGCAGCGTTTCTCCGTGATGTGCGCCAGATACTCTTCACGGAAGTACCGGAGGGTGGAGATCACCGGGTTTGGCGCGGTCTTACCGAGCGCGCAGAGAGATGTCTCCCGGACCGTTTCCGCCAGCTCTTCCAGCAAAGGGATCTGCTCAGGCGTGCCGCGACCTTCGGAGATGTCCGTGACGATTTCGAGCATGCGGTCTATGCCGATCCGGCACGGCACGCATTTGCCGCACGACTCGTCGAGCAAAAACGCCAGAAAATACTTGGCGACATCCACCATACACGTCTTCTCGTCCATCACTACCATCCCGCCCGAGCCCACCATGGAACCGGCCTGCGCCAAGGTCTCGAAGTCCACGGAGAGATCAAAAAGGTCCGCCGGCAGGCATCCTCCGGAGGGACCGCCCGTCTGCACGGCCTTGATGGCCCTGCCGTTGATCGCACCTCCGCCTATGTCAAAAATTATCTTCCTGAGGGGGGTACCCATGGCCACTTCGACAAGGCCTGTATTCCTCACCTGACCCGTGAGGGCGAATATCTTAGTGCCCTTGCTGCCTTCGGTACCTTTTGAGGCAAACCATGCGGCACCGTTTTTGATGATGGACGGTATGTTGGCCCACGTCTCCACGTTATTGAGGGTTGTCGGCCTGTGCCAGAGCCCGTCCTCGACGGCATGGACGTCCTTGGGCCTCGGTTCGCCGACCTTCCCTTCTATTGACGCCATGAGGGCGGTGGACTCCCCGCAGATGAAGGCACCGCCGCCGCGGGCTACGTCCACGTCGAAATTGAACCCCGACCCAAGGATGTTTTCACCCAGAAGACCGAACTCCCTGGCCTGCGCGATGGCCTTTCGGGTATGATCGACTGCCAAGGGGTATTCCTTGCGGACATACACATATCCTCGTTCTGCGCCGACTGCCCAGGCCCCAATGCTCATTCCCTCGAGGACCGCGTGAGGGTTCCCCTCCAAAACGCTCCGATCCATATACGCGCCGGGGTCTCCCTCATCGGCATTGCAGATGACATATTTTTCATCACCCGGCGCGGCCCGGCAATCGGCCCATTTCCTCCCCGTCGGGAAACCGCCTCCACCGCGCCCCCTCAAACCGGAGGCGCTGATCTCGGTTATAACGGCCTCAGGGGCGTATTCGGTAAGTACCCGGGCCAGCGCACCATAGCCGTCTATGGCAAAATAATCTTCGATCGCACAGGGATCAATCTGTCTGTTTTGGGACAGGAGCACACGGTCCTGGGCGCGGTAAAACGAGATCTCCTCCTCGGTCTGCACCTTCTTTCCCGTAGCGGGATCCGTGTAAAGCAGACGGTCTATGACCTCGTTTCCCCGGACGCTCCGCGAAATGATTTCCCCGACGTCCTCCGGCTCAATGTGGCAGTAGAATACGTTGCGTGGATCAATGACCATGATCGGACCCTGCTCACAGAAGCCCTGACAGCCCGTGATGCGGAGCGTAACGCTGTCACTCAATCCCTGGCGCTCCAGATCGTCGCGTACCGCATCAATCACCGCCCCGGACCTGCTTGCCTGGCAACCGGTCCCCCCGCATACAGTGAGGATCGTCCCCGCCTCGGCACGACCGGCGCGAAGCCGCTCTTGCAGTGCCGAAAGTTCACCGATGGCATTAACCCTGGGCATTGACTTCTCCCTTCTTTGCCGCTATTCCCGCTTCGGGATCCCGTAATCCTTATTTCTATATTGAAGAGCGGGAGCGGCATCTCCCGCTTGCGGGACTTCGGCCTTGCGGACTGAGTCGATCAATGAATTGAGTTTGGCGGATGTCATGTGATGGTTGTACACGCCGTTCAGAACGGTAACCGGCCCAATGGCACAGGCCCCGAGGCAGTTGACACGCTCCACGGTAAACAGGCCGTCTTTCGTGGTGCCGCCATTGTCCATCCCCAGCTGGGAATTGGCCTGGTCGAGCAGGAGATTGGAACCCCGAACATGACAGGCCGTCCCCATGCAGAGCGTGATAACGTGTTTCCCGCGAGGCTCCAGCGATAAGGCCTTGTAGAAACTGGCCGCGCGGTATACCTCGATGAGCGGCACCCCCAGATATCGGGAAACGGCCGTCGCCGCCTCTTTGGAGATGTAACCGTGGGCCTCCTGGATGTCCTGCAGGACCTCTAGGAGCTGATGAGGCTGGCTCCTCCGCTCCCCAAGGATGGTCTCGACTGATACATGAGACATTTTTCACCTCCCCATCAGAAGATGTTGGTTGACAGGCAGAATTTAAACGGTATAATGATGCGTTGTAAATCAGGATTAATTGCACAAGTAATGCCTATATTCTATAGGCAAAAACTTTGGAATTTATTGCCTAGCATTTGCACCTATGATATAGGCATACGAGAGGGGGTGGACATGACCAAGAAACCACCTCGACTGCAGATAGATGATCACCCCGGGGATGTAACCCCTCCCGAGGCATTGCCCGGTATACGATGGAGGATACCTCCCAGCAAAGAGAGCGAGCCGGAGGGTGTCGAACGGGCGCTGCGCGAACGCATCAAGGAGCTGAACTGCCTCTATGCCATCGCTCAGCTGGTAGAATCTGAATCCAACTCGATCGATGATGTCCTTTCCGCCGTCGTTAACATCCTGCCGCCGTCCTGGCAGTACCCGAAGATCACCTGCGCCCGGATCATGTTCCAGAACAAAACCTTCAAGAGCCAGGGATTCAAGGTGACCCAGTGGCGCCAGTCATCCCAGATATTCATGTACAGCGAACCGGTGGGCGAGGTAACGATATTCTACCTTGAAGAGCGCCCGCCGGCACATGAGGGGCCGTTTCTCTTTGAAGAACGCGCCTTGCTCGATGCCGTTGCCGAGAGGATCGGCAAGATTGCCATGCACCTCGACGCAGAACGGGAGCTGCACGAAACCAACCGCCAGCTTACCGTCGAGAGACACGCGCTGCGGGAAGCCAATTCGGCCCTCAAGACCCTCATGAACAGGATAGAAGAGGAAAAGAAGGAGATCTACAAGCAGATCCAGGATAACGTCGAGAAGGTACTGCTGCCGATCCTGCAGGAACTGACCTGGGCCGTGACAGGCCCCAAGAAGAAGTACGTAGAACTCCTGCGTGACAACCTCGAGGATATCGCCGCTCCCTTCATCAGCCAGATCTCCAAAAGGTATCAATCCCTGACACCGACCGAGATCCAGATATGCAACATGATCCGGAGCGGGCTCAGGACCAAAGAGATCGCCGAGATACGGAATATCTCCCCGGCCACCATCAGCAGGCACCGCGAGCGCATCAGGCGCAAACTCGGCATCGCCGGAAAGGACGTCAATCTCGTCACGTACTTGCAGATGACCAGTTAGGCCTTCATACATTCTCACTGAGGTCGAGACGAGCCATTTCCGTCAACCCTGGATTCTGCAATAGTCGGTTGAATATAAGATAGAATAAATAGGCCCTAGCCCTGTTTTATCTCCGCGGCAACCCCCCTACCTACCCCTAAAAAAGCCGAAATATGTCAAAAGAAAAGCAAGATAGGTCAAAAACATAGAGAAAAAATATGATAAAAAGTCAAAACAAGCATCCAGCCGACCGCTTAAAAGCGGCGGCTGGCCTCATTCTCCGCCGTCATAAGACCTTGTCAACACAAGAGGAGGAGTAACAATGACCGCTACACAAAATTACAAAGACCGTAAGTTGGTCGATGCATCATGTGAGGCGATCCTGAAGGTTATCAAGCCGGGAGATGTGGTAAATCAGGTCGGAGCGCGTACATGGTGGCAATTTTGGCTCGCGGTTACGTATGCGGCTATTCGGTGGCACCAAAAAAAGCTGTTCGGGAAGAGCTCCAACTGGAAGGATACCCACACGATGCTCTATTTTGACAAGAAAAATACCTTTTCTGTGGAAATGCCCAAAGCTACCATGAAGCCTTTGCGAGAGTACTGTCTCTCTAATCTTTCTATTTACAGGCTCCGTCTTACAGCGCTAAGTCCGGACTTTATCAAGACATTAAAGGCCGCAGCAAGGAAAGTGGTGGGAACAGATTATGATATCGGCCAACTGCTCGATATAGCCATCAATGATCTGCTTGGATATGAGCACCAGCGGCCGCTCACAATCTTCGATTTTGGCAGAAGGAAGAAGGTGTGCAGCGTGGGCGTCAGGGTCGCGTTTGAATATCTGTATAAAAAGCGGATTAAAACTGCAGATTCCCGTCCAGGAAAGTGGCTGTTTTACGAACTGAACCCGGAGAAATGGCCGCCGGAGGCCATCCGGAAATATACGGGCACGGATGTGGAGGCCACCTCCCCTGCCCATTTTGCTAATTCAGATTATTTCTCCTTTGAATTTGAGTTGATCGCCAGGTTCTACGGCGGAAAGCAGTTGTTTCCGAAGTGATCAAACGTATATGAGAAAAAATGTGACAGGTCTTTTAGTGATAATGAGTCAATCTAAATGCACTTCGTTCCTGCTGGGATTTTGGAAACAGCCGGGATCGATATCCCTATGCAGAGGTCTGATTCAAAAACTCATGAATAAAGATTCGACCTCAAAGTCTCATATGAAAAGGAATGATGAGTGAAGAGTGTAGACCTGACACCCAATTTTGCTGAAAAAGAGATACCGCCGAACCTCCTCGTATCGATAAGGAGATCCGGCAGTATTGGATTACAGTTTCATGACATTGATGGCGCTGGGCCCTTTGGGACCTTGCTCGACATCAAAACTGACGTGCGCGCCCTCGGTAAGCGACCTAAAACCACCACCATTATCCTGTATGGCAGAATGGTGGACAAATACATCGTTGCCGTCTTCAACTTCGATAAAACCGTAACCTTTGGCATCATTGAACCACTTTACAGTTCCTTCTGACATTGCCGGTACCTCCTTTCTCACGATTAAAGTCTCAGAGTCACCGACTTGCAAAAGAGGCCACAAAGCTGAAAAAAGTCTTTGTGGCCTCTTTGTATTTCTTTGTATTTACTCGGTTACAAAAACTCTGTGACTTCAAAAGAAACTATAGCGCCTCTGTCTTCAGAAGTCAAGGACTATTTTTACGCCCCCCTCCTGATAGGGTCTTTGGGCGACACGGGCTTTTAGTCCAGTCAGCAGAGGTTAACTGTATCCCCTGACTCACTTTGGTGTCTGTCGTTCTTTTATGATGAGCTTCTTTTTAATGGGGGTGAGTGCTTTGACCATTATACAGTGTTTATAACTTATCTTATTAGTCATCTGAGAACCTTCCGTCACATAGAAGCAGATGTCAGTCCCTTGAAGATTGAATGGGACGGTATAGGTATTCGTAAAGTTGATGGTTGCCGTCTTTCCCTCATAAGGATATTTAAAGACCTCAAGCTCGCTGTGCCATGGGTCGAGCTCGGGGTGGTTGGTGTTATCGAGGACCACCGCACCATAGTAGGCCGTACCCGGTAGCGTCGGAATAATGGGGTTGTTAAAGATGGTCGCTGTGAAGTGCAGGACATCCCCTCTTTTACAAGGCGTGGGGGTCATCTTCAAGTTTGCAGTGACCACGTCGGCAAGGGAAACGCCGCCCACGGTCAAAAACACAAGAGCACCAACGAGCAGCGCGACGATCCCATGACCTCTCAACCATCTTTTTTTCATTGTTAGGCCCTCCTTCGAGTGTTGAATATTACTATCCACTCCACCTGTTTATCTATGAGTGCCCATCTCCGCTCAAAAGGTTCAAATATATTGAAAGATCAAACGCTGATAGTATCACATCGGCCACAATAAGCAAGAAGGGGGCAGAACCGACCCGAAA
>CAZFIR010000013.1:0-4262 GCA_964519535.1 uncultured Thermodesulfobacteriota bacterium | reverse complement strand
TCGATGGCCTTGATTCCGGTCTGGAGGGGTTCCTTTACCGGCAGACGCCATACCACCCCCGGGGCCTTTTCCTCGACGTTGCGATATTCCTTGGCCTCGATAGGTCCCTTGCCGTCGAGGGGCTCTCCCAGGGGGTCCACCACCCTGCCGACCAGGGATTCGCCCACGGGGACCTGCACGATCCGGCCGGTCCTCTTCACGACGTCTCCCTCTTTCACGTAGTGGTCTTCTCCCAGCAGTGCTGCTCCCACATTATCTTCTTCTAAATTGAGCACCATCCCCATGACCCCGTGAGGGAACTCGAGGAGTTCTCCGGCCATGGCCTTTTCGAGACCGTAGAGTCTGGCGATACCGTCTCCCACTGAGAGGACGACGCCGGTCTCGCTCACTTCTACCTTCTTGTCGTAGTCCTTGATCTGCTTTTCGATGATCTCACTTATCTCGTCCGCCCTTATCCGCATCGCCTATCACCCCTTTGCTAAGGTTTCTTTCAATCGCTCCAACTGGGTCTTGACACTCCCGTCATATACCATACCCCCGATCCGCGCCACCACCCCCCCGATAAGGGAGGAATCCGTCTCCACTTCCATGATCACCTGTTTCCCGACCAGATCCTGGAGGCCCGCGGTCAGTTCCGTGAACTTTTTCTTGGAAAGCTCGTGGGCGGTGATCAAATGGACCCGCGCCCGACCGGCTGCCTCGTCCGCCAATTCTCGGTACAGAGAGGCGATGTCCAGCAGGTATCGTATCCGGTTCTTGTCCACCAAGAGGTGGAGAAAATTGACGGTGATGGGACTCAGGCGTATTTTTTCCCCTATTTCCTTTATGATGGCCTGGCGCCGGGGAATGCTGAAAGCGGGATTGCTCAAGACCTCCTTTAACTGCTCCGCCCCCTGGAAGAGTGCGGTGAAGGTATCGAGCTCCTCCCAATACGTATCGTAGTTGCCGTCCTCCAGCCCGATATTCATGAGGGCCTTGGCATACCTGCGGGCAATCTTTCTGTTAATCACCGCAAACCCCTTACCCGCTCGATGTAGTCATCAACCAGCCGCTCATGGTCTTTCGGTGTGAGGTGTTTCTTCAAGAGGTCTTCGGCCAACTGCACCGTCATATCGGCCATCTCCTCCTTCACTCGTATCTGCGCCATCTTCAGCTCCTGCTGGGCGGTAAGTTGGGCCTGCCCCTTGATCTTCTCGGCCATCATCTGGGCCTCTTTAATGATCCGTTCCTTTTCCCGCTCACCTTCCTTGATCAAGGTTTGACGGATCTGCTCGATTTCCTGATCTAATTTTTGCAACCGCTCCTCATACTCCCGATACTTCTGCTCCCCCTCTTTTCTGGCCATCTCGGCTTCCTCGATGGCAGTCTTGATCGTCTCCTGTCTCCTTTTCAGCAAGGATACCAGGGGCTTTTTGCCGAACCAATAGAGGAGGAAGACCAGCACCACAAAATTGAATATCTTAAACCCCAAGTCCCACCACATACCTACGGTATCTCCTCCCTCTTACGTGAGGCTTCTGTCCAAAATTTTCTCGGCGATCTCCTTCGCCATTGCACCCTGTTGGCGCTCCAACTCAGTCAGGACCTGCTGGCTCTCCTGAGCGATTTGGGCCTTGATCTTGGGAAGTTCCCCTGCAACCTCCTGCTGGGCCGTATCGACCATCAGCTTGCCTTCTTGTGCCCCTGCCTCCTGAATGCGCCCCTTTTCATCAAGGGCCTGGAGCTGACCCTTGCTCAGACCCTCCTCAAACTGGAGGCGGCGGCGCTCCGCCTCCTCCTGAAGCCCGGCAGCTTCTCGCTCGTCGCTCTGGATCTTTTCTTGGCGGTCTTCAAGGAACCTGAGAAAGGGCTTAAAGAAAATCTTGTTCAAGACGAGCATCAGGAAAATAAAGAGACCAACCAGAATAAAGAGGCTGCTATTGATATCGATCATGCCCGCTCTCCCTCAGATTCAGCGACGTGTGTTCTCGGGATGCAAGAAATGATGCTTATCTCCTCGATTCTATGACTATATTGTGAAATTTATTATTTACCCGAAACGGAATTTTTATGCAAGTCCTAATTTGCCGGTGAGCCATCAACACGCTGTCACATAGCACGTTGAACAGGGGGCCCATGCTGAAAACGGACGGCTGAGAGCTGAAAGCGCGCCAGGACCTCACGGGAGATTCAGCGGCAGCGAGACCTCCTTGGGAGGAAAATCGCTCCCGGCCCGTCGATACTCCCGCCGCACCTCCTCCATTGAGATATTGTCACCATCTTCCCTGCGGAAGAGAACCTGGAGGAGGTGGCAGTGGCACCGCTCCAGTTGAAAGGGGCGGGCTTCAGCGATCCCCACGGCCTCTCGCAGCATCCCTTCGGCCTCGGCGTCAGCTCCCCGCAAGAGGGCAATCTCCGCTTTGCCCAGAAGGGTGTAGATCCGCCCCCGTTGATCACCCGTTGCCTCAAAGATGACTTCAGCGGCCTGAAAGGCCTCGGATGCCTCATCTTCCTTCCCAACCATCTTAAAGGTCGTCCCCTCTCCCCACAGGGTATAGGCATAGCTGATGCGGTCCCCGATCTCCTGGTAGAGGTGCGTGGCCCGATCGAAGTAGGCCAAGGCCCGCTCGAAATCATCGATCATGCGGTGGGCATTGGCCATCCCGCAGAAAGAATAGGCGGTGCCGAAGACATCTTTGATCTCCTTCAGGGTAGTGTGGGCACGGGTGTAATAAGCGAGCGAATCTCGATAAAGGCCCATGACCCGGGAGACGCCCCCCAGACCGCACAAGGCATACCCCATCCCTATCAGATCTTCCATCCCCTCAGAGAGAAAGAGGGCTTCCTCGAAGGACTGCGCGGCCCTGCGGAGCTCCCCGGCGATCCTCCAGAGCCCTCCCAGGGCCCAGAGGGCGTAGGCCTCCCCCTCGGGGTCTTCCCATTCTTCGTAGATGCCGCGGGCCCGCTCCAGATGTCCTTTGGCCTCCTCTACCTCACCCAGCCCCCGCCCGCTGAGACCTAACCCCACCAGGGCATCGGCCACCTCTACATCATCTTCTCCCTCTTGGGCATCCCGGGCCAGGGAGAGGGCGTTGCGAAAGCTCTCTCGGGCTGCGGAGAAATCGCCGATCATCCGCAGACAGTCCCCTATCTTCTGGTGACACGCCAGACGCTGCTGAACCGCCTCGTCTGGATAGCGGGCGAGGGCATCCTGATAGGCCTTCAAGGCCTCGGCAAAGTGGCCCTCAAGCCGCCTCTCCTCTCCGTGCTGAAAGTATCTATCCCCGTCTTCTTTGCTCATCCCTTTTCCCCTTTCGAAAAATAACTCCACTGTGTGATTATCCCCGCATCCATCGATAGAGCCAATAATTGAGATAGACGAAAAAGGATAGAGGTCCCCCCTGCCGCCCGATCTTTTTTGCCATCTCACGTACCCTTTTTTGCTGCTTCACCTTGCTGTCCGCCCACGTGATCCCAATCCCCTTTCGATGGACTGTTTTAGTGACTTGGATGGAAGTTCTTGAGCCATCCACGGGCCTGTGTGTATTGGGGATAGAGGGACCCGACCTTCTTCCAATAGGCCTTTGTATGCCGCAAGATCTTGGTATGGACCAATTCGTGCACCACGATGTAATCGATGATATCGAGCGGGGTTTGAATGAGCCGCCAGTTAAAGGACAGATTCTTCTTGCTCGAACAACTCCCCCACAGGGTTCTTTGATTCCTGATATACACCTTATTGTAGGTGAAGTTATACAGATCGGCGCAATACTCCAACCGTTCCATGATAATCCGCTTGGCCTCTTTCCGATACCATCGGTCAAGAACCCCATCCGCCAACAAATTGAGCCCTGAGGAGATGGTTTTCCCCCTCCCGTCGATCGCGACGGCCCTGCGCAGCCCCGGCAGCAACCGAAAGGTGTAGATCTCGCCTAAATACAGAATCTCATCGTGGCGCAATTGCATGCGGGCATCGCGCCTGCCCCTGAAAAAGGCCAATTGTTTCTGAATCCACGGCGTCTTGCGCTCGATCAGGTCATCGATCGCCTCCTGAGAGAAATCGAAGGGGAGCGTTATGCGTACCCACAAATCTTCATCCACCGTGATACGGGCACGCTTGACCTGGCGCCGTTCTACGGTTATCTCGCTTGCCCCCACTATCTTGATACCGTCGTCTCCCACAGTCCTACACGCTCACGAGCATGAAGTGATGAACAGCCTTTGTCTATCAGATAGTGACACATATGTCAAAATGAAAGCGGTGCGTTACCCCTCACCTTCCC
>CAZFIR010000012.1:0-18610 GCA_964519535.1 uncultured Thermodesulfobacteriota bacterium | reverse complement strand
CCCTTGGCAGCCTCGTCTTCTGGGATTGGCATATCACCCTGGGGGTCATCATCGGGGGAGTCATCGTTATCCTCAACTTCAGGGCGCTGCGGATGATCTTTGAGAGCGGTTTCTCCGAAGGGAAAATTGCCGGATCCGTCTTCGTTAAATATGCCATTAAGTTGCTCGCCGTGCTGGCCGCTGTGGCAGGGGTTGTCTTTTTGCTGCGAGGGGTCGTCAATCTCATTGCCTTCTTTGTGGGGCTGCTCACCATCTTTTTGGCCATCTCGGTCGTAGGGATCAGGGGGTATTGCTCAATGGACGAAGAGGAGAAGACCAATGGGGCATGAGAGCTTCAGTGTTGTCGATGCGATTCCTCTCTTGAATCAGCTTCCCCACCATGTCTCCAATGCTATTATAGTGATCGTGTTGCTTATGATCATCGCGATCCTCGGGACGAGGGCACTGCGCAAAGAGTCAAAAAGATACTTTGTCCCTGAGGAGAGGTTGACCTTCCGGAGCGCAGGTGAGATGATCGTGGAGGGGATCCTCAACATCGTCAAGGAGAATATGGGGCCTCGAGGACCGGAGTTCATGATGATCATCGGGACCTTAGCACTCTTCATCTTCCTGTCCAACCTCCTCGGCCTGATTCCGGGGTTTCACTCCCCTACCGAAAACATCAACACCACGGCGGCCTGTGCCGTTACGGTTTTTGTCCTCACCCACTACTATGGTATCAGGGAACACGGGATCAAGTACCTGAAACAGTTCATTGGCCCGGTCATCTGGCTGATCCCCCTCATGCTTCCCATTGAACTCATCGGACACTTTGTCCGTCCGGTATCCCTCTCCATCCGACTCTTCGGCAATATCTTCGGTGATCATCAAGCTGTCGCCGTCTTTTTTTTCCTCTGTCCTTTGCTGCTTCCCCTGCCCATGATGCTCCTGGGGCTGCTTGTGGCCATCATCCAGACCTTTGTCTTCATCCTCCTCTCCATGACCTATTTTTCCCTGGCCATAGAGGGGCATGAATAATAACGAAAAGAAAGAAAGGAGGTGGGAACGTGGTTAAACGTACCGCAGTATGTATCCTTATAGTATTCGCCCTTTCATTGGGGGCGGTTGTCTGGGCCGTGGCTCAGGAAGCGACCACGGCTGAAGCGGCGGCAGCGGAAGGGCTGCCAGCCAGTGTGAAGGTGGCCATCGCCCTTGGGGCGGGCCTTGGCATTGCCATCGCGGCCTTTGGCGGGGCCCTGGGTCAGGCGCGGGGACTTGCCGCGGCCCTCGATGGGATGGCCCGCAACCCGGCGGCCTCGGGGAAGATGTTCGGCCCCATGATCATCGGCCTGGCCATGATCGAGTCGCTGGTCATCTACGCCTTTGTGATTTCGATAATCATGGTATTAAAGATCTAATAAGGCCGAACTATCTTCGGCCCATGCTGTGAAGTACTCTCGGGGCAGGTTTCAGACCTGCCCTTTCTTTCTTGACAACCTCACATGATTGTTTTACATTAATACATTCCATTCTTTCTGTAACAATCAATGCGGAGGATGAATACGGTATGTACGCGGTAGTGGAAACAGGCGGAAAACAGTATAAGGTGAGCAAAGGGGATCTTATCAAGGTAGAGAAGGTGGGTGGTAAGATAGGGGAAAAGGTCGAATTAGACCAGGTCCTCTTGATCAAGGACGATAAGGCGGGGATGAAAGTGGGAACCCCCACCGTGGCGGGAGTAAAGGTGGTGGGTAGGATAACATCCCAAGGAAGAGGGAAAAAGATCGTCGTCTTCAAGCATAAGAGGAGAAAGAACTATCGTCTGAAACAGGGACATCGACAGGACCATACCTGGATAGAGATCAAGGATATTATATCAGCTCAAGGAGGAAAAAGTGGCCCACAAAAAGGCGGGCGGAAGCTCAAGAAACGGGAGGGATAGTGCCGGCAGGCGATTGGGCGTCAAGCGGTTTGGCGGCCAGGAGGTCAGGGCTGGAAGCATCTTGGTGAGGCAACGGGGGACGAAGATCTCCCCCGGCGAAAACGTGGGGCTCGGCCGCGACCACACCATCTTTGCCAAGATCGACGGCGTCGTGCAGTTTGAATCCAAAGGCAAGGATAAAAAAAGGGTCAGTGTATACCCTCTAGATGCTCCAGCCTCCTAGTCCTTCCATTCTTTTCGGTACATCCTCTGTTTACATTTCTTTCATAATTCCACCATTCGTGTGCTGTTATGCAATTCATCGATGAGGTCACAATATGGGTCAAAGGGGGTGATGGGGGACGGGGATGTGTGAGCTTTCGCAGGGAGCGGTTTATCCCCCGCGGCGGGCCGGATGGCGGCAACGGTGGCAAGGGCGGAGATGTGATCCTGATGGCTACGGAGGGGCTCTCTACCCTCCTGGACCTGCGGTATCAACAGCGCTATCGGGCAGCAAATGGGGCCCATGGCAGAGGAAAGGACCAAACGGGGAAGAGCGGTGAAGAGCTGGTCGTCCCCGTCCCGGTTGGTACCCTGCTAAAAGATGCGGAGACAGGTGAGATTCTGCACGATCTCGCTGCAGCGGGGGAAAGGTTCCTGGTGGCCAGGGGGGGACGGGGGGGACGGGGCAACGCCAGTTTTGCCACCTCGACCCGCCAGACCCCTCGTTTTGCCGGACCAGGGGAAAAGGGGCAGCAGCGGCGGCTTCAGCTGGAGCTCAAGCTCCTTGCCGATGTAGGCATTGTGGGTCACCCTAATGTGGGCAAATCGACACTCCTGCAAAGGGTGTCTGCTGCACGCCCCAAGGTAGCGGATTACCCCTTTACCACCCTCGTCCCCCACTTGGGCATGGTCTCTTATGGGGAACTCAAGGGCCTTGTTATGGCCGACATACCCGGACTCATCGCCGGTGCCCATCGGGGAGCAGGATTGGGAAGCAGGTTTCTGCGTCATATCGAGCGGACCCGCCTCCTTGTGCACCTCCTTGATATCTCGGCAGACCTTCAAGGGGACCCGTTGAGGAATTATGAGGAGATCAATGCTGAACTGGGGAAATTTCATCCCTCTCTCTTGGCAAAACCACAGGTCGCCGTACTCAACAAGACAGACCTCCCTGCCGTGAGGGAGCGGATACCCCAGGTCAAGGATGCCTTCCGTCAAAAAGGGATGGACCTCTTGCCCATCTCCGCCCTGACCGGTGAGGGGGTAGATGAGATGATACGGGAGATAGGCCATCGATGGGAAAGGCTCAAGGTGGCAGAACATGGGTGAGCGGGAGATGAGAAAGGAGATCATGGGGGGTGTGCGCCGCGTGGTGACCAAGGTGGGCAGTAGCCTCCTCGTTTCCCTGGGGGCCGGTTTAAACAGCGCCTTCATCTCCCTGCTGGCAGGGGAGCTAGCGTGGCTCAAAAAGAAGGGGGTGGAGGTCATCATGGTCTCCTCAGGGGCTATTGCGGCGGGGATGGAGCGGTTGGCCCTTTCCAAGAGGCCTAAGACCATCTCCGAGTTACAGGCCGCCGCAGCGATTGGGCAGAGCAGCCTCATGCATGTCTATGAGGATGCGTTTGCCCCCTGGGGCCTCAAGGTGGCCCAGGTCCTCATCACCCGCGACGATATGCGGGACAGGAGGAGATACATCAACGCCCGCAATACGTTGCTCACCCTGCTGAATCTGGGTATAATTCCGATTATTAACGAAAACGACTCGGTGGTGGTGGAGGAGATCAAGTTCGGCGATAACGACCTGCTGGCGGCCTTGGTCACCTCTCTGGTGGATGCTGATCTCCTCCTCATCCTCACCGACACCCTTGGCCTATACAGTGACGAGCCACACAAAGGGGGCACGCTCATTCCCCTGGTGGAAAAAGTGACCAGGAAGGTGGAGGCAATGGCCCAGGGTTCACAGACGGAGATCGGCACCGGAGGGATGGTGACCAAGGTGGGGGCGGCAAAGCTCGCTGCCCGTTTCGGTGTGCCCACCGTGGTTACCGCGTGCAGAGAGCACAATGTCTTGGAGCGTATCTTCACGGGGGAACCGCTGGGGACCCTCTTTCTTGCCGGCGGGCAGAGGCTGCGGGGCAGAAAACAGTGGATAGGCTTTACCCTGAGACCGAAGGGGCGGCTGGTCCTCGACAAGGGGGCTCATGAGGCGATCATGAAGGGGGGAAAGAGCCTCCTGCCGTCGGGAATTGTGGCGGTGGAGGGGAATTTCGGCAGGGGAGACCTCGTATCCTGCTGTGATCCCCGCAAGAATGAATGTGCACGGGGGTTGGTGAATTACGACTCCCACGAATTGAGCAAGATCATGCGACGCAAGAGCTCCCAGATCGAGGAAATGTTAGGGTACAAATACACCGACGAGGTGATCCACCGGGATAATCTTGTCATCCTCTAGGAGGGTTATCGTAAAAGAGATTGTCTGCAGGTGCTAGGAGGCGGTGATGGATATTGTCAAAGAGGTCGAAAAGATCGCTCGCAGGGCCCGTGAGGCCTCAATCCAGGTAGCCAGGCTCTCCTCGGAGGTGAAGGATCGGGCCTTGGGGCTGATGGCCGATGGGCTGGTGGAGAAGGGGGAGTTTCTGCTGTCGGAAAACCGTAAAGACCTGGAACAGGCCGAAAAAGAGGGCCTCTCCAAGGCCATGCTGGATCGCTTGGCCCTCACCGAGGCGGGGATCAAGGGAATAGCCGGGGGGCTGCGTGAAATCGCCCTGCTCCCCGATCCGGTTGGTGAGGTCGTAAAGATGTGGCGAAGACCCAACGGGCTGGTAGTGGGCAAGATGAGGATACCTTTGGGGGTCATCGGGATCATTTACGAGGCCAGGCCCAACGTCACCGCCGATGCGGCGGGGCTGTGCCTCAAGGGGGGGAATGCCGTGATCCTGCGCGGAGGTTCCGAGGCGATCCACTCCAATCGGGCCATAGAGAGCATCCTTCAGGAGGCGATGCAGAAGGCAGGCGTCCCCGCTGCTGCTGTTCAGGTGATCCCCCACACCGAGCGGGCAGGCGTGGAGGAGATGCTTAAGATGGAGGAGTTCATCGACGTCATCATTCCGAGGGGGGGCGAAGGGCTCATCCGCTTTGTGGTGCAACACTCCCGGATTCCGGTGATCAAGCACTATAAGGGGGTGTGCCATGTCTTCGTCGACGCCTCGGCCGAGCAAGCGATGGCGGTGGAGATCTGCTACAATGCAAAGGTTCAGCGACCCGGTGTCTGCAACGCCATGGAGACCCTCCTCGTCCACCAGGAGGTAGCCCCCAGCTTACTTCCAGCCATAACGGAGAAACTGCAGAAGGCGGGGGTGGAGTTGAGGGGATGTCCCCGCACGCGCCACATCCTGCCGGATGTGAAAGAGGCGATTGAAGAGGATTGGTACGCTGAATACCTCGACCTGATCCTCGCGGTAAAGGTGGTCGATGACATCGGGGAGGCCATCGACCACATCGGCCGCTATGGCTCCCAGCACACCGAGTCCATCATCACCTCGGATTACGCCAATGCCCAACGGTTCCTGCGGGAAGTCGACTCCTCCACCGTCCTGGTTAACGCCTCCACCAGGTTCAGTGACGGGTACCAGTTGGGGCTCGGGGCGGAGGTTGGGATCAGCACTACCAAGCTGCATGCCTTTGGCCCCATGGGGGTTGAAGACCTTACCACCACCAAATTCATCGTATACGGAGATGGGCAGATCAGGGTTTCTTAAAGGAAAAGAGCGGAGGATCGGACTTTTTGGGGGGACCTTTGATCCCATCCACCTGGGACACCTGCGCTGTGCCCAGGAGGTTTGGGAGGCCTTCCATCTCAGCCAGGTGATCTTTATTCTGGCCGCCGCTCCTCCCCATAAGCTGGAGCGCCCCATCATCTCCACCAAACACCGCTGGAATATGGTCAAAGTGGCCATCACGGGCAATCCCTCCTTCGCCCTCTCCGATGTGGAGATAAGACGAGAAGGGACATCTTATTCCATCGAGACCATCTCCCACTATCATCGCAACCTCAAGGAGGGGGAGAGGCTTTTTTTCATCCTCGGCGCCGATGCCTTTTGTGAGATAGAGACCTGGAAGGACTATCCGCGGCTCTTCACCTTATGCGACTTTATCGTGATCTCCCGGCCAAATTTCGATTCCTTGCACGCGTCGGTGCTTACGTCAGAAGGGTTCACACAAGAGGACAAAGGAGATCGTTTCCTCCACCCCTCAGGGCACTCCCTTCATCTGCTCAGCGTAACCCCCATCGGGATCGCCTCCACCGATATCAGAAGGGCCGTCAGAGAGGGGAGATCCCTCACCTATCTGGTTCCAAAGGAGGTGGAGGAATACATAACGAGCAAGGGGCTCTATCGAAGGTGAAACATTGCTCTTTTACTTTTCATCGCCTTTTGTTATAGTCACAGAGGTATGAACGAGGTCTTTATAGACTCCAAGGAAAAATCGATCTTTTGCGCAAAAACTGCCCTGGAGAAGAAGGCCTTTAACATAACCATCTTAGAGCTCAAACAGGCCTCCTCCCTTACTGATTATTTTCTGATCTGCAGCGGTCGTTCCGATCGGCAGGTCCAGGCCATCGCACAATCTATCGAGGAAAAAATGGGTGAGAAAGGGATTCGACCTTTGGGGGAGGAGGGTATGAGAGAGGGAAGATGGATCCTCATGGATTATGCAGATGTGGTTATTCACATCTTCTATGAACAGGTTCGGCTCTACTACGATCTCGAAGGCCTCTGGATAGAGGCCCCACGAATAGATCCACCAAAGGAAAAGGATTGAAGTTCATATTCCTCTTTGGGGGGAGGGAGAAGGCGGGCCTCTTTCAGGAAGGAATCGAGGATTATGTGGGCAGGATTAGACGGTTTTTAGCCGCGGAGATGCTCTCCGGAAAAAAGGAAGGGGAGATCTCCAGATTCCTCAATCAGCTCCCCCGGAGAAGCCATCTCATCGGTCTGGCCGAAGGGGGGAAAAGTTGTACCTCAGGGCAATTTGCTGGCCTTCTCCAAGGGTTTATGGAGCGTGGGACAAAAGAAGTCATTTTTTTAATAGGGGGAGCAGACGGCTTTGGTTCAGGGTGGAGGGAGCGATGCGACACAGTCCTTTCCCTTTCGCCCCTGACCTTCAGCCACCGGCTGGCACGGCTTGTCCTCGTGGAGCAGGTATACCGCGCCCTGTCTATTATCCACAATAGGCCTTATCACAGATAACGGGAGAAAACATATGTTCATCAGAATCGCATTTCTCTCCATCATCGTTTTTGTTGGGGTATTTCTCTATCTGTCCTCTCTCAACCCCGTGAGCATCCAATTTCAATATTGGAGGGGGAGCTATTTGGAAGCCTCTCTTTCCATGCTGCTCATCGGTACTTTGCTCATAGGGGCTGTGATAACCTTCCTCATCTATTTCATCAGGGATATCAAGAAATCCATTAAGGAACGCAAAGCACATAAGTTGAGGGAACAACTGTGGGAGAGTTTTTATCAAGCCACTGACGCCCTTTTCAAAGGAGATCTGCCTAAGGCCGAAAAACAGATCCTGGTTTACCTCAAGAAGAAGCCTGATGATCCCAAGGTCTACCTCACACTCGTTGAAGTTTATCTAAGAGCGGGAAAATCCAAGAAGGCCATTGAGACCCTGGAAAAGGCCAAGGGCTTGAAGATTGATCAACTGGAGATCCTTTTCAGAGAGGCTCAGATCTACAAGGAAACCAAGGACTATGCTGGCGCCATCCGGACCTACAAAGAGATCATCGACCTCAACCCCAAAAACCGAGAGGCGATGAGGGAGCTGCGGGATATCTACATCGAGGAAAAGGAGTGGGAAAATGCCCTCAAACTCCAGAAAAAGATCATCAAGGGATGTCCCGTAGTAGAAATCGACGGGGAGCAAAAACTGCAACGAGGCCTGAGATATGAGTATGCTAGGCTTATAGCGGACAAGGGCGAGGAAGACAGGGGGATAAGAGAGTTGAAGGACATCATCAGGGAGGACCCGTCATTTTGTCCGCCTTATGTCCTGCTCGGCGAATTGATGCGCCGCACGGGGGAGAGCAAAGAGGCCATTAAGATCTGGCGCAGGGGGTTTGAAAAGACCCATGAGATCATCTTTCTGAATAAATCGGAGGACCTTTACCTGTCTCAGGAAGATCCCCGGGGGATTATTCACCTCTACCTGGACGCCATGAAGAAGGAGCCCAACAACATCGTCATTCCCTTCTTCTACGCCCGGCTTTGTCTGCGACTTGAGATGATCGATGAGGCCCTGGACAAGTTACAGGAGATGGAGTCGAACCTTTCCGAACACCCCTCGTATCACTATCTATTGGCCGAGGGATATTCACATCGAGCAGATTACGAACAGGCGGCAGAGGAATATCGAAAGGGGCTGACGCTCGAAGGAGGGACGTATGTCCCCTATAGCTGTACCAGCTGCCAGCAGGAGGTCAGGGACTGGCTTCCCCTCTGCCCGAGTTGCAACCAGTGGGGCACCTTTACCGCATGCACCCAGGAGGAAATTAAGGCGCCTCTTTTCCCGGATCCCTCGCGGTTGATGAACTGGGATTTTTAGGTGTGGCCCTCCCGAAACTTTCGATGGTTGTTGAACCTCATCTTTCCTCCGGTATGCGCCATCTGTAAGACCCTCCTCGATAGAAGCGGGAAAGACCTCATTATATGTCCCGATTGTCGCAGGACAATCAGGCCCGTGCTTCCCCCTTACTGCCCCTGCTGCGGTCTCCCCGTTCCCTCCGGTGACGGAACGGGTCACCTCTGCGGTCCGTGCCTGAAGGAGAAGTGGTATTTCGAAGTCCATCGCACCGGCGGCCTCTATGAGGGGGCGCTCAAGGAGGCGATACATAGATTTAAATACGGTGCCGTATTTCCCCTCGTGAGGGTGTTTGGGGATCTGCTGCAGCCCATCCTTTACACCGTCTCTCAGGATTATCCGGTGGATGTGATGATTCCCGTCCCCCTCCACATCCGTAGGTTGCGGGAGCGGGGATTCAATCAGGCCCTTCTCCTGGTTAGGGAACTGGGTAAGAGGACCGGAATCCCCTACGAAGAGAGGGCGCTGAAAAAGATCAAGGATACCCCCGTTCAGATCGCCCTCAAGAAGCGGGAGCGGAGGAAAAACCTCAGGGGGGCCTTTCAGGCAAGGGATCAGGGGGCAATACAGGGGAAGGCCGTTATGCTGGTGGACGATGTCTACACCACAGGGGCTACGGTTAATGAGTGCTCCCGTACCCTGCTGAAGGCGGGGGCCGAGAGGGTGGCTGTTCTGACCGTGGCGCGGACATTGTGATATGATGGCATTGCGAGGTGATTTCCATTGCCGGATCGTCACCTACGAATCCCGTCCCGCCAAGGGCGGGAGCGGGAAAAATTCACCGTATCCCCTCTCCCGCTGGAGAGAGGAAATGTTGAGGCTCTCTTGTCTTAGTAGATGAGAGGAGATAAGTAATGCAGAAGCACAAGATAGCCGTTGTCGGGGCAGGGGTTGTGGGCACGGCATTGGCTTCTCTCTTGAAGGAGAAGGGATATCAGCTCGTCGGGCTGGCGAGCAGGGGCGAGGAATCCTTGCAAAAGGCGGCCTCCCTTGTGGGGGGTAAGGTCCGCACCACCACTGCGCCGGAGGAGATTACCCAGGAGGCCGATCTGGTCTTTATCACCACCTCGGACATTGCCATCCAGGAGGTCTGTGACGGGATCGCTCAAGCGGGGGGGTTCCGTCCTGGTCAGATTGTGCTCCACACCAGCGGGTCCCTCCCCTCTACGATACTCACGTCGGCCAAAGAAAAAGGGGCCCTTATCGCATCGGTCCACCCCCTGCAGAGCTTTGCCGATGTCACAGAGGCGGTGAAGATCATACCCTCTTCGATTTTTAATATCGAGGGAGACCAGGAGACTATCCCCCCCCTCACGGAGCTGGTACAGGACTTGGGTGGCAAACCCCTCCCCATTGAGACCCGACAGAAACCCCTCTACCATGCGGCGGCCGTTGCGGCCTGCAACTTTCTCGTCACCCTCGTGTACCTCAGCTATCAGCTCTTCGAAGCCATAGGCATACCTCAAGCGGATGCTGCCCAGGCCCTCCTCCCCTTAATCAAAGGGACGGTGAGCAACATAGAGTATCTGGGGCCGGTCAAGGCCCTGACAGGCCCCATCGCCCGGGGGGATGCTGGTGTGATACAAGGCCACTTGGAGGCCCTCAAAAGGGTAGATCCCAGATTCATTGATATATATCGTGCTATTTCCCGCCTGACGGTCGAGGTCGGTATCAAAAAGGGCACCCTCTCGACTGAGAAAGCGGAGGAGATTCTGCAGCTAGTGGAAGGATAGCGCAACCCCGCTTACCCCTCCTTAAAGATCGCCTAGATAGCAACCAGTATCCTGATGTCCATCACATTCGTATTGGTCGGGCCGGTGATGATGAGGTCACCGAGTCTCTCAAAAAAGGGATACGCATCATTTTCCTGAAGGGCGGTGCCGGGATCGAGGTCCATGTCCCGGGCGCGTTCCACCATGTGCCAGTCGGCAAAGGCTCCGGCCGCATCGGTAGGGCCGTCGGTGCCATCCGTGCCCGCACTGAATACGGCTGCCCCTTCCCATCCCGCTATCTCCATGCCGCAGGCCAGGGTGAACTCCTGATTTCGCCCCCCTTTCCCCTTCCCATGGATGGTCACGGTGGTCTCCCCCCCGGAGATGACGCAGGCCGGCGGGGCCAGAGGCCTGCCGGTGCGGATGATCTCTTTCAAGATTGCCCCGTGTACCTTGGCTACCTCCCTGGTCTCACCTTCGACAAGAGATGAAAGGATGAGGGCCTGAAATCCCATTTCCTGCGCCTTGCGCGCTGCTGCCTCCAGGCACCGCATGTTGCTTCCCACGATCAGGTTAAACCCTTTGCGAAAAACGGGATCATCGGACTTAGGTGTCTCCTGTGCCTTGCCCGCGGCCCCCTTTTGCAAGTGATCCCAGACCGCGCGTGGGATTTCGGTTTCCAGGTGGTATTTCTCGATTACCCTCATACAATCGGCAAAGGTGCTCCTGTCGCCCACGGTAGGCCCGGAGGCGATGGCATCGAGATCATCCCCGATGACATCGGAGAGGACGAGGGTGATCATGGTGGCAGGTGCGGCAGCCTTGGCCAGCCATCCCCCCTTGATGCGGGAGAGGTGTTTTCTGATGGCGTTGATCTCATGGATTGCGGCACCGCTTGCCAGCAAGACCTTGGTGGTCTCCTGCTTTTCCGCAAGTCCCACCCCCTCTACGGGGACGGGGAGCAACGCCGATCCGCCGCCCGAGATCAGACAGAAGACCAAATCTGTCTCTCCCAGCCCCTTGACCATCTCCAGCAGCTCCCCGGCACCGCGCTGCCCTGCCTCATCGGGGATGGGATGGCTTCCCTCCACGACCTTGATCTTTTTGAGATGGGCAGTGTAGCCATATTTGACTATAACCAGCCCCCCCTCAAGCCTCTCCCCCAGCAGTGCCTCGACGGCCTGGGCCATGGGGGCGCAGGCCTTCCCCGCCCCGACCACAACGATGCGCTTGAAATCCTTCAAATGATAGCTGCGTTCTCCTACCCAGAGATCGTTCTCGCTCAGGCGAAGGAACCCTTCCACTGCCTCCCGGGGGTCAACCGCATCGAGACCGGCCCTGAAGATGGCTAGACAGGTATCTTTCAAATCATTCCCCATTACCCCCTCCGTCCGGAGGCAGAGATAGGGTTACTATTCCCCTTTTTCAGTGCCTCGGCCAGTCCTTTGAACTCGATCAGGTCCAGGGTTTCTGCCCGGCGACGGGGGTCTATGTCAACAGCCTCTAGGGCCTCCTCGATGTTCTTCCGGGAACCGAGGGCGAGGGGGGAACCCCTGAGGGAATTGAGGATTGTCTTCCTCCGCTGGGCAAAGGAGGCCCGCACCACCTCGTGAAAGAACCCGGTATCCCTTACTTCCACCCGGGGGTGATCCAGGATCGCGAACCCCACCAGGGCGGATTCCACCTTGGGTTGGGGGTAAAAGGCCTGGGGGGATATCCGCATCAATATCTTGGGGGAGGTATAGAGTTGGGTGAAGATCGAGAGGGGACCGTATGCCCTGCTGCCGGGCGAGGCCGTGATCCGCTGTGCCACCTCGTGTTGGAGCATCAGGGTGAGGTGGGTCAAGGCCTCCCGGTTCTCCAGGAGCCGGAATATGACGGGGGTGGATATATTATAAGGAAGGTTGGCAACCACCGCGAGTTTCTCCCCCGCATTCTGGGCCAGACCCTGAAAATCAACGCGGAGGGCGTCCTGGCACAAGACGGTCAACGAGGCCATTCCCCGCCCCTTCTCAATGAGGTAGTCGGCCATCTCCTGATCCACCTCCACGACTACCACCCGCTTCACGAGGGGGAGCATGGGGAAGGTCAAGACCCCCAGGCCAGGACCGATCTCCACCACGATGTCCTCAGGCTTCAGAGCGGCCAATCGGACGATCTTCTGGGCTATCCCCGCCTCGATAAGGAAGTGCTGGCCGAGGCCCTTTTTGGGCGAGACCCCTCGGCTCCTCAGTTCCTGCATCAACGAGGGCACGAATCTGGTCCTTTTTTCATCCCGCTCTCATCCTCGCCGAGGGGCCAACGGGACAGGGCGCTCATGTCCATCTCGTCCTTTCTCCCCTCCTTGAGGAGGTGGTAGCCGGCCACCCCGATCATGGCCGCGTTATCCCTGCAGAGGAAAGGGGAGGGGAAATACGCTTGTACGCCAGGCCCTTTTCCCTCTTGCGTTAAACGCTCACGCAGACGATTGTTGGAGGCCACCCCTCCCGACACCACCACCCTGTCCACCTTGTTGCGCTGAGCCGCCCAGATGATCTTATCCACCAGCACATCCACCACGGCCTCTTGAAAGGACGCGGCGATGTCGGCCATCCCATTATCGGAAGGTGGATTGGCGCGGACGTAGTTCACCACCGCCGTCTTAATCCCGCTGAAACTAAAGTCCAGGGAATCCTTGGCGATGTAGGCCCGGGGAAAGGATATTGCTTCTGGATCACCGCTGCGGGCCAGGTGTTCGATGGCCATCCCGCCCGGGTATCCCAGCCCCAGATACTTGGCCACCTTGTCGAAGGCCTCCCCGGCAGCATCGTCCCTGGTCCTGCCCAGCGGGCGAAAGGCAGTGAATCCTTCGACCAGATAGAGGGAGGTGTGTCCCCCTGAGGCCACCATGCCGATCAAGGGGAAGGCCACCTCTTGTTCCGCGAAGATGGCGAGAAGGTGCCCCATAAGGTGGTTCACCCCCACCAGAGGGAGGTCCTTGGCATGGGCGATGGCCTTGGCGGTCATAATCCCCACCAAAAGGGAGCCTACCAGGCCCGGTCCCCTGGTTACTGCCACTCCCTCCACATCGTCCAATGATCTCTGGGCCTCATCGAGGGCCCCCCGTATCACCGGCACGATGTTCTCCAGGTGGCGACGTGAGGCCAATTCCGGCACCACTCCCCCGTATCGCCTATGGACCTCATCCTGAGACGAGAGGATATTGGAAAGGATGCTTTTCCCGTCCTCTATGAGGGCGGCCCCGGTATCATCGCACGAACTCTCAATAGCAAGGATGATCATTGGTGACTCAATGCTTCGAATTAGTTTTTACCGACACGTTGCTCTCAAGGGTCCACAATATCATCCCTAGGATTCTAGGGGCCGATCCCGCCCCGCCCTGCTCCTTAAATTTCAAGTCTAAGGAAAGCAGGATGTCGCAAAGCGACACAATATACATTTTCGGAAGCGGGATGTGTCGCCTACGACACCCCATCTGGCTCAAGGGCCACCTTCGGCATAAAAATATCTGAATGGTAGGGGGCCGCAAGCGGCAGGGGTCGAGGATTCTAGTAAAAGACAATTCCCTTGAACCCTATAATCCTTTCGATAATAGTACCACACCGGCCACGGGTGGAGGACCTCACCTTTTTAAAAATCGGACCTATTTGATATAATGTGCACCCCTATTGATTCTATTTGAAAAGGCTGCTTCGGCTACGATGAGAGCTGTCTGAATACCGTTTCTCAGATTTAGAACCATTGGGTTGAGATGGGCTTTTCTATAGAAATCGTCTATTCTATTCTTCAAATAGCCGAGATCCGCTCTTCCCCTTTCTAACCTTTTTATCGTTCTTATAATACCCGCATAGTTCCACATTGTTGATTTAATGCTCAGCCAGTCCTGTTGGATAAGGGCAGGGTCAACTTCCTCCTCTTTTTCAGGGAATTGCCATGGAGGGATTTCTGATTCTTTGTACGGTTTCTCACCATCTAGGAAAGTTGCCATATGTTGTGCTGCCCTCACTCCCCACACGAGTCCCTCAAGCAACGCCGTGGATGCGAGTCTATTCGCACCATGGATGCCTGTGGCGGAAACTTCACCCACCGCATAGAGATTCCTCAGGGATGTTCTACCCCAACTGTCCACTTGCACCCCTCCACAACTGTAATGAGCGGCAGGCACGACAGGCATCGGGCTTTTCAATATATCTATATCAAGGGACAAACACTTCTCATAAATCGCGGGGAAGCGTTTTTTAATATCGATCTTTGTATAGGATGCAATATCGAGATAGACATAAGAATCTCCCCTCCTGATCATCTCCTCATAGATCGACCGTGATACCTCGTCTCTGGGGGCGAGGTCACCAAGGGGGGAATATTTATCCATAAAAGGAACGTTATCCTTTGTCTTTAGTTTTGCTCCCTCGCCCCGCATGGCCTCTGAAATGAGAAAGCCATCGGCATCCTTATGGAAAAGAGAGGTGGGATGAAACTGGATATACTCCATATTGATCAATCGTGCTCCTGCTCTGTACGCCATGGCGAATCCATCCCCGGTTGCACAGGGAGGATTGGTGGTATGAAGATAAATCCTACCGAGTCCACCTGTTGCGAGAACGGTATAAGCAGAGAATATCATCTCAACTTTTTCATTAACATTATTGAGCACATAGGCTCCGATACATTGGGGCTCGGTGTAGAGGGAGAGGGGGTTGGTTGAATGGTGAGGGATAGTAAGCAAGTCAATTGCCGTATAGTTTGTAAGAATCCGGATATTGTCGATGTTCTCTGCCTTTTTGATGAGATTTTCTTCTATAACCCTTCCTGTCGTATCCATACAATGAAGGATTCTCCGTCTCGAATGGCTTGCCTCCCTGGCGTATTCAAACGCTCCCTTTTCAGAACGTGAAAAAGGGACTCCAATCTTCTTGACTAAAAAATCTTCTACGAGGGAGGAACCTTCAGAAGCAAGTATGGTGACTGCTTCAAGGTTGGAAATTCCATCACCTGCTTCTATGATGTCATTAATGAGAAGTTGAGGAGAATCATCTTCCCCCAGACAAACGATCCCTCCCTGGGCGTAGTGAGTGTTGGATTCTTCAAGGGATGCTTCTTTGTTGATCAGGATTACCTCGAGCCCCTCCTCGGAAGCGGTAATCGCTGTTGAAAACCCGGCCATGCCTGATCCGATGACAAGAACATCACAATAGAGTTTTCTGTTATTATTCATTTTAAACAATCTTCAACATTCTCTCTAATGCAGTCCTCGAATCTTCTGTGATTCCACCTTCTACAGTCACCCGGCCATAAAGTTTTCCCTCCGTCAATCCGTCAAGAACATGGAGAAGCTTTTGCGGTGTGACGTTTGCCATGTCGCCACAGACGGATTCCTTGAGAGGGATGATGAATTTATCAGGATTTTGCATCTTGATTCTATTCACAAAATTCCACTCTGTTCCAATGGCCCACTTCGAACCGGGTTCTGATCTTTCGATAGTATTTTTGATAAAACTGGTTGAGCCTGCGAAATCTGACAGGGCCACCACTTCGGGTGTACATTCAGGATGAACAATCAGTTTTATCCCATTATTTTCATTTCTTACTTCTTTAATATCTGATGGGAGAAATTCCGTATGAACATAACAATATCCTTTCCATATAAACACCTTTGTTTTTTTTAAAAAGTCTTTCCCCGCCCCTTTCTTTCCTCTTGCAGGGTCCCACAGGAATATTTCATTGTCCTCTATGCCAAGCGAATGAGCGGTATTCCGTCCCAGATTCTCATCTGGAAAAAAGAAGACAGATGCTTTCTTGGAGAAGACATATTCAAAGACTTGTCTTGCATTTGAGGATGTACACACAAGACCTTCGTTTCTCCCACAAAATGCCTTCAGGTTGGCATTGGAATTCACGTAGACTACAGGGATGATCTTTTTATCCAATCCATTTAGCTCGGTCCAGGCTGTCTCTGCCTGTTCTATCCCTGTCATATCTGCCAAAGGACATCGCGCAAGCGGTTCAGGATGTAAAACTTCCTGTTCCGGGGAGCAGAGGATTCTTGCCATCTCAGCCATAAAAGAGACAGCACAGAATACAATATAGGGAGCATCCCTCCGTTTCGATGCCTGCTCAGCGAGTTGAAGGGAATCGCCCACAAAATCAGCAGACCTTACAATATCATCATGTTGATAGAAATGGGCAAGGATGATTAGATCCTTTCCTAGTTTATTTTTAGCCTGTTCTATCCTTGCAAGGATTTCTTTTTTTTCAAAAGGTGGTTCTTCAATGCTCATCTCTTAACCCTTCCTGGATTAAGGTCATATCGAGTGATTTGAATGAATGGGTGATTGCCCCCACTGAGATGCAGTCAATCCCTGTTTTTGCAACCTCTTTTGCCTTTTCAATAGTCATGTTTCCCGATACCTCGAGAGGAATTCTTTTATTCACAAGAGAGACGGCGTGCTTTATCGATTCGATACCCCAGTTATCGAGCATTATCCTGTCAACCCTTGCCTCTATTGCCTCTTGCAACTCTTCCATATTTTTGACTTCCACTTCAGTCGGTACCTTTGACTGCGACCTCACTCGTTTTACAGCCTCCTTTATAGAACCTGCTATGGCGATGTGGTTTTCCTTGATAAGAGCCATCTCACTCAAATCGAGCCGATGATTATGCCCTCCCCCCATTTTGACCGCATATTTTTCCATCTCTCGCAACCCCGGTGAGGTCTTTCTCGTATCGAGGATCTTGACCCCTGTACCTTGAATTGCTTCTACAAAGCCTCTGGTAAAGGTGGCAATCCCTGACAATCTCTGTAGAATGTTTAATGCAACCCTTTCGCCCGTAAGGATTGCACGGCTTTTGCCCACGATGCCTGCTACTACATCTCCTTTTATTACACGCTCGCTGTCTTGCTTTAACTCCTCATAATGGGTGTCCCTGTCAAGGAACGTAAAAATCTTCCGGGCAAAAATATGCCCGGCCACTATCCCATCGGCCTTCACCATGATTATGGCCTTAGAGGTATGATTCTCAGGGACAATGGCATAGGTAGTAATGTCTCCTTCGCCAATATCTTCTTTCAGAAAATCTTCAACCCTTATGTCCATTTTATAATTATATAGTGATCACCTACCTAAGTCAATTTGGTCACCTTTTGAACCTTTGACATCCCAGAGGATCTGTCTTAGAATAAATCGTCCTCTCATGACACCGCATGCCGAGGGTAAAACAGGGAATATGATAGTCAGACAGTTTGAGGTGGGCAACTATATGGTCTTCAGTTATCTCATCGGGGATGAGGAGACTGGCGAGGCCCTGGTTATCGACCCTGCTGATGACGCCCCGCAGTTGATCGCATTCGCCGACCAGCACGGGGTCAAGATCACCTCCATCCTCAATACCCATGCCCACATAGACCACATCATGGGTAATGCGGAGATGGTGCGCCTCACCGGGGCCAAGATTATCATTCACGAGGCGGAGAGCTATTCTCTGAACCACCCCTCCTCTGGCAGCCTCTCTCTTTTTCAGGCAGAGCCTTCCCCCCCGCCTGATATCCTCGTGGAGGATGGGGATATTATTCCGGTCGGGGAGCTGGGTTTGAAGGTCATCCACACCCCCGGACATTCCCCCGGGGGGATCTCCCTCCACCTGGCTGACATGGTCTTCACCGGTGACACCCTCTTTGTGGGCGGTGTGGGGAGAACGGACCTTCCGGGCGGGTCGTGGGAGACCCTGGAGTCCTCCATCCGCCATCGCCTCTTCACCCTTCCCGACGATACCGCGGTACTGCCCGGCCACAATTACGGGCCCGCCCCTACCTCCACCATACGCATAGAAAAGCTCACCAACCCCAACCTGAGGTTATGAGATGGCTTCTGAGCGTGCAGATGAGCGGTATATGAAACGGGCCCTACAGTTGGCCCGCAGGGGGGTGGGGAAGGTCAGCCCGAATCCGATGGTGGGAGCGGTGATCGTCCGCGCAGGCAGGATTGTTGCCGAGGGTTTCCATCGCGAATTCGGCGCCGATCATGCAGAGATAGAGGCCCTCAAGAGGGTCTCGGGCGGTGTACGGGGTGCCACCATCTATGTCAATTTGGAGCCCTGCTGTCACTGGGGAAAGACCCCTCCCTGTGTCGATGCCCTGATCGAGCGTAGGATTAAGCGGGTGGTGATCGGGACCCTCGATCCTCACCGCCAGGTTAACGGGAAGGGCGTCCAGATCTTGAGAGGCCACGGCATAAACGTTGTGGTAGGGGTCTTGGAGAAGGAGGCGCGCGAACTCAACGAGGTCTACTTTCACTATACTCGTACAAAGCTCCCCTTTGTCACCATCAAATACGCCCAGACCCTGGACGGCAA
>CAZFIR010000011.1:0-6532 GCA_964519535.1 uncultured Thermodesulfobacteriota bacterium | reverse complement strand
CGGCTGTATATTTCCGATACATTCCCGGTTTCCGTAATACCTTCGCCAATCAATTTTATATTCTTTAATATATTACCCTTATCATCTATCAGAACTACAGATTCGTATACAAACTGGTCAAGTAGAAATAAATTTCCTGATTCCCCGATAGCTATATCCGAAAACGTAACAGATGGAATAGGAATTGTTTTGATATGCTTGCCGGTTTTACCATAAACCTGAACTCTTTTATTAAGCTGATCGAGAACGAAGAAATTGCCTGAACTATCGATAACGAAACTCGCTGGTGCTTCGGGACTGGCTTCCTCCGGAATCAGATGATTTAACTCGGTTGTTCCCGATCCCCATGGTGTTTTAAATACAATCTCACGTTTTTGCTTTTCTATTAATTCACTGATTTTAGACGATGATTTCCCCTTTTTCAAATCATCTTCATATTGTTGAATCATCTTTATATTGGCAATTTCAATCTCGGTCAATTTTGATGTGACATCATCATATTCCGGCTCATACCATTCTTGCTTATTAAAATACTCTATCATATCCTCCGATTTAAACCTATAACCATACCGGGCAAATATCTCATTACGCATAATTTTTAATTCCCAGATAGATTTACCTGCTAAATCTTGAGACGTTAAATAACGACGTGATGCCTCGGGGTATTTGCAACCGGCAGATGCTTGTGTATTGATTTGGCTTAAACATAAAATAACCATGGAAAAAATGAAAAAAATTTTAGTTTTGCGCTTCATACACACCTCAGAAATATAAAAAATCAGGTAATAACGTCCCCAAGTTTTCTCAAACGAGAGGTTACTTGGCACATCACATGGACGCTCATAACATTATTCAATTTGTCCACAGTCTGAGATAACTATCTTTTTGGAAGTTTGACCACTTTCTGATCCATATTTTTCGATTTCCTGAATTACATCCATCCCTTCTACAACCTTGCCAAAAACCACATGTTTGCCATCAAGCCACTCTGTTTTGACCAATGTAATAAAGAATTGAGAACCATTGGTATTAGAACCAGCATTAGCCATACTTAACATTCCAGGTCCGGTATGTTTTAGTTTAAAATTTTCATCGGCAAATTTGTCACCATAAATTGACTTGCCGCCGGTTCCGTTGTGGTTTGTAAAATCACCCCCCTGACACATAAAATCAGTAATGACCCTATGAAAAGTGCTTCCCTTGTAACCAAATCCACGTTCGCCGGTGCATAATGCCCTAAAGTTTTCAACTGTCTTCGGCACTACATCGTTTTCTAACTCAAAAACAACTTTACCCAATTGTTTATCGTCGGCAATAATGTCAAAAAAGCATTTTACAGGCATGATCATCTCCTTTTTTCTTTTATCACAATCAAAATAAAGTAAAGAATAAAGATTCGACCCCCTTATTCCCCACTGTCCTAAGTCAAGGCTGAACCCGTTTGTTCATATTTATGACTGCCGTAATAAGTTAATAATAAAAATTATAGTATAGCCTAAGAACGCAACAATAAAAACAGTCAAAACAATTAAACGGATTCTTTTATTGGGAGCGCGGAATATCCCTAAACCACCTGGCATATCTTCTAATGCAATTTTCTCCCAACCATAATACCATTGATATCGGTAACCAATGAAAAAATATAGAAGAGTTGACGCAAAGAAAAACACAATTGCTAATAGGGGACTGAGTGACAATATTGAAATTGCAAGGATGGCAAGAACAACCATGATTAAAAGAATAATAAAAGACATTATCAGCATATTTTTTAAGGAAATACGATATTCAGTATATTTGTGGCAATCTAAACATTTATAATACCAATGAAAGTAACCTAACGTACCACCATAATATTCCATTCTCGAAGAGTTACAGTGCGCACAAGTTTTTTTAAGGATCATCGGATTAGACATTTAGTTCTCAACTTCTGCCTTGAATATCAACTAGTTATCTAGGTCCGAGCCTAGGGGTTCAACTCATCCCTTGAATAGATATCAGAGCTTAAGCAATTTAAATCCAAGATCGGGGTCAACAACCCGTTTGCCTGCGGTATCGATAAGCTCGAATAAAACGACTTCCATGACCTGCCATACTTTGACACCGTTACGGATGCAGCCTGTCACCGTCTCGGCGTTTCTTCCGCAGGCGATATGTATGTGAACAAGAGGATTTCCCTCCTCATCGGGAAACAGGGTGCCGGTGCCTGCGATCTCGTGGACGTTATCGAGGATATGCTCCATTGGATTGATAGGTTGTGCCCGTCCGCGTTCCGGACCGACAACAAGCCTGCTGCCCTCATCAGCGCCGCCTATGATAATCATGCCGGCGGCCGCTATGGACTGCTCACGGGCGAATCGTTCAATCTCTTCATGCACAATTTCCCTGTCCTCTAAGCGGAGCAGAAAAACCCGGCCTTGTTTTGCTTCAGAATATTGCATAGCGAATTGCACCCCTCCTGCATGTCAATGAGGCTAAAAATGTTAGATGGTTTCTTAGTAATACTCCAAAAGCAAAACCTAAATAATGTCAGGGGTAAAGATTTAACCCTATTTTTCTCCCAAATATCAAGATCAAAGACCTGACCTCATGGCTTTCACTTTAATCTCCCCTATCCCATGAGCGTTACCACCAACCCAATTGCCCAGTGATCTGGACGTATTCGTTAGCAGCAGCGATGAACAGTGCATAGTCACGGCCGAAAAGGCCTGCCTTGAATGGCCTCCAATCTTCTCCTTCGTCTTTGGCCTCCTGAACAACATCAAGCAGGGGATTTTCTCGTCCGGTTCTACTGTGAAACTTCCAGCCAAAGCGACCAAAAGGTCCCCAGACATGGGTCTCGTTTTTCTTCCGAATCGTCGCATTCACAAGGGCGAGATGAATCTCGAATCGGTCAAAGATGCTTTCATATTCCTTACCTAGAAAAAGGTCATCGTCCAACTCTGGCTGCAGAAGCTTGAAAAGATACTCACTGCGAGGAACATGGTATCTCTCGTGTCCCGGAAGCTGCTTAAACGCGTCACATCTTTCAAGTCCGAGAATTTCATCACCAATCGCTGGCGCAAGCTGGACGTAATCTGAGCTCGGGCGTGGGGATGAAATCGGAGTTGTGAAGATCGCCGCGAGATTCTCGTACTGCCTATTTGCCAGCGCCGCAATGCCTGAAGCATAGCAGAGTAGGATAGTCGGATACCACCGCAAGCTGTTCCAGATAATTAGACCACTTTCTGATTCAAGATGGTCTGTCACCCGTGAAAGCGCCTTGGTAATAATTGAGCGATGAGTATCAACACCCCAGTAGGCTATGCAGGAAAGAAGGCGCCTCAGGACTTGAGTAGCGGCTTCACAGAACTGAAGTCTATTAGTAAACTCCTCGACCGAGAAGTCGACGCCTTCGACGGGAAAACGCTCTTTGGGCGTTTCGATCACGACTTTCCGGACATGGTGCATAACTAGGTCGTGTAAGGGAATGGTGAACTTGGCATCTGAGAGATACTGCTTGGCGGCCGCAAAGGGATCAGATGGAATGGTGTCTTCTTCCGGAATCTCCAAAGAGGAGATTGTGATGAGCTTGTCCTTTTCACCCGTATCACTCGGTGCAATGCCTGCCAAGTCTGGTGCTGTGAACACAAAATCGCCATCACCGCTCAGGAATCCGTAGTGCGGAGTCTGGGCTGAATGAATGTCGTTGGATACATGCTTGTAGACATAGGACATCAAACCACTGGCAGTGAGGTGTCCCTCTGGAGCCCTGGCTCCGCCTTCAAGACCGTCGAGAAGATGGCCGGTAAATATGGAGTGCTTAGACCTAGGACCCCCACCGTCCGCGACGGGTTCGTCCTGCTTCCCTGCTGTTAATGCTTGCCTCACAGGTCGAAGCATCATGTCCTTCAGGAATCTAACGCTTCCGGCAGAAACAGCACGATTGAATACAAGGCCCCCGTAGCATGCGTCCATGATGAAGAAAACGTGCTTGGCGGGAATGAGATCGGCGTTGATCGTTAGTTCCTCCCAGCGGATCAAGGTCGATAGATCGTCAGTTCTGCCATCTTGAGGTATTAGGAAGCCCGCCTCGCGACTTGCGCCAGTCCTCGTGAACCCGTGCCCAGCAAAGAAAACAAGCAGTCGGCTGTCAGCGTCAACAACTGATTCGTAAGCAAAATACGCCGAAAGAATTCCTGAGCGTGATGCCTGCTCGCCGAGCAAGAGCTTCACGTTCTCAGCAGGGAAAGAAAATTGAGCCTCAAGAAGGCTAGCAACGGCTGTCTCGTCATTCGCTGCATAGTGCAGCGGTGACACATGCTTGTAGCTATCGATGCCAACCACGAGCGCATGGCTATTGGAATACTCAGGCTTGAGGTTAAGGTCTCTCATCTGTTTGCTTTTAACGGCGTGGCTAAACGGCGGCCTTTAGGCCGTCCGTGTTGAGCCGCTTGTTATGAGCTTTCAGATTGTTCGTTGGATTGCATTTGGTTTTCAGACATCTCAGGATGTGCGATTTTATCAGTTCCAAACATGCCTTTTTGCATGGATAAAACTTCACCCAGCAAGTTAGAGAGCATCTTTTTTGCTGCAACAGCATCTCTGGCACCATTATGAATATGCTTGAGAATATTTTGCTTTTTATCGCTTTCCTCCAATTCATATGTTGCATTTCTTGCTCTGGTAAAATTCTTGTCAGACAAATCAGCTGATCTCTGGGAATGCCAAACATTGCCAGCTATCCCCGCTAATTTGTCACGTACGAGTCTCTCAAACCTTTGCTTCTCTTTGTTTGTTTTAATTGCATATACAAGAGATGCGGTAGTTATCACAGTGGCAACTACGGACAATAATATCTCCATTGGAATATCTCCTCATAATGACACGCACCTTCCGGCCGCCGCCACGTGATCTTCCACTATCCATACGCCCGATCGGCGGCTCAGGTGAATGCGTTGGTTAGGCCGCCGGCATTCACGAACTGGACAAGTCAATCATCGCTACCGCTTCCTTGTCTGAAGCGGAAAGAAAATCGTTGGCACGAACGCTGCCCACCTTCACGGTGCCTTCGATATCACTAAAGAAGGTGAGAAGTCGCTGCTGATCGGTGCCACTGCCTCGACAGAGCCGCGCCACCAACCCAGCACGAGTGAACTTCTCTGAAATTAGGCCGTCGAGCAGCTCAACCTTCTCTTGCTCTGTCGGCTCAAGTTCTTGATTCAGCAGCATCGAAAGCTTGGCTTGATCACTCATCGTTGGAACCTCCTTCGAGAGTCGTCTCGATTTCCTCTATCTTAAAATAGATTATATTAATCCGCATAAAATGCGGAATTTCGTTTTTCTGCCCATATAATACGCCTTTAGAGCGTTTGCCAGAGGCGTGTTAACCTTTTTATATTCAAAATTAGTTGAACTCTGACCAGCGATGAAATGTCGGTTTTGCAGTCACCCCAAAAAAAAGATTACCACTTTTATTTGAATGATGTCAAGTTTAGTGGGGGAGTCGAAATTGAATGGAATTACTACACCCCCACCAGCCTCTGAAACTCCGCTTCATCTATGATGGTAAGGCCCAGCTCCCTGGCCTTGGCGTATTTGGAGCCGGGGTCTGTGCCCACCACGACATAGTCCACCCCCTTACCCGCGCTGGAGGTCACCTCACCCCCGAGAGATTCCACCAGGTCTTTGGCCTCGTCCCTGGACATCCCCTCGAGCGCGCCGGTAAAAAGAATGGTCTTTCCCTTGAGCGGCTCCTCTCTCCGCGCGCTTGGTTCCACTATCTCTACCCCCGCCTTTTGTAACCGATTGATCTCCTTCCGGTTCCCCTTGTCCCTGAAGAACCCGGTCACACTCTGCGCTACTTCAGGCCCGATCTCCGGGATCGCCACAAGCTCCTCCTCCGTCGCGTGGGCGATTGCATCCAGGGAGGACAGGTTCCGGGCCAATACCTGGGCAATATGCTCCCCTACATGCCTGATCCCCAGGGCATAGATGAAGCGGGCCAGAGCAGGGTGCTTGCTATGCTCCAGGGCCTTGATGAGATTTGCAGCCGATTTTTCAGCCATCCGCTCAAGAGAGGCAAATGCATCCTGGTCTAGGGCATAGAGGCCGGCAATATCCTTGACCAGGCCTTTGTCCACCATTTGTTCGATGAGTTTTTGCCCGAGACCGTCGATATCCATGGCCCGCTTGGAGGCGAAGTGCTTGATCCTCCCCTTCACCTGGGCAGGGCAGGAGATCCCGATGCAGCGGTGGGCCGCCTCGCCGGGGAGGCGCACCACTGCCGACCCGCAGACAGGACACGTGTCCGGCATGACGAACTTCTGCTCTGCCCCGGTTCTCTTGGATAGGATGACCTTGACCACCTCCGGTATCACATCACCGGCCCTGCGCACCACCACGGTATCGCCGATCCTGACGTCCTTGTTTGCGATCTCATCCTGATTGTGGAGCGTTGCCCGCTTGACCTCCACCCCGCCGATCCTCACTGGCTCCATCAGGGCCACCGGCGTCAAAGCCCCGGTGCGCCCTACTTGTGCCCTGATGTCAAGGA
>CAZFIR010000010.1:0-20019 GCA_964519535.1 uncultured Thermodesulfobacteriota bacterium | reverse complement strand
GTGACCGGCCCGTCGTTGATCAATTCCACTGCCATCAGGGCCTGAAATTTGCCGGTGGCGACGGTAATCCGGCTCTCTTTGAGCTTGGCGACAAAGTGGTTATAGAGCTTTTGTGCCCGTTCGGGTTCAGCGGCACCGGTGAAGGAGGGTCTGCGTCCTTTGCGGCAGTCGCCGAAGAGGGTGAACTGTGAGACCACCAATATCTCACCCCCGATATCGAGCAGCGAGAGGTTGAATTTTCCTTCGTCATCCTCGAAGACCCTGAGTTGGGGGATCTTGGCGGCCAGGTAGTCCGCATCCTCCTCTTGGTCCTCCCTCCCCACGCCGAGGAGGCAGAGGAATCCCCTCTCGATTTGGCCAATCCCGCGTTGCGCGGGATGGCCCTCGATGGAGACCCGGGCCTCCTTTACCCTTTGGACGACGGCGCGCATCCCTGCAATGGGATATGGGTTTTATCCCTCTTCTTTTTCCTTTTGGGCCTCGGCGATGATCCGCTCACTCACATTTTGGGGGACTTCATCGTAGTGGGAAAATTCCAGGGTAAAGCTTCCCTTCCCTCCAGTCATTGAGGTGAGGTCTGGGGCATAGCGCAAGACCTCTGCCATGGGGACCTGGGCCTTGACGATCTGGTTGTGGCCTTTGGCCTCGACCCCGAGGATCTTGCCCCTCCTGCCGTTGAAGTCACCGATGACATCCCCGACGTGTTCCTCCCCCACGATGACTTCCATCTTCATAATCGGTTCCAGGAATGCTGGGCTTGCATCCCTGGCACCCTTCTTGAAGCCCATGATGGAGGCGATTTTAAAGGCCATCTCAGAGGAATCCACCTCGTGGGACTTGCCATCGTAGAAGCGCACCTTTACATCGACCACGGGATAGCCTGCCAAGACGCCGGAGGTCATGGCCTCGGTGATCCCCTTCTCAACGGCCGGGACAAAACCGCGCGGGACATTCATGCCGGTCAAGGCATTCTCGAATTCAAAGCCTTTGCCCCGCTCAAGCGGAGTGATATCAAAGTGGACCTCGGCGAATTGCCCGCGTCCCCCTGTCTGTTTCTTATGTCGGTAGATGACGCCCTTGGCCGATTTTTTGATGGTCTCCTTATACGGCACCTTGGGGGCCTCAAGATCGACCTCCACGCCGAACTTGCGCTTGAGTTTTTCCAGCACCACGTCCACGTGGACCTGTCCCATACCGGAGAGGATGATCTCTTTGGTCTGTGTGTCTCGCGAGATGTTTATTGTGGGGTCTTCCTCCATGAGCTTCTGCAAGGATGTGGCGATCTTTTCTTCATCACCCTTGGCCTTGGGTCTGATGGCATACGACATGACCGCGTGGGCAAGGGGTGGGCCCTGGAAGACGATGGGGTTTTTTTCATCACACAAGGTATCTCCGGTTGTGGTCTCCTTGAGCTTTGCCACCGCCACGATATCCCCCGGGCCTGCGAACCCGACGGGTTCCTGTTTTTTCCCCTGGGGCATAAAGATCTGCCCAATCCGCTCCTTGGCACTCTTAGAGGAATTATAGAGGGTGGTGTCTGCGCTGATGCTCCCCGAGTAGACCCTGAAGAGGGTGAGGCGGCCGGCAAAGGGGTCGGCAATAGTCTTGAAGACAGAGGCGGCGAAGGGGGCATCCTCTTTGGCTTCTCTTGTCTCCTCCTCGCCGGTCTTGGGATTCTTGCCCGCTTTCGGTCCCACCTCCGCCGGGGAGGGAAGACAGATGTTGATGCAATTCAATAAGAGGTGAATCCCTATATTCCTGTCGCTGGAGCCACAGAGCACCGGGGCGAATTTTCTCTCGGCGGTGCCCTTCTTCAGGCATCGGTGGAGGTCTTCCAGGCTCAATTCCTCGCCTTCCAGGTACTTCTCCATGAGTGCGTCATCCATCTCGACCAGGGTTTCAATGGCCTTCACCCTGTGCTGATCGGCCTCCCCGGCCAGCTCCGCCGGGATCGCCTCTTCCCGATACGTGCCACTGCCATCCCCTTCATAGAGGTAGGCCTTATTGCTGAGGAGGTCGATGACTCCCTTGAAGTCCTTCTCCTGGCCGATGGGGATTTGCAAGGGGAGGGGTGGGAGGTCATGCAAGTTTTCCCTGATATCATTGACGGTCTCGGCGAACCGGGCCCTGTCGACATCCATCTTGCTGATAAAGATGACACGGGGTAGGTTCAGGGTGTTGGCCTCACCCCAGACCGCCTCGGTCTGGACCTTGACCCCGGAGTTGGCTCCGATGACGATGATCCCCCCTTCAACCACTTGCATACATGCCTTGGCATCATAGATGAAATTGGCGTCCCCCGGGGTGTCCACGAGGACCACCCGGTGCTTGTCCCATTCGTAGTGGGCGATGGCCGCGCTGATGGATATCTGACGATTGATCTCTTCGGGCTCGTAGTCGAGGAGGGAGGAACCATCATCCACCCGTCCTATTCGGTTGGTCATGCCGGTGTTAAAAAGGATCGCATCGGCCAGCGCGGTCTTCCCGTCGCTGCCATGGCCGAAGATTCCACAGTTCCTGATCTGTTCCACCTCATACTTTTTCATACGCGAGCACCCTCCCTCTATGCCGTGAACTCTTTGTATTCATAAAAGATCAGCACTATACATCCTTCGGGTTGATGGGCTTGTGAGCCGCTGCAGGTTTCACGTTTGGTCTGGGATTGCAGGGGATTTCGTCTCCCTTACTGCCGATCACCATACTTTTTCTCCCTTCAAAAGTCAAGCCTGTGTGCTTGTTCGCTGGCAAGTGGAGATAGCAATAGTTATGAGAAGGGTAGGAATGAGGGTTTATTTTCTGAAACACTGCTTTGGTAGATAGTATTCTGAAACAAAAAAGGGCGTGGTCCCCCCCGCCCTGTGAATCAGCCTATAAGCTATACTAAGTTATGGTAGGTCAAACAGGACCGAAAGCCCCCCGCCGATTGACCACTCCTTGCGGGACCTGTCCATATCCCAAAGGCCAGTGACAGTACCGGCTGAATCTACCCTGTCACCATTGCCATCCAGGTTGAGCTGCTGGTAGTTGACATTGAAAAAGGGCTCCAGGGTAATGGGCTTAAACTTTATCGACCCACCGAACGATGCCCCGATACCCCAGTGATAGCCCGCCGGAGAGATGTCATCTCTGTAGGAAGTTCTGTACTGAAACGTAAAATCCTCATTCACCCAGCCGAAGAAGGGCGCAAAGCCCATGCGCAGGGTTACTGCAGGAGAAAGCTCCACCTCACCGGCCAGCCGTACCATCACCTGGTGCTCGGTAGAAGCAGGGTAGTTCCTGTGATCCCAAGGTCGCCAGGTTGTTCCGTCTGTTTCTACGAACTTGAGATAGTAATCCCCCTGAAGATAGTTGTAGTAGACTCCGGCACCTACCCTGGTGCCTTGACCGAACTCCTTGTCCAAGCCGCCCCCTACCTCGAGGTGAACGCTTCTTTCTTCGCTGTCGTAGGGATAAACATTAGGATTCGGATCAAGCCGTATTCCCACTCCACTCCTGATCTTCTCCTGGTAGTCTAACCTCACCAGGATAGGGAGGGTAAGATCTTCTGCCAGGGGATAGCGGGCCCATAAATCTCCCCCGATGCGCCAGCCCGTCACATCGCCATTCGAGGCTACTGAAGCAGTACCCTCCGTAAGCAGCCAATTATCATCCCCACCGAAGATAAAGCCTGCTCGCAGGGTGAATTCGAGGTCGAGCGGGCCGACCTTCCCTTCGAGAGAGCCCTTGAGCAGGGCCTCCCAGTAACTCGAGTTATAGGGTAATTGAAAGGGCGTCAGGTTGCGCGTGGGGAATTCGTCCCCAAGGGTGTAGTTGAAGTATCTAGGCATCAAGTTCTCATTCTCCTCGTGACGGTAGGCAAACTGGACCTCACCCCCGAGGTTGAAGCCACCAAGAGGCATACCATAGAGGAGCCTCAAAGCATAGTTATCAAGGTCGCTTATAAGGTCATATTGTGCGTAATTGCTTATCCCCAAAATATCTTCACTTCCATCGTAATCACCCCTCTTGCCGTCATAGCTGAAGAAAAGCCCCATTCTCCCCGGGCCCCAGGGGCAAGCCGGCGCCCACCAGGACATTGTGTCTGTACTCCTGCCCCGAGGTGTCGTAATGGTAGAAACCTGTGAGGGTACCGGCAGTATTGAACGAATCCAGGTTATAGTCCCAGCCCGTCACCCCGGTGTAGGTGAAGCGGTAATTGCCATAGAACCGGATCCCTTCTCCCTTGGCAATCTTCGCGGGATGGGTGAGAAAATCCGACTCATCCGAGATAAGCCCATAGGGATCACCTATTCCCCCCATCCTCCCCTGCCAGCCGTATGATGTTCCTGTCAGGGCAAAGACCAGTAGCGAGAGGCCAATTAAAGATAATAAGACCTTCTTCATAACCCATTCTCCTTTCACTCATTATTTAGAAAATCTTTTCCTATCCTTGGAGGAGACGAGACAATACCAAATCAAAAAAGTAACTGTCAAGATTTTTTATAAAGATGTGATTGATGATTATAGAAATAGTTACAGGAAGGGGAAAGGGTAACCATGCCTATACCTCGTGCCGCATACTGTATATATGGAGTACCCGCACCCAGAAGGCTGATCGCTGAGTGCTGCGTACGCCTGGAGTCACGTTGACATGGAAAGGGGAGGGTGTTATAGAACGCATGAGGAGGGTGATGGAATTACCCGACAGCGTGATAGCGGCCTGTGAGCCTTCAAAACAGGTGGTGGTCCTCACCGGTGCGGGGATCTCGGCCGAGAGCGGCGTTCCTACCTTTCGGGGAGAGGATGGGCTCTGGAAACAATACCGGGCCGAGGAGCTGGCCACGCCCCATGCCTTTCAGGCAAACCCCAAGCTGGTGTGGGAGTGGTACGATTGGCGCAGGGGGATCATCGGGAGGGCCGAACCCAATCCAGGACACCGGGCCATCGCTGAGATGGAACAGATCTTTCCTCGCTTTACACTCATCACCCAGAACGTAGATGGCCTGCACCGGCGGGCGGGCAGCACCAAGGTCATCGAGATCCACGGCAACCTGTGGGACCTGCGGTGTGTGGCTGAAGGGCAGGTGCGGGAGGACTACCGCTGCCCCTTGCCGGAGATCCCACCCCTGTGCGAGTGTGGGGCCTTGCTGCGTCCTCATGTGGTCTGGTTCGGGGAATCCCTGGATCAGGGCAACCTGGCCCGCGCCTATGGCCTGATTGAGGAATGCGACCTCCTCCTCGTGGTGGGGACGTCTGCTGTGGTCCAACCGGTGGCCTCTTTCCCCCTTATGGCCAAACAAGGGGGAGCCTTTGTGGTAGAGGTGAATATGGATTCTACCCCCATTTCAGCGCTTGTGGATGCGTCCTTTCAGGGGAAGGCCGGAGAGATCCTCCCCGCATTCTTGGAGAGAATAGAGAAGCACTGGGGTAGAGGAGATGGGGCATGAGGGTTATGATGCTGGGCAGACAGGAGACGTACGGTGCTGCTCATCCTGCCTGAAAGGCATCTTTGATCAATTCCATCTCCGGACCGGACGGCGTGAGCCGGACGGCCACGACGTCGAAGCGTGCGGGGATGGTCTCCTGCAGGTGATGCTCCGCCATATAGGTCTTGGCCACCTGTATGAGTTTTTCCTGTTTGAATTGGTCAACCGCATCCTGTGGAAGACCGAAACCGGATGAGCTGCGGGTTTTGATCTCAACGAAGATCAAGGTCCCCCCGTCGCGGGCGATGAGGTCGATCTCCCCCCACTGACAGCGGTAATTCCTCTCGATCACCTTGTAGCCCTTTTTTTTGAGATATTTGACGGCGAGATCTTCTCCCCTAATCCCCCGGGCTCTTGTGGTATCCTCCATTCCCAGCCTCTAGATGTTCTTTGACGCCCTTGAAGGTCCTGCGGTGAATCTCACAGCTGCCATACCTGCGGATGGCCTCCCGGTGCTCCCTGGTAGGGTACCCTTTGTGGCAGGCGAAATTGTAAAGGGGGTAAATACGGTGATATTCAAGCATCAGCCGGTCCCGGGTGACCTTGGCAACGATGGAGGCGGCAGCGATAGTGGCACATCTGGCGTCACCCTTTTTGATAGCCTGTTGGGGAATATCAAGGGGAAGCGGGTTAATGCCGTCGATGAGGAGGAAATCGGGCGAGGGGTCCAGACTCAGGACCGCCTCCTTCATGGCCCTGATGGTGGCCTGCAAAATGTTATGCTTCTCGATCTCCCGAGGTCCCACAATCCCCACCCCCCAGGTGAGGGCGCGACCGGTAATGGTCTGATATAATTGCTCTCGTTGTCTCGGTGTGAGGAGTTTTGAGTCCCGCACGCCGGGGATCTCATCCCCTGGCCGGATAATAACTGCTGCCGCCACCACCGGCCCAGCCAGGGGCCCTCTACCCGCTTCATCCACCCCCGCCATCAATTGGTAGCCCTGGGCGCAGATCTGTTCGACCTCGGGCACTTGGTCGGGGATCGTTGGATATCCCTCGTGCATTATTGTTCTATTCTGGGAGTAAAACCCTTGCCTTGAGGCGATAGCAGTTTTCTTTAAGGCTATCGTTGCTCTTTGATTCGGGCGGCCTTTCCCTTCCGGCCGCGCAGGTAGTAGAGCCGACTGCGTCGGACTCTGCCACGGCTCACTACCTCAATCTTGTCAATATAGGGGGAGTGCAAGGGGAAAATCCTCTCCACGCCAATCCCATAGGAGGTCTTTCTCACGGTGAAGGTGCCCCTGGTGTTGCCGCGTCGCCGGCGAATGACCACACCCTCAAAAACCTGGATTCGCTCTTTTTCCCCTTCCTGGATCTTGAAATTGACCTTGACGGAATCTCCTGGCTTGAAATCGGGGATATCCATGCGCAGGTGCTCTTTTTCTAGGTTCTCTACAGCATTCATTTTTATTCTCCTCCCAAGAGTCGGTCTAGGATAATGGCAGCCGCCGTTCGGACGGAAAGGTGATTATACCCTTTTCCTTCTATTGGTTCCAGTACATAATCTGATTTTTCAACTATCTCCTGTGTCAACCCCCACCCTGTTCCGAAGAGGATGAGAAAAGGACTGTCTTCATCCGTGTGGAGAAGGTGAGCCATCTCTTCATAAGATCGCGCCTTGGCGTAGTGCCTGGCCGCGGTGGCCACTGTCTTGGCCCCGCTACCATGTTGTTTTTCGATGTCTTGTAAGACTTCCTTCACATCGTCCGCCATCCTGACGAGGGAGAGGGCTTCTTTTCTCGTAGGGTTGTATACGGCTCCTCTCCCCGTCACCCAGTGATCGATCAGCCGATGCCCCAATGCCTGCTGTGATCGTAAGGGGGTGACGACATAACATCCATCCAGACCATAAGTCTTGGCCAGCCGGGCCAAGTCATGTACATCAATGGTGGTCAAGGCAGTAGCAGTTACTCGTTCCTGCCGGTCGTAGACAGGATAGTGCATGAGGGCGCAATAGATGATCACCGGGACACCCTTACGTCTTCAATCTGTCCCTGATGACCGCTTGAGATCGTCAAGGATTTTGTGATCTTCTTCGGACAGTCCTGCCTCGGAAAGTAGATCGGGTCTCCTCTCCCAGGTCCTCCGCAAGGCCTCCTGCCTTCGCCATCGCTCGATGACCTGATGGTCTCCCGAGAGGAGGACCTCCGGAACTTCCCTCCCTGAAAAGTCCCTCGGTCGGGTATACTGAGGATATTCGAGCAACCCCTGTGAAAAGGAGTCATCCTCACTCGCACCTTCATCCCCGAGGACCCCCGGCATCAGCCGAGAGACCGCATCGATCACCACCAAGGCCGCCAGCTCACCTCCGGTGAGGACATAATCACCGATGGAGATCTCCTCATTCACAACGTTCCTTACCCGTTCGTCCACCCCCTCATATCTCCCGCATATCAGGACGAGATGGGGTTGTTGAGCGAGTCTCTTCACTACCCCTTGCCTCAAGAGGTGTCCCTGAGGGGTCATCAGGATGATCCGTGCCTCCGGATTGCCCGCTTGTATCGCCTCGATTCCTCTTATGATGGGTTCCGGTTTCATGATCATCCCCTTCCCACCACCGTAGGGGTAATCATCGGTCATCCGGTGTTTCCCCTCGGCGTAATCCCTGATGTTGACGAGGTTGACCGTGATCAATCCTGCCTCACGGGCCTTCCCGATGATGCTTCCCTCCAACGGGGAGCGAAACATCTCAGGGAAGAGGGTGAGGATCTCAAAGATCATCTTCTTGAAAAAGCCCCTCCAGGGGGCGAATGACCATCGTGCGCGCTGCTGTGTCTATGCTCATGATCACATCGTTGGTAGCAGGGATTAAAAACTCCTTTTCTCCCTTCTGTACCACATAGACGTCGTTGCTCCCGGTGGGTAGGATCTCCGTTACCTTCCCTACTTCCCCTCCTTTGTCAGTCACTACCCGCATCCCCAGGATATCGTTCCAGTAGTATTCGCCTTCTTCGAGAGGTGGGAGCTCTGTAGGATCGATGAGGACCGCCTGGCCCCTCAACTGCTCCGCCTCTTCTCTGGTCCGGATTCCCTCCAATTGGGCCAGGATGAACTTTTTGTGAGGACGGACCGAGATGGGTTGATAGGCTTGGGGACTCCCCTCATCCCCTTGGAGAAATATCACCTGATAGTGGGAGAAAAATCGGGGGTCCTCAGGATTAAAATATTCAATTCTGATTTCCCCGTTCAGGCCATGAGGCTTGGAAACCCTTCCAATGACGATGAAGTCTTCTCCCACAGCCTGCTAGCTTTGGACTACTCTATGATCTCAAGAACGGCCCGTTTATTGTTCTTGGTGGAGGCAGCGCTCAAAATGGTCCGTATAGACCTCGCTGTCCTGCCCTGTTTGCCTATGACCTTGCCCAAATCCTCTTTGGCCACCGAGAGTTCAATGACAGACGTCCTCTCACCTTCGATTTCAGTCACCTTCACGTCGTCGGGATTATCCACTAACGCCTTGGCGATATACTCAACTAGCTCTTTCATGTTCCGACCTCCTTCTGTGATTCAATCCCTGAGACCGTCCGTGTACACTGAGTGCGCTCCCTTAAACGCCTGCGTTGATTCCTGCCCGCCTGAGCAATTGGGCTACCGTGGGAGAGGTCTGGGCACCCTTCTGAAGCCATTCCGTTGCTCGTTCCGTGTCTATGTTGATATTCGGTGGGTTTTGTTTGGGATCGTACGTCCCGATCTTCTCGATGAACCTACCATCCCGCGGAGCCCGGGCATCAGTCACGACAATTCGATAAAACGGTTTTTTCTTGGTCCCAAATCGCGCCAATCTGATCTTTACCGCCATCTTGTGTATGTCACCTCCTTTTCCAACTAGTTTTTCATCAGTACGAAGAAGATTAGAAGGGTAGCATAGAGGGGGAAATCCCCTTGCCTCCCCTTTTGGTGAACTGCTTGATCATCTTTTTCGTCATCGCAAACTGTTTCAGGAGTCTGTTGACATCCTGAACAGTTGTCCCGCTCCCTTTGGCGATGCGAAGTCTCCTGCTTCCATTGATAATGCGCGGTGCTCTTCTCTCCCCCCTGGTCATGGAGTTGAGGATAGCCTCCAGGAGAACCAGCTGTCCCTCGTCGGGCCGAAAGGCCTTGATCCCCTTCATCTTGCCCAACCCCGGGATCATCCCCATGATATCCTCCAGGGGACCCAATTTCTTGATCTGACGCAATTGATCACGGAAATCCTCCAGGGTGAACTCGTCCTTTCTCAGCTTTTTCTCGAGGGCCTCGGCCTGGCGTTCGTCAAAGGTCGCCTGCGCCTTTTCTATCAGGGAGAGGACATCACCCATCCCCAAGATCCTTGAGGCCATCCTGTCCGGGTGAAAGACCTCCCAGGCATCGAGTTTTTCCCCGGTGCCGACGAACTGGATCGGCCTCTGGGCAACCGCCTTGATAGATAAGGCGGCTCCGCCGCGGGCATCACCGTCCATTTTCGTCAAAACGACCCCTGTTATACCCAAGGCATCGTTGAACCCTTTGGCCACGTTGACCGCATCCTGCCCGGTCATGGCGTCGGCCACGAGGATGATCTCCTGGGGGTTCAACACTTCCTTTATCCCCCGCAGTTCCTCCATCAACTCTTCGGCGATGTGCAGCCGGCCGGCCGTATCAAAGATAAGGGTGTCAAAACCCTGTTTTTGGGCCTGCTTCCGGGCTTTTGTCACGGTCTTCAGGGGGTCATCACCGGTCGCAGCGTCATAACAGTCAATCCCCAAGACCTCCCCCAATTTCCTCAATTGTTCGATAGCTGCTGGTCGATAGGGATCGGCAGGGACAAGATAGGGGCTTCGCTTTTTATTATCCCGCAGATACCCGGCCAGCTTGCCCGCCGTTGTGGTCTTGCCCGAACCCTGGAGCCCCACTAACATGATGGATATGGGGGAAGGACCTGACAGTTTCAGGCTGTGTGCTTCCCCGCCACCCATCAAGGTAATAAGCTCCTGATGGACGATCTTGATCACCTGTTGTGCCGGGGTGAGGCTCTCCGTGACTTCTTCGCCCACGGCCTTTTCTTGCACCCGTGCGATAAAATTCTTGACTACCTTGTAGTTGACATCGGCCTCTAAGAGGGCAAGGCGTACCTCTCGGAGGGCATCCCCGATCTCTTTTTCCGTCAGCTTGCCCCGTCCCTTGAGCTTTTTAAAGACCTGATTTAACCGTTCTGTGAGATTTTCAAACATCTTCTGTGCATGCCCTGGTTATTAGCTCAAGTTATAAAATTACCATCCCGTGGTTGTCAAGACTTCTTTTTCGTTCCTACACAGGCAACAATCGCTTATACCAGGGTTTCTCCTTCTTATCCGCATCCTCTTTATCAACGGGGGAAGCAGCGGTCTTGTCCGTTTTTACAAAATCAAAGTGAAACTCCTCCGCCGGCATATTCTCATCCCCGACGATGACGACCTGTAGTCCATAATGTCTCTCGATGGCATTGAGATCATCCCTCTTATAATTTAAGAGATATTCCGCTACGGTTTTGGGCAGGGTCCCCTTGATCATCTTGAAATCATCCTGGGTCACCTTCTCCTGAATCTTTCGCAGGACGGTCAGGGCCAAGGAGTAAGGCGACCGCGACCTCCCCCGCCCCTGACAGTACTGACAGGTGGTATAGACGCCGTCACTGAGGGAAGGCTTGAGGCGCTGGCGGGACAGCTCTATGATCCCAAATCGGGATATCCGCGACAGGTCCACCTTGGCCCTGTCCTTCTTGAAGGCGTTCCGCAGTTTTTTCTCAAGCTCACGTTTGTGCGGAGTGGACCTCATGTCGATAAAGTCGATGACGATCAAACCGCCAATATCCCGCAGCCGTATCTGTCGGGCGACCTCCTCGGCGGCCTCAAGGTTAGTGATGAGCGCGGCTTCTTCGATGTCCGTGGCCTGAGCGACCCGGCCGGAATTTACATCGACCGCCACCAGTGCCTCAGCGATATCGATGCAGATTTTTCCGCCGGACCGTAACGGGACCTCTCGGGCATAGATGTGCTCTATCTGCTGTTCAATCTGGAAACGGGAAAAGAGGGGTTTTTCGTCCTGATAGAGCTTGACCCTGCGCCGATACTTGGGCATGACCTCCTGAAAGAACTCTTTAGCTTTTGTATAAGCCCCCTCCTCATCTATGATTACCTCTTTTGCCTCGGGGGCGAAGTACTCCCTAAGCGATTTTACCACCACATTACTCTCTTGATAGACCAACGAGGGGACGGGAAGCTCCTCGCTGTGCTGCTTTATGGTATCCCAGAGGCGCATGAGGTACTGAAAGTCGGTCAACAGCTCTTTTTTGCTCCGATTGATTCCAGCCGTGCGCACGATGAAACCCATGCCCTTAGGGAGATCGAATTGGCTGACGATCTCCTTCAATCTCTTTCGTTGGGTCTCCTTCTCGATCTTTCGCGAAACCCCGCTGCTGTTGCTTGAAGGCATGAGGACCAGATACCTGCCGGGCAGCGATAGGTACGTGCTCAAGGCAGCCCCTTTGCTCCCCATCTCTTCCCTGGTAACCTGGACCAAGACCTCCTGGTTTCTTCTCAGGATGTCCTGGATCCTTGCCCTCTTTTTGTGGGGAAAATCCTTGCGGATCCAGAGGTCTGGATGTATCTCATCAAAGGGAAGGAACCCATTCTTGCCGACTCCATAGTCGACAAAGGCGGCCTGAAAACTAGGTTCAATCTGGACAATGGTCCCCTTGTAGATATTTCCTTTGATGTTTTCCTTTGTGGATGTCTCGATACTAAAATCGGTCAATACCCCCTCGTCCATCACTGCCACACGGACTTCTTCGGGATAGGAGGCGTTGACCAGGATTTTCTTAGCCATAAGGTGAGCGAGCCTTATAAAAAAAATTTGGATGATCTTTCAAGGAAATTATAAAGGATACCTATAGAAAATGTCAATTACATCTTCTATTATGATGCGTCCTATTTATTACGGTGTAGGGGTCATGGGATGCGGTGAGGAGACAAGACAAACTCTTTACTTTTGTCCGTATTGTCCGCCTCACGGGGGGATTCCTTTCAAAACAGGGGCGGGTGCGTTACTCGCCGATGATCTTTACGAGCACGCGTTTTTTGCGCCTGCCGTCGAACTCACCGTAGAAGATTTGCTCCCACGGTCCAAAGTCGAGATCTCCATCGGTGATGGCGACAACCACTTCACGCCCCATTATCTGACGTTTCAAGTGGGCGTCTCCGTTGTCCTCACCGGTGCGATTGTGGCGGTAATGGGAGATTGGCTCATTGGGGGCAAGCTCCTCAAGCCAATCCTTGTAGTCCTGGTGGAGCCCTGATTCGTCATCATTGATAAAGACACTGGCAGTGATATGCATGGCATTGACAAGGCAGAGGCCCTCTTCAACTCCACTTTCTTTCACTGCCTTTCTCACATCTTTGGTGATGTTGATAAATTCAAACCGCGCCGAGGTATTAAACAAGAGCTCTTTGCGAAGTGATTTCATCGCTGTTGCCTGTTTTCTTATATTCGCTGAGTGCGACAACCTACATGCCCAACATCCCTTTTTTCAATTTTGCATCTGCCGGCTTTTCCCCCAGCCATATACCAAAAACCGCCTTCTTAAACTCATGACCAGGGATAGGTCCCTTGCGCTTGCCCTTTATCTCTACGCTGATGCCTTGGCCCGGTACATAAACCACATCATATACGTCTCCCTTCTTTGCATCCTCTGCAAAATATCCATTAAACTCTGTAATCTCTTTTTGCATTGCTGCGGTGTTACCATTGGTGGCGTTTGTGAACCCTTCGTTCCATGCATTGATCAGGTTTTCCTTGGACACTTTGCTATGAATGAAGTGCATGCGAATCACCATGGGTTCGTCTGCTGCAATAAGCTTTTCAGGATCTGTTTCCTTGTTCAGCACATAGAGTCCGCCTACGTAGACTTTTATAACAACTTTCTTCCTTAAGCCAGCACCGTTTAACTGTAGCTTCGCATTGTTCACCGTTAAGGAATCCGGCAGCTGGACACCTCCGATTTCTATTCCCATAGCTGGGGATAGTGGAAAGATGATCAACAGTGCCAGTACCATAAACATTTTTTTCATTTTAGACTCCTTTCTTTAATTAAAAGATTTAGAAAGAGCTGCTCGTTGAGAATCCCGACACTCTTTCTCCCCTTTTTTCTAATATCCCTTCTGGATTTTCAACTTCCCTCATGGTATGAGATAGCCCCTGCTTGATATCGTTGTGCTAACTTTTTTGTTCCTCAGCTAATCTAACTCACCATTGAGCTGGCGAAAAAGGTAGGCTCGCGTGCGCGCGGAGGAAGGCCATGATATCGCTGCGACTGCCGTTCAGGATAGGTATAAAAAACTCAGATGTATCCCAATCAATGGTCACACCATACTGCTGCGCAAGCTGATCGAGCCTTGTGTCGTCTACATTGGGTTCCATTGTCTCATAATGGGAGCCGCTTGAGTCGATGGTAAATTCATAGAAGTCAAGATAGTAGACGGATTCATCGTCATACTTGGCCTGGACGATATAGATAGCGCCCTGTAAGGGGATCGCTCGGAGATAGCCTGTCGAGACCTTATTTTTTTACTTACTTCTCGGAAGCGGTAGTCATTGCTGTGAGGCACGGCCGAGATGGTCATTGTCCCACCTGATTCTCCATAAAACGTTCCCGTCACACCGTTCACGGCAACCGCCGAGGAGGCGTCGATAACCTCGAAATCGGTCTCGTAACAGCCAACTGCGAAAATCACCGTGGCCAGGAGTAAGATTTTTGCGGAATGCAGGATGTTTTTTTGTTCCCTCCTGCCTTTCAAAAACCTTAACAACGCCCTGGTCATGTCGCTCCGCCTTATTGAAAACTCAACGGAGGCTTCTCCTCTGCGCGCCGCCGTTTTATTCGTTGTAAAAATGGCACACTTTGTTAGCATGTCAAGGAGAGCGTGACAGGGCTGAAGAGTGTCTCTGTGATATCGATATTACTACCCTGCTTTCCCCTTCGAGTGCAGCATGAACACGTTATTTCACGATCGGTGATGCCTCTTGATCAAAGGGGTTTATTCTTATCGCAAGGGAAAAGAGGTAGGGGAAATTATTCTTTAAATGCCCCATATAACTCAACCATTGATGAACCAGCAAGCCATAGACCCTTGTTATGTCACCGGCGAGATGTGTATGGTCGCTGTCCGGTAATTTTTTCACATTGTCCCTGGCCGCCATTTCCTCAGCGAGGTGAAAGACCGCCCATAAGAGCTCGGTGAAGGATTCGTGTTCCAGCAGCGTTGGGTTCTCCAAGAGCCTGAGCAAAAAATCGATCTTTTCCTTCAAGAAGTTGCGCAAAGCTTCCAGATCGACTCTTTGAATATCAACACCATAATCGTATTGCTTAAGGCGCTTGCTCACACCTAAGAAGTCTTCTTGAGACCAATCGCTGGCTACCATCAGATCCTTTCTAATCTTATCCAGTTTAGGATCCCAGTCGGAAAAGTACGTGAGCAACTTTGTGCCAACTTCACTGAAGAAGGCCCCTATAACCATGTTCAGCTTTTCCATGCGGGCGTTTTTCTCTCGCGTGTTCAACACCTGATGGATTATCACCGTAACGAGCAAGACCTCAATCGGGACGAAGGCAATGTCGCCAACCAGGTAGATAAAGATATGGTGGGCATCATGGAAGATCACATAGTGGAAGAAATAAAAGACCGCCGACAGAAAAATGAGCAATGCAGCCAAAATGATCTGCCAACTGAAACGTTTCATGTCTCTTTCTCCTCTTTTTTATATGTTTGATCATTATATGAAGTTTGTACCTTCGCCAGCGCCGAAGGGATATTGAAGCACAATGGTACTTAGAGTATTATATTCCTCTGACGATGATACCGCAAGGGAGGTAGGCACGACAGTTTTACATGCCGGGTTATCCTTGAGACGCAACACAGCGGTGAGCCGTCTCACGTAGCCAAGCTAACTGGGAATGTGAAGGTGTAATGTCTCCTCAACGGAGCACAGGGTTTTGATAAAGTTACCAACTACTCGGGGGTTTTGGTTTTCATGGTTGATGAGTACCGTTGATAGTTGTTTCTTCCCTTCTGTTTGGCACTGTACATGGCGATATCAGCGTTCTTCATCAAGGTATCGGCATCTGCACCATCACTCGGATACATGGTAACCCCGATGCTGGCAGTGGTGCGGAGTTCAAGGTCCTCAACCACAAAGGGTTCTCGAAATGACTCAAGGATTTTTCGAGTAACCTCGGTTGCATCTTTGAGCTGAGCTATTTCCGGCACTAAAAATAAGAACTCATCGCCCCCCATGCGGGCAAGGGTATCGCTCTTGCGCAGGAGACTTTTCAGTCGTTTGCTGACGACCCGTAATAACTGGTCTCCCACGCTATGCCCCAATGTATCATTGATGTCCTTGAACCGATCCAGATCGAGCAACATCACGGCGAGTTTTTCTCGATGACGATGTGCCTGGGCCAGCGCGAGGGTGAGGCGATCGTTAAACAATACTCGGTTGGGCAACCCTGTGAGGGCATCATGGGTAGCCATATAGGCGAGTTGTCTCTCTGCCTGCTTGCGCTCGGTAATATCACGCGCTACGCTCAAAATGACGCCTTTCCCCTCGAGCTCAATGGGGCGCTCGTTAACCTCGGCTACGATACGCCGCCCTGTGCGCGATATGTACGTTGTCTCGAAACTGCACGAACCATTGGTGCGGGCTCTTCTGACGTTATCGGAAATAACAGCGGCGTTCTCAGGTTTTACAATCTCGCGCAGATTTGTGCCTACCAGATCTTCTACGCTCCATTCGAGTCGTTTTGCGCCGACGTCATTGATATGGAGTATGTTACCCTCTTCATCATGGACCATAACAGCTTCAGGGATTGCTTCAAAGAGTTTGCGGAGGCGAGTTTCAGATTCTCGCAGTACCTCCTCTGCCTGCTTGCGCTCGGTGATGTCGCGGGCTATGCTGAGCACAACCGGTCTTCCGCTATATTCGATGATCTGACTGCTGACCTCAGTGGGAATGTGTTCGCCGTCATGCCTGAGGTGAACTGTCTCATAGAGAAAGTGCCCTCGTTTGCGTATCTCCTCGAGGCGTTGCGATGTGCTTTTGGTGCGCCCGGGAGTTGTGACATCCTGCAGGGACATCTGCAAGAATCCTTTTTTGTCATATCCGTAACGTTCGCAGGCGACGGAGTTGGTATCGAGAAACTTACCTTTGAGATCATGGACAAATATGGCATCAGCGGCACTATCGAATAACGTTCTATATCTGTTTTCCGATTCCCGCAACTCATCCTCTTTCCGAACGCGCTCGGTGATATCGGATAAGGTCATTATGATGCGACCATCATCCAACATCGTCGCCCTAAACTCTATCTCCTTTACCGACCCATCCTTACAGACCACACTAAATACCCTGTAAGAGGTCTTGTGGGTCAAATCCTTCTTCCAGGTCTCGATTACTTCCTGTCTGTATTTCGGATTGGGATAGGCCCCGCGGAGCCAATCCTGCCTGGTGGGGACATCTTCGAGGACATAACCGGTGATGCTGGTGAATTGCGAATTGATAAAGAGATACCTGTCATCTTTGTCGAACATGGCAACAGCATGAGGGGCGTCCTGTAAGGCGGAGTAGAAGGTTTCCCTTTCCCGCTGTAATAGCTCTTCGGCCCTCTTGCGTTCCCTAATCTCTGCCTCAATTTGCGCTACATAGTCGGCATTGGCCATGGCCAATCCGATGGTTTTGCCAATGTTCATGAGGGTTTCTTGCTCAAGATCTTGCAGGGGAGAAATTTGCTCTTTGAAAAAGAGATTTATGACCCCTAAGACTCGATCCTGAAAGGGCAAGGGCACCGACAGGATACTTTTAAACCCCTGTTTGAGCAGGTCCTTTTTTACACTCGGTTCCACACGATCGTCGTTCTTTATATTGTCACTAATAACAATGTTCTTTCGGGCGACGGTAATGCCGCTCAAGCTTTCTTTGAGCGGTAATTGCATTAGTCCCCGGCGCACTTCTTCGCTGAATCCAATGGAATAAAGTGCTTCAAGACACTGTGTTTTTTCATTCAAAGCAAAGATACCGACGAAGGGAGATTTGCTGTAGTTCATCATAGAGGCTACGGCACGTTCAGCCACGGTTCGAAGATCGAGGGAACCATATATTTTATCAGCAATGGTGGTGAGGGCCTCCAATGATTTGTTTTTTGCCTGGAGGTCTGATTGAAAAGACCGCAGCGCCTTTTCTGCGCGCCTACGTTCAGTAATCTCTTGTTGAAGCTGCTCATTGATTGCTTTAAGTTCGGCCGTACGCTCTTGTACCACTTCCTGTAAGTGTTCTTGGTGTTTAGTGAGTTCTTCTTCCGTTCGCTTGCGCTCGGTAATGTCCTCGTAAATGACAAACTGATCGCCGGTTTTCATCGTTACCGGTCTGAAGTAAATCACCTTTTCTGAGTCATCCTTACACGTTACCGTGAAGGTGCGAGGCCTGAACTCGCCATACGTGCACTTCTTCAGATCGTTGCACCAGGTTGCGATTACGTGCTTGCGATATTTCTCATCAGGAAAAGCTTTTTGGAACCATTCGCTCCCTGTCGGAATATCTTCGAGAGTGTATCCGAAGATTTCGGTGAACTTGGGGTTAGTGTATTTATACTGACTGTCTTCAGCAATGATGGATACTCCCAGCGGGGACTCCTCTACCAAGACCTGAAATTTCTCCCTCTCCTGCTGCAGTGTCTCCTCGGCCGTCTGAAGCTCAAGTGCGGATGCCTCCAGTTCCGCGGCCTTTTGACGCAGGTTTCCTAATTCATTGAGGAGCTGCTCTTTTGTCTTGTCCTGATTTTCCATCTTGCGCCCCTCCTCAAGGAGGCAGCCCTCTCAACCATTATTGACAAAACACAGCAACTCTCATGGAAGGCGCGTTCAGCAGTCTCCGGGTCAGTTTCGTTACCTCACCATACGCTCGTCACCCAACACACAATAAGCAATGAGCCGCAGCGGCTTCTGACGACGAACCAGCAATTCCTGTCGTGTAAATCTGTGGTTAGGATTGGGGTTGTCCTAGCTTAAATTACTGAAGGAAAATAGCAAGTCCGATTACCTTACAAAGAAGGATAAAAAAGGACTTTTAACCGAAAAACTGCCTGTTTTGTGCCGTCTTATCCCCAATAATGCCTTTATTTCTTCAAAAAAATCCGAATAACGCTGATAAGTCAATTCCGTTGACTGGATTGCTGAGCTTTGATAGCCTTATGATGTCATGATTCCCATTCGCGACATCAATCGATCGGAGACATATCCTGTTGTCAACAACGGCATCATTGGGGTCACCATACTCGCGTTTATCATCGAGTTAACTCAGGGGCAGGGGCTCAAGGCATTCATCTATCTCTTCGGACTTGTACCCGCCCGGTATACTGATCCACAGATTGCAGTGTATTTTACCACCGGTCAACAGGTGCTCCCCTTTCTCACCTCGATGTTTTTGCACGGTGGGATCCTTCACCTCTTGGGTAACATGTGGTTCCTCTATATATTTGGGGACAATGTAGAAGACCGGCTTGGACACGTCCGCTATCTTTTTTTCTATCTCTTGTGCGGTGTGGCATCGGGGGCTTCACATCTTGTACTTAACTGGTACTCGAACATACCCACCATCGGAGCCAGCGGCGCCATTGCGGGCGTCATGGGGGCCTACCTCATACTGTATCCCCGGGCAAAGGTATTGGCCGTGATCCCCATATTTTTCTTACCATATTTTGCTGAGATCCCCGCGCTTTTTTTTCTCGGCATCTGGTTTTTATTCCAGTTTCTGAGTGCCGCGGCTACTGCAGGCAAGGCGGGAGGCATTGCCTGGTGGGCCCACGTGGGGGGATTTGTCTTCGGTGTCGTCTTTTTAAAGCTCTTTGAGATGGTGCCGAAAGCGGGTGTAAGCGAAAAGATCCGACGATTGACCAGGAAACGAACGACGCCGCGCCTCCAAATGATCCATCCCGTCGCCTCAGGAGATGATCTCGATCTCTATGGGGTTATCTCGGTGAGCGAACGGGAGGCCCACTTGGGAGGTCGCAAGCTAGTCAACATCGCCCATAATCGTAGAAAGAAGACCTTTTTTGTGCACATACCCTCAGGGGTAGCGGAGGGAAGCACATTGCGTCTGCGAGGGATGGGACGTCAGACAACTGAAGGTGTCCAGGGGGATCTTTATCTCAAGGTGCACATAAGGGGTTAGTTTTTCTATGAGAGGCACATATCCCTTCCCTTTTTCCCATTCCTCGATATCGCCGTCGACGACTTCAAAACTCGGGTGACACTCGATTGCCTGCACAGCGAGCAACTGTTGATATCTGTGAGGATCGCGCCGCTGCACCTTGACGCAAAGCCAGTTCAATTCATGTCTCAGCTGGCCTTTGGTCGTTGGTATTTTCATTTGGGTAAAGTCCCAATTTAGCCACTAAGAATTATGGTAATTGTGTTGTATCAATAACGTCATAATTTTATTTGTTTGATCTTGAATCGAAAGAGATCTATGGTTATATCTCCACACATACTCAGCAAGATAAAGGGGAAGT
>CAZFIR010000009.1:0-19692 GCA_964519535.1 uncultured Thermodesulfobacteriota bacterium | reverse complement strand
TGGAACGCCTCTATTGCCTCGTGGAGGGGGAGAAAAAGTCCGAGCTCATTGAGGCTGCCCGGGGCTTGAGAAGCTCCCTGGCGGAGCTGGAAATAGGGGGGAACAAGGCCTTCAAGGGAGTCTCCTCAGGCATGGGAACGGACATGGAGGGATGGGAGAAGGTCCTTAACCGCTATCTCTCTCACCCCCAGCTCTATCTCCAGGGGGAGGCTATTGATGAATTCAAAAGGCATCTCACCGATGAAGAGATTCAATCTCAGGTCCGCCAGGCCAAGGCCCTCCTCACCAGCACCCTTGCTTCCGGATGGAGGGGGATAATCCTCGCCGATCCTTTGGCGATGCGGGATCTACTCCTTAGGCGATTACAAGGTGGATCGCCGTGGGCCCCCTCCCTTGCCGAGGGGTACCTCCTCTCTCCGGATGGAGAGGCGCTGCTCATGGTGGCCGACCCCTCTTTCGCCTCAGCGGACGTGAGGTCTGCGCAGGCATTGGTCCAAAAGCTGGAAGGCATCAAACAATCTTTTCCCTCAGTGCGGATCTCCTTTGTGGGCCCCCACACCATGACCGTGGGCAAGGCAGGGGTGATGCAGCAGGACCTCCTGGTCTCTTTCCTCAGCTCCCTTGCCATCGTCCTGGCCCTCTTTTACCTTGCTTACCGCAGGTGGTCCACCCTGCTCTTTGTCGGATTCCCCCTCCTCGTGGGGGTGCAGCTCACCCTGGGTGCCGCTGCCCTCTTTATCGGAGGGCTCAACCTCATCACCGTCTCCTTCGCGGCCATCATCGTGGGGCTGGGAATAGACTTCGCCATCCACCTCTACCAGCGCTACCACCACGAGCGTGCCTCGGGCAAAAAGCCGAACGATGCGGTGGAGATCGCCCTGACGCGGACAGGCACCAGCGTGTGGTCCGGGGGGTTGACCACCATAGCCGCCTTCCTCACCCTTTTGCTGGCACGGATCCAGGGGATCGTTGAGCTGGGGGCCCTGGTCGCTGCCGGGCTCTTCTTCTGCCTGCTGACCATAACCCTGGTCCTGCCCGCCTTCTTGGTCTGGGCGGAGCGCAGGGGATATAAATACAAACCTCTGAAGACATGGGGCTTGGGCCAACTCACCTCTTTTCTCAAGAACCATTATCGCCCCGTCCTCATCTGCCTCATCGCCCTGGCTGTCTGCGGCGGCTATCTCGGTACCAGGGTGCGGGTGACGGGTGGCGTGGAGGGGTTTCGTCCCCGCGGCATGGAGGGGATGGAGACCCTGGAGCGGATGCAGGAGCGGTTCGGGGGACACGGCACGGGCATGACCGTCCTCTTGAAGGGGGCGGATCTCGATCGGCTTCTGGGGGAGCAGGAGACCATTGTCTCGTTCCTCCAGGATACCTACAAAGATGGAATCCTCTTCGTCACCCACCTCGCCCAGTTCATCCCCTCCGCCGAGAAGCAGGGGCGAGTGCTCGTGGAACTGCGCTGGCGGATGGACTACCAAAAGGCGGCCCGCTCCCTTCAGCGGGCCTTGGAAAGCAAAGGGCTGAACCCCCAGGCCTTCGCCCGGACGGGGCGGATGCTCAGGGGGCTGGCCCATAAAGAGGCCCCCATCCCCCCAACGACCATCCTGCAGGAACTGACCCGCACCCCCTTGGCCGAGGTGGTGGAGCGGTATGTGGTGAAGGGAGAAGATGGTTACCAACTGCGTCAGGAGATCCGCTTCGATCCAGCGCAGGTCGATCCCCTGGAGCTGGAAAAGGCAATCCAAATTATTGCGCCAGAGGCCGAGTGCACCAGCACCGAGCTCATCGGCCTCCAGCTCCGAGGCATGGTGAAGCGGGATTTCACCCTCCTTGCTCCCCTGGCCCTCGCCGTGGTGATCATCCTGCTCTTTGCCCACTTCCGCAGACCCCTCTGGGTGGGGATGGCCTTATGCCCCTTGCTGGCCGGGGTGGCCTATATGCTGGGGGCAAGCACACTGTTAGGAATAGACCTCAACCCGGCCAATGCCGTGGCAATCCCCCTGATCCTCGGCATCGGGATCGACGACGGGATACACATCGTCCACAGATATAGAGAGAGAAAAGATGTCGGGCAAGCTGTAAAGCTGACGGGGAGGGCAGTAATCATGACCTCCCTGACCACCATGGTTGGGTTCGGTTCGTTGAGTACCTCCCACTTTCCGGCCCTGGCCTCCCTGGGCCAACTCGCCCTCCTCGGCATCGGCAGCTGCCTCCTGACCTCCCTATTGCTGCTGCCCGCCCTGCTCTGGGCAATCGGCACAAAGACAAAAAAAGAGCGTAAAAAGTAAGCTCAATTTTTCTTGCCGCAACCAACCCTTCTCTGCCTTCAGACAGAACTGACAACTGCAAGCCGATCATCGAATATTGATTTATTGTTTGCTTTCCATATGAGCAGGTATATAATTTTAGAATGGGAAAAAGGGGATAATTCCCATCGTAACTACAGTAATATAAAAATAGCTGGAAAAATTTGCACGATATAGGGAAATATATAGAAAGTTTTCCATATATTAACTCCTTAGGGCAAGAAAATAGGTAGAAGACTTGTGACTGAGCAAATCAACTCCTCACATAAACGATCAATGATTATCTCTCGTCCGGAGAAAAGACCTTACGGCGCAAAACTCATTTTTCAGGTACTCGACAAGGGGTTTCTTGGGAACCTCGAACATGTCACCATTTTTCTCGATGATGGTGCTTATGTGACGTTAGCGCCAGAGCGGCAGCCATCATGGGAAGGTGGCCAACGTTTTTCGCTGACTTTGGAGGGTTTTCCGACCGCATCACAGGCAGAAGAACATGGACGAAGGCTTGTCCAAGGGCTTCTATGGACAAGTATCAGTCTCAATTTCGGTGTCCGTCTAAATTACCACACACACGAGCCAACAAGAGTCTATGACCGCCTCCGATCACCTAGCTTTTCTATGTTCGCAGAAGGAATGACATCTTTTCCTCCCAGCTGGGTTATCGATAGGCTGCAAGCCGCTTACATGTTGCCGAAATCAGTCGACCGAACACTCCTTCTATCGATGGAGATATTTTGTGCTTCACACTTAGAGGCTAGTGATCGGGCTATTTTTCTTTCAACTGTCTCAGCCCTTGAACCATTAGCCAACGCCGAGCGTCTTGGTCCTGATGTAGATACATTCATTGATGAGTGTTTAGCTCAACTAGACAAAAAGATCGAATACAGCCGGAGCATCGACAATCAGTACAGGGGCGGCTTAATGAATTGAGAAAGGAATCAATTCGGCAGGCATTAAAAAGAGTAATTAGAGTAAAACTTCCCAATGATAGCTCAGCACAAGCTATTATTGATTATGCTTACAATCTGCGGAGTCAGTTAATTCATCGTGGTATTCCTGACGATTTAGATATCGACTTTTCGATAGAAACTCGGAAAGTATCTTCAATCCTGAAGCAACTGTACGCGAAAGAGTTAGGGTTCACAATCAACGATGAATAATTACCCAAAAAGCAAATCCAGTGGGCGCGGAATAAGCTTACGCGATATGGCTCGGATGTTTGCTCGCGCTATTGATTTACGTCGGTAGGTAAAAAAATGAAGCTTTCTCTGGAAGCATTGATTGCCCAATATCAGAAATTATATGAAGTTCTGATTGAGCTAAACCTTAACCTTCAAAATTTAGCCATACAGAAAAGACAAGAAATATCAAAAAAATATTCCTCTTGGAACACGGAAAAGGATGCAAGACTTTCTATTTTTTTTAGACTTCAAACTGCGATAAAAAATAATCAGTTTGGTATTACTTTCGTTCAGGCTTTCCTTGATCCAGCAAAATTAAAAAATTTGCCAATAGTACACATCGAATCCATGTTCCTAGAATATGATAAGTTTATGAGATTTTCTTTTTTTCAATTTATTTTTTCACAAATAGAAAGTTCCATTAGAATATTTATGCGAGCCATTGATATTGATGCCTATTATAAGAAAAAATATCCTTTTGGTAATATCTATTCTTTCATCGATAATTATCTCGGACTTAAAAAATATAATGATTTATTTTATTTTTTACGTCTAATTAGAAATTCTATACATAACAATGGTATGTATTTCCCAGATAATCAAAAAGAACCAATTATTAATTATCGAGAGAAAAGTCATACATTTAAAATTGGAAAGCCAATTTCATGTGGGGATTGGATTACCCTATTTAATGTTACAGAGGATATAGTAAGTGCATTAAAAGAAATAATAGAATCAAAAGAAATATCAATTTTAAATTTTATTGATGATCCTGTACCCACCGTTTAAGAGATTGATCGGTGGTTTATAATTAACTTACAGACCGCGGCATAGAATAATAAAATATGGAAAAATATTTATTGCCTAACCTGTAACTTGTCCGCCTAGGATAGAGTCAGGTCTACACCCTTGACAAAGAAGGTGAGAAATTTTATTTTTGATCTTGACTTACGTAAAATAAGAAGGCCAATAAACGGAGGTGCTTTATGATCAAGAATATGGGTGTGATTGACCGGATCATCCGGGTGGTGCTGGCGCTGGTCGTTTTGGTTTTGTACTTGACCGGTGTCATTTCCGGCTGGCTGGCCATTGTCCTGGGCATTGTGGCCGTTATCTTTATGCTTACCAGCCTTGTCGGGTTCTGCCCGGCGTATGCGCTATTGAAGATCTCGACCCAAAAGAAAAAAAAGAAGAAATAGTAGGGCATTCCCTAATTCCTTAACACCCCAGCAGGGCTATGGATTCTTCCGGAGAGGCAACAGAGGACCTCCGGGAGGATGAGGGGGAATTTTTTTTGAATAGACCCTTTTCAAAACGCCCCTTTTTATGAGACCATAGGAGAAGGAGGGAGGAGTATGAAGCCACTACTGGTTCTAACTGCCTTCTTGGCACTGAGTGCCCTGCTCATTGGCCCCACGTCAACTTTTGGGCAGGGGCTCAAGCCGATCCAGCTTGTGCAGCCCCAAACGGAGGGCGGCAGGCCCCTGATGCAGGTGTTGCAGGCAAGAAGCTCTTCGCGCTCATTCAGTACAGAGGAGTTGCCCTCGCAGGTGCTTTCAAATCTGCTGTGGGCGGCCTTCGGGATCAATCGCCCCGCTTCGGGGAAGCGCACTGCACCATCTGCGCGGAATCGGCAGGAAATCGATATCTACGTCGCCACAGCCGGTGGCCTGTACCTGTATGATGCGAAGGCACACTCTCTGGAAGCGATCCTGGCAGAAGACGTCCGCGCTGCGACGGGGCGCCAATCCTTCGTCAGGGAGGCGCCGGTAAACCTCATCTACGTGGCGGATTTTTCAAGGATGGGGGCGGCAGATGACGAGAAGGTCCTTTATTCGGCTGCGGCCACGGGTTTCATCAGCCAGAATGTGTACCTGTACTGTGCTTCCGAAGGATTGACAACTGTTGTGCGTGGCTCGATTGACAGGCCAGCCCTGGCCAAGGCGATGAATCTGCGACCGGAGCAGCGGATCACCCTCGCACAATCGGTGGGATATCCCAAGAAGTAGTTATGGGAAAGGAGCGAACGGTGACGGTTGGAACCTGACCTTGACAAACACGGGACAAAGAGTCTAAGCAATGATCACAGCGGATGCAGTCACCCGCGCCGCTGAACCGGACAGTATATGAAAAAAATGCCTCAAACAAAAGAATAAAGGAGAAAAGCAATGGCCAAAAGTCGTGATACTAAAAAAGATGTAAAGAAAAAGGCGGAAAAAACTCTCAAAGAGAAACGGCGTGAGAAAAAAGAGAAAAAAGCAGACAAGTAAAAATAATCGAGCCTTGGAAAAACATGCGCTCGAAGCTTTCTTCTTAACACGCTGCAAAATATACAGCTTCATCAATTGTCACAGCGGGTAAAGTAACCCGTGCGGCTGAACTCTGCATTAAGCTATTGTGAATGTAGAGCCATATCTAGGCAGTCACGCATAAAAATTCCAATGAAGGAGGTTAGTTGTGTCAAGAATCGCAATACTCTACTGCAAGCGTGTCAAGGATCAATCCTGCATCGCCTGCGCAAAATGCTACAAGGCCATAGCGGAGAAAAATGGTGCGTTCGCTCAAGACTCAGAGATCGACCTGGTCGCCATGACCGATTGCGGCGATTGTCCGGGTCTTGTGGTACCGAAGGTGCAACTATTGAGTGAAGTCACCAAGAATCTGGACCGGCCGATCGAGACGCCTTACCTTGGAACCTGCATGAGGATGGCAATGGAAACAGCCGAGTGTCCGATTGATTTCGACACACTCAAGATCATGTTGGAAAAAAAGTTCGGCGTAAACGTGGTGCTCGGAACCCATGCGTATTAAAGACGATATACGGTTCCACAACGCCGATATGATTATGACATTAAGATATGTTACAATCTTTCTCCATACGATTCACATGAGGCACACCCGCGCCGCTGAGCGCGGCGAATAGAGGAGGACAAAAAAATGACGTATCGTATCTCACCTGTGTGGTGGCCAATTATAGCTCTGTCTTCACCTGTCCTTCTCCCCATGTTGATACGTAAAAATCGCCGATTCAAGAAGAACATACAGCGGTCACATGAGGTAAACGCAGAACGAATCGAAAGGGCAAAGCCGTTAGAATTGCCTCAGCTTGATCATTTGGAACTGACTGTCTTGGTAGAGCAGAAGACGGAGCACGGCTTTCTGGGTGCACCGGGGGTGTCCTACTTCATTAAGACCGATCTGGGGGCCTTACTTTTTGATGTAGGATTCGGCCCGGAGATCCCAACCTTGGCCCATAATGCCCGCAAGATCGGCTTCACGTTGGCGCACGTAGACGCGTTGGCGATTTCTCACCTCCACCCCGACCATATGGGTGGTCATCAGGCCGTCCGGACAAATCAGGTGACCCTGCCCCGAGAGATCGGCGATCCGAAAGGACAACCGTGCTTTGTGCCCGCCGAGGCCGGCGCAGAAGGATTTCAAACAGAAGTAGTCGAAGGCCCCCGAATGCTGGCAGCGGGAGTCGCCTCAACCGGGCCATTGGCGCGAAGCCTTTTCTTTTTCGGATGGACTGAGGAACAGGCCCTTGTCGCCCATATCAAGGGCAAGGGGCTCGTTGTGCTCACCGGCTGTGGCCACCCGACCATTGAAACTATTATTAAGATGGTGAGAAAAATATCTGACGAGCCGATATACGCCGTGGGCGGCGGCCTTCACTTCCCCATCACCGATAGCCCTATGCAGCGGCGCGGTCTAAAAATCCAAATGATCGTCGGTACTGGCAAGCCCCCGTGGAGGAGAGTAACGGACGCGGACGTAAGCCGCACCATCGACAGCTTAAACGCCGCCGGCCCCCAGCGTGTCTTTCTTTCCGCACATGATACCTGTGATTATGCTATAGGTCGGTTTAAGGATGGGCTCAGGTCAGAGACCGACGTGCTGAGAGCAGGGGCAACGTATCAGCTCTGAATAAAAACTCCTTCTTGGAGGGTAGGAACAATAAGGGGTTTGTGTTAAAAATGCAAAATAACCTGCCAACACAAAACTTGATTATCGCAGCGGTGCAATAATCCGTATTGCTGATCGTCAGCATTAAAGCCTTTGTTGAATCATATTTTTTAACCGGAAAGGAGGCAGGCGTGGAAAACCAAGAGGCGTATCAACAAGCCAAAGAAAGTGTAGAGACCAAGATAGGATTTTACATACATCTGACAGTCTATGTGGGGGTGAATATTCTGCTCGTTATCATCAACCTTTTAACCTCTCCCCGATACCTCTGGTTCATGTGGCCGCTGATTGGATGGGGTATCGGCGTATGCTTTCATGCCCTAAGGGTCTTTGTGTTCACCGCAGGATCGGCAATCAAAGAGCGAATGATCGAGAAGGAGATGGCAAAAGAAGCTCGTAAAAAGCAGGGGTCATAGGAAGCAGTTCTGCGTTCTTATAAAAGATTGATTGGTCTCAATCAAAAAGTTCGAATTCCCAAATCTATAAAGCCCAGAGGTCTGGCATGGCATTGTTGACCCCCTTTCGAAGGTTGTTGAAGCTCTTTCATCCGGAGGGCATTCCGAAGCCCGGGGCACTACTCTACAACCTGATAAGTAAAACCGGCATCTTTCAACGAAACTATGATATCTTGGTTCAGGATGTCCTGAACTACTGCGAACAGGGCCAGATCCTGGACATAGGTACGGGCCCCGGCTGGCTCCTCATCAAGCTTCATGAGCACTCACCAGCGCTGCATTGCCATGGCATCGACATTTCACCCTCGATGGTGGCAAAGGCCGCAGCCAATGTGCACTGGACCGGTCTTGCCGGCGTTATTGAGGTCAAGAAAGGTGATGCGTCTCATATACCGTATGAGGATGCCTTTTTTGACGCAGTGGTGAGCACCGGCTCTATTCATCATTGGAAGGAGCCGGTGAGGGCCCTCGACGAAATCTATCGTGTCCTGAAAGACGGGGGATATGCCCTCTTGTATGATATTGTGAGCGATACGCCGCGATCGGTACTGAGAGAGGCGGCACGTGAGTTCGGCAGATTACGGATAATGCTGTTGTGGTTACATGCGTTTGAGGAACCGTTCTACAGTCGGCAGGCCCTTGCACTATTGCCTGAATCGTCGCTGTTCAAGAAGGGTCGCACACAGTTTGCCGGCATCCTCTGCTGCCTGGTAGTGAGAAAAGAATCTTGAGTTGAAAAGCTGATTTTCCCGCAGCCTATTTGTACTTGACAAGCATGAATGATACATCCTATGTATTATATGAGGGTACGCGGTAACCCATCCCCCCTGATCGCGCTTATTATGAAACATGGTATTCATAAACAAGAGGAATAAGTGCCGATGAACAACACGTATCAGCCACCGAAAGCCGCCCAGATTTTGATAATCATCGCCGCCTTCGTCGTCGTTGCGGCGGGGATGAGTGCCGCCAAGGCCATCATCGTCCCCTTCTTATTGGCGGCATTTATCTCAATTAGCGGCTCACCAATCCTCTTTTGGCTGAAAAAAAGAAAGGTCCCGACATGGCTTGCCTTGTTAATCGTCATGTGCGGAATCCTCTGCTTCTTATTGCTCATAGCTGGTTTGGTGGGATCTTCGGTGAATGATTTCTCCAGCAAATTGCCCTTCTATGAAGCCAGGCTCAAAGGGCAGACAAATGCTGTTTTGGACTGGCTGGAGGGGACCGGTTTAGATGCCGCCCGTCTTGAGTTAAACAAGATATTTAATTCCGCGGCCGTTATGAAGTTCGTCGCCAGCCTGCTCAACGAACTGGGCGGGGTGCTGAAAAACGGTTTTCTGATCCTCCTCACGGTCATCTTCATGCTTCTGGAGGCCTCGAGTGTCCCCGCCAAGGTGCGCACCATATTTCGTGACCCCGAGGCCTCATTGGGGAACCTAAAAAAGTTTACCGACACGGTCGTCCGGTATATTGCTATCAAGACATGGATCAGCTTTGTTACCGGTGCCTTTGTGGCCATTCTCCTCACCATTATGGGTGTCGATTATCCCCTCCTGTGGGGGTTGTTGGCCTTTATCCTGAACTACATTCCCAACATCGGGTCCATCATGGCAGCAGTGCCGGCCGTTCTCTTGACGATCATACAACTGGGACTGGGCCGGGCCCTCGTGGTTGCCATCGGCTATGTCGTGATCAATATCGTCATGGGTAACTTCATCGAACCGCGCCTTATGGGGCAGAGACTGGGGCTATCAACATTGGTAGTATTTCTTTCCTTAATATTCTGGGGGTGGATATTAGGGCCTGTCGGCATGCTGCTGTCGGTCCCGTTGACCATGACGGTGAAGATCGCCCTGGATAATTCGGAAGATACGCGCTGGATCGCCGTTCTGCTTGGGTCAGACGGAACCAATCTGTCAAAACCCCCTGCTGCTGAAAAACCCCGCCGAAAAGGACGCAAAAAATAGGGGGCGCTTCTGTAATCGTGATAAGTGATCGCTAACAACCTCAGAGCTGTATTGAGGCCAAACAGGTATATCGGCAGATGAACACCACTGAGGTGATAGCGGCCGGTAAGACGTAAAAAAGGGGGGATGCGATTATGAAAAAATTAGGCTTTGTGATCATCGGCATACTGCTGGCAATCGGCACTGTCCATGCAGAAGAGGTAGTTGGTGAAGATGTGTCTGATCAATAGTGAGAGGATTGGCACATCCATCGGCACGATAACGATAACATCAAGCCCGTACGGAACTATCTTTACGCCGAACCCCAGCAGCCTCAGCCCCGGGCTGCATGGATTTCACGTCCATGAAAAACCAAACTGCGGTCCTGCCGAACAAAACGGAACGATGGTGCCTGGACTGGCCGCCGGCGGTCACTATGACCCCGCGGGCACCGGGAAACATGAAGGCCCCTACGGCAACGGACACCTGGGGGATTTGCCCACTCTCTATGCTAACGGTGACGGCACGGCAACGCATCCGGTGCTTGCTCCTCGCATCAAGATCGCTGACCTGAAAGGCAGGTCGCTCATCATTCACGCCGGAGGCGATAACTACTCAGATCATCCCAAGGCGCTGGGAGGCGGCGGCGGCGTGTGCGACATCGTTGAGTAGAACCTACTCTCGCCAGCCTGGTATGGCCGCTCGCATTGCAGCCCTCGCTTGAGCAGGTCCAATAACAAGGAAGATCACGTGCCGCTCATATTTATTTCTTACTCAACCAACGATACCGTAAAAGTAAAACGCCTGGCAGAAGCCCTCAAGCAGAAACCAGATATCCAAATATGGATTGACACGGAGAGAATCTTGCCTGGTGACGATATCGTGGAGGCGATGCAACAGGGCATTCGAGAGGCCGATAAATTTCTGATCTGTCTCAGTCCTTCCTTTAACGCCAACCCCCCCACTTCCTGGGTGCGCATGGAACTAAAGATGGCAATCCTCAAATAAAATGCACGTGACCGAGGGATCATAATACCCGTACGGATTAAAAAGGGAGGTAACATTCCAGAGGAGATCGGCACAAGGGCATACGCTGATCTATCAACACAAAAAAGATGGAAGAACAACCTGCCAAGGCTTATCGAAGCAATAAGGAGGGATGTTTAATGAATCCTCTAACAGCTCAGTTTTGGATTGGAATCGGTGTCGCCGTACTGTGTGGCGGTATCGTCGGTTTTGAGCGCCAGATTCGCGGCAAGCCGGCCGGGATTCGCACCAATATCTTGATCTGTCTGGGAACCAGCATCTTCGTTCAGCTCGGCGCCACCTTTGGGGGGCCCAACGTGGATCCGACGCGCGTCCTCGGCCAGGTCGCGACCGGCATCGGGTTTCTCGGGGCTGGTGTCATCATTGCCCGTGAAGGGCTCGTGAAGGGAGTAACCACTGCTGCCGTCATTTGGGTGCTCGCAGGCATCGGGGCGATGATTGGATTCGGACGATTCGCTGCGGCCATCGTCCTTGCAATCGTCACCGTGGGTATACTGACCAGCATTGAACTCCTTGAAGAGGGCGTCCGCCGGCTCCGAAGCGGTGAACATACGAGAGGAAGCGAAGAGTAGTACGGATTTCTTGAGATAAGACCTACCATACATCTGCAGTGTGAACCTTTTTCTCTCACAAGCTACTCACTACAGGAGCTAAGGAAGCGATAAACACATTGGGAAAAGAGCTTACGATGTCCAAACAACAAAGACAAAAAATTGACATTAAGGGGGAAAAGATCCACAAAACGTGGAAATTCGATAGATCTCACGAGGTATCAGCTGAAGGCGAAGAGGTAGCCTGACTTTAAAAAACAAAATGTACGGGAGGAAAAGATGAAGAGAAAAATAGCGTTGTTGGTATTGGTACTTTTTACCTGCAGTGTAATTTTTCTGATTGTAGGGGATACATTCGCCGCCGACGTCAGAATAGTGAGTGGAAGGGTAACGGCCATTTATCCAATATTTGGCAGCAAAGGATCACTGACAATCGAATCCAATGAAAAAATATATACGATATATACGGGCGTTAAAACAAACTTTCATCCGCCTCGCTGGCCAGTCCGCGACGATTGGGCCAGGGTTCGATACATAATTGACAGGAAAGGACACTATAGAGCTTACGACATATATATAGATTAAAACCATAAGGTAGCAACGCTAAAGCAATAAAAAACATGTAACAATTATAGAAAGCCACGTGACGCCGGCATCGATGCTACCTCGATGCCGGCAAAAAAATGATTAATTTTCTTGACGGAAAGGAGAAAAAACTATAAGCTTGGCTCATGCATTAGGCACGTAACACAGATATCTCCAAGATTGGCCCCATCGCAACCCAACATAACAGGGCAATAATGAGATAGTTGGCGGCCTATGGTTGACGCAAAAAAAGAGAGAAGAAGCTTTCAACGCATTTTTTTCTCGATTGAAGATGGGATCACAGGCAAGTTTATCATTACAAACCTTCGCACGGAGTTAGATTTATTAACGGCCAATGTTATCAACTTAAGCGAAGGTGGTTTAGCTTTAGCCCTCAGTAAAGATCGGGGGAAGAGGATACGCATAGGAGATTATATAATCCTTACCGAGGTCAAGGGAATAAAAGATCTCGAGTTTCTCAACAATGTTGAGGCACAAATTAAGTGGATTCTGGACAATCCATCATTAGAATTCGTTGGATTCGGCTGCGAGTTTCGCGATGCCCCTGAATCCATAAAAGATTCGATTCAAACATTTATCGATTCTTGGCATATGGAGAAAAATGGGAGCGAGCCCTAAAGGAGAATATCGCCACCGTGTGACAGTGGAGAAAAAATATAGATCCGATTATACATCGTGAGAAGGCCCGTAGATGCCCTGAGGTCCTTCTTGAGAGCAGAAGAACCAACCACATCAATTCCCACCGACAAAACCTATAAAAAGATCCGGGCGCATCTCAAGCGACAACTTGACTTTTTACATCGCGACCCTATCTTTATCTATAGGTCCTCTAACGACGATTTCGTAAGTTTGTAAAAAGAGGAGGAGGAATATTTGCTATGCCTGCGAGGAAGGCTTGCGGTAGCCAAAGCACGTTTGATGAGGGATGCGACGAGTCAACTAAACTCCTGAGAAACAGAGGGGGGTGCCGCAGATGCATATGGTAATTAATCTTCTTGCCGTGCCGAGCATCTTCATGTTTGCAGCAATTTTTCTCGCTACAGGGCAATCAGAATTCGAGACAATAAAGGGCAGGAATACAATGAAAGTAGCACAGGTACCTGATCGTACCACACCCTCCATAGACGTCGCAGCACCGACTGCAACAGAGACAGCAACATTTGCGATGGGGTGATTCTGGGGTCCAGATGCCCGGTTCGGGCTCATTCCGGGTGTTATGAGAACCCGCGTCGGTTACGCGGGGGGGACGACGAAGGACCCTTCATATTACAACCTGGGCGATCACGCCGAGACGATCCAGATCGACTACGATCCCGCCCGTATCTCCTACAAGGAACTATTGGCAATCTTTTGGGCCAATCACAATCCGACAAGGTCAGCTTTGAAGCGACAGTACATGTCAACGATATTTATCCATAACGATGAGCAGAAGCGGCTGGCACTCGAAACGAGAGACCGTGCGGCAGCCAGGGCAAAAGGCACGATTACCACCGAAATCGTCCCTTTTGCTTCGTTCTATCTGGCAGAGGAATATCATCAGAAGTACTATCTGCAGCAAACACCGGAGCTCCTGAGGGAGTTCAGCGCCATCTATCCCGCCGCCCGAGATTTTATCAATTCCACGGCCGCAGCGCGCGTCAATGGTTATCTCAGCAGCTATGGCTCGCTCGCAGACCTCACGGGAGAGATCAGCACCTTTGGCCTCTCTCCGGCAGGCAATAAAAAGCTGCTGGAAATATGGCAGTCACAGAGGGGTGGACCACAACGATAATCTCCCTTGGGCGTGCATCAATAGGCAAGCGTGATCTCTATGGCTATGCATAAAAGAATCCGCCAATTCTTTTTCCCATCCTTAACACCACGATTCCTTTGAGGTAATAGAGGTCCTACAAAAATATGACGGTTGCATCGCGCCTCTCTTGCTCACGGTATATTTTCTATAAGCTAACCTAGTTGACCAGCAGAGGAGAATCCGATACACTCTTGAGCGGAGATCTTGAATCAGAGAGGCACCGTTGAGGGATGCCCTACCTTGTGGGAAATCGTTATCCGCCGTGATTGAGGAATGCCTCATTCGTGAAAGGAGGTATACATGGGCAAAGATAATGTTGTCTTTTTGGAGGTCATAGAATGGTTTGATGAAACCGGGCAGGAACTGGTGCACCGGATACCGGAAGAAGGTTCAGGCGAAATCAAATTGGGTGCGCAGCTCATCGTCAGGGAGAGCCAGGCCGCTGTCTTGTTCTACAAAGGTAAGGCCGGCGACGCCTTCGCCCCCGGCCGACACACCCTGACGACGGCCAATATTCCGGTTCTGACCAAGATCTTGGCCATACCGTGGGCCATGACCAGCCCACTGCGCGCCGAGATATATATCGTCAACATGAAGGTCTTCCCCAACCTCAAGTGGGGCACCAGGGACCCGGTTGCCTTCAAGGACACGGACCTTGGCCTGATTCGCCTGCGAGCCCACGGCGTATTCAACATTCAGGTGGTTCAGCCGGTGCTGTTTATCAACACCCTCGTGGGGACCATGGGGATATTCACCACTGAGGAAGTTGATGAATATCTCAAACGGGTCATCGTCTCGCGCTTCAATGACCATCTGGGCGAGCACTTGGACAGCCTCTTCAACCTCCCGGGCAGGTATGACGAACTCTCCGAAGGTCTGCAAAAACGGCTGCAAGCAGACTTCAGTCGCTTCGGCATCGGGCTGGAACACCTCTATATTACCTCCATCACTCCCCCGCCCGAGGTACAACAGGCCATTGATGATCAGAGCCGCCTCAGTGTGCTGCAGGATCTGGACAAGTTGATCAAGATGAAGGCAGCCATGGCCATGGAAAAGGCCGCTGCGTCGACCGCCGCAGCCGGCTCGGGTATGGGTATGGGCATGGGGCTCATGATGCCGGCCATGTTTGCCGAGGCGTTGAGACCCCAGACCGGGGGTGGTACCGGCCCGGCACCTCAGCACGCTGCCAACTGCCCTGACTGCAAAAATCCGGTCCCTGCAGACGCCGCATTCTGTCCCCACTGCGGTCACCAGCAGATAGTTTTTCATCAATGCACCACGTGCGGCAAAAACCTGCCGCCGAACGCCAAATTTTGTCCCAAGTGCGGAAACCCGGCGGATACGAAACCGGCAACTCCAGTCTGTCCTCACTGTAAGGCAGAAAACTTGCCCAACGCCAGCTTCTGCAATCAGTGCGGAGAGAAATTAGGATAGATGGCCTTCACCATTGAGCAGGAGTGTCCCCAGTGCGGTGCGCCTGTCGAACTGGATGAAACTGACCATCTGATCCTCTGCCCCTTTTGTAATGTCAAAAACTATCTCTTTGCTCGTGACTATTTCCGCCTTCTCTTACCCCACAAGGCACTCAATCAAGCGATCATCTACGTGCCGTATATGCGCTTTAAAGGCGAAGTATATCTCTGCAAGGGCGCATCTATCGATCACAGCATTGTGGACATCACCCATCAGGGTACGGCCTATGAGCAACTACCCATTTCGCTGGGACTCAGACCCCAGGCCATGAAGATGAAATTTGTCACTCCGGACGTGCAGGGTACCTTTCTGAAGTGCACACTTGGCCCTTCTGATGTAGTAACCATCGTGGACAAGCACATGTCTATTTATTCGCGCGGCAAGCTCTTCCACCAAGCCTATGTCGGAGAGGCCTTCAGCCTGATCTACCTGCCCCTCTTTGTGGACGATAATAGGATTTGTGATGCGGTTATAAACAGACCCATCGCCAAGCTGCCCAATGGCGAAGACATCTTCTCCCCGGCTGGAGACGCGAATCCCGCGTGGAATATCACCTTTATAGCCACCATATGCCCCCAGTGCGGCTGGAATCTCGATGGCGAAAGGGACAGCGTGGTCTTGACCTGCAGTAATTGCGACACGGCCTGGGAGGCCTCTGAAGGCACATTTGCCCAGGTGGAATGCGGGACCGTACCCGGCCAAGGGAAAGAACTGAGCTATGTGCCCTTTTGGAAGATAACCGCACGGGATGAAGAAATGGGTATCAACACCTATGCCGATATGATCCGTATCACAAAACGGCCCGTAGTTATGCAGGGCAGGTGGGAGAATCAGGATTTGGCATTCTGGATCCCGGCCTTCAAAATTCGACCCAAAGTCTTTTTGCGCCTGGCCGGACAGATGACCATCCTTCAGAAGGATTTTGCAATAAAGGAGAATCTCCCCAAAAAGAATCTCTATCCGGTTACGCTATCTCGAAGCGAGGGCGCTCAGAGCTTAAAAACCACCCTGGCCAGCGCAGTGATGACCAAAAGGAAATTCTATCCCCTGCTGCCACAAATCAACTTCGCCATCACAAAATCCCAGTTGGTATACCTTCCCTTCGGGGCCATGGGACACGATATAATCCAGGAGCACCTCAAGATAAGTATCAACAAAAATACCCTTAAATACGGCCGCTATCTCTAGATAATACTGTAGTGGACAGAATATATCATCGGTAACGTCTGATCAATCTGGGAGAAAGCGATAATATTATCCTTCCGGGTCAAAAAAAGAGTGCAGCCCCCTTCGTCGCCTCAATTCAATGGGCCTCAGAAAGGCGGTAATCCGCGATCTCATAATCCCCTGTGAACCACTCAGGACGGATACTTGACAATAATAATTATTATATGTTAAACTTTTCTGCACATGGTATGCAAAGACTGTTTGTAATGAAACCAAGAAGAGTCTGATCACATAAGGGGTAAATAGTGCCTGTAAAACTCCTTATCGCCGATGACAGCACCACCATTCAAAAGGTCTTCGAGAGGACCTTTCCTCCTGCGGAGTTCACCCTCAGTTTCGTCAACAACGGAGAAGAGGCATGGGCCAAGGTGAGGACGGAAAGGCCCAATGTGATTATCGCAGACATCAATATGCCTGCAAAGAACGGCTATGAGCTGTGTGAGGACTTAAAGAAGGATCCCGCTCTGAAGGATATCCCTGTGTTGCTGCTCATTGGGATCCTGGACGACTTTGACGAAGATGAGAGCCGTCGAGTGGGGGCGGATGGCTTCATCATCAAGCCCTTCGAGGGCAATGCCGCCATCAGTAAGGTACGCGAGGCCCTGGCCAAAGGAGGAAGTGCCCTTCCGGCAGAAGGGCCTGCGGGTGAGGGGGCTGAAGAGATTATGGAGATGGCTGATATCGTCGCCAAGCCCGCCGCCGCACCGCCACCCCAAAAGAAGGGGGCTGAAGATATATTAGACCTGGCGGACATCTTCGAGGAGGCCCCCACAACACCGACACCTCCTCCACTACAAAAAGGGAATGAGGATATATTTGAACTATTAGATGTTGCGGAGCAACCCGCCGCCCCGGCAACGCCTCCTCCAAAAAAGAAGAAAGAGGATGAGGGATTTCTCCTGCAGACCCCGCTGAGGGAATTGGAAGAAGAGCTAAAGGCCGAGTTTCCCGAGGAAAAAACGGGGTTGGAGGAAGAGCTGGAGGCGGAGTTGAAGGCGGGGTTGCCGGAAGGGGAGACGGAAGTCAAGGAAGATCTCTCCGTACCACTCAAGGAGGAGGATTTCGGCACGTTGGAGTTGGACCTCCCCTTCAATGATTCGGATCTTGAACCTCAGGCCAAAGATGCCGACTGGACCGGTCTTTTCGGAGAGTTGGGTATAGAGGAGCCCGGTCAGGAGATCAAAAACGAGAGGCTCGGAAGCATCCTTGACGAGAGCACCTCGGAACTGGAGAAAATCGAAAGGCTGGCCAAAGCGAAAGACGAGGAGGTCGAAAAACAGGAGGAGGAGTTTGCTGAGAAATTCATGGAAGATTTTGAGCCGGTATTCGAGCCAGGGGAGGATCTGCAACATATCGACACCAAAAAAGACCTGAACATTCCCGCGACGGAGGGGAAAGAAGACCTGGCAGAGAAGGTGACCTCAGCAGTGGGCCATGAGTTAGAAGAAGTTGTGGAGAAAATTATCAAAAAAAAGGTCCCCGAATTGGTGCGCCAGGAGATAGATCGGTTGAAAAAGGAGTAGAGGAGGATGAAAGGCTATCATCATGGCCGAGCAGTGGGAGAAAGTCTATGATCCAAAAAGGGTAGAAGAGAAGTGGTATAAATTTTGGCTCGAGAAAGGGTACTTTCGGGCGGAGCTTGGTTCTCCGAAAGAACCCTTTTCTATTGTCATCCCGCCGCCGAACATCACTGGTTCCCTCCACATGGGACATGCCCTGAACAATACCCTGCAGGACATCCTCGTGCGCTTTCAGAGGATGAAGGGTCATAACTGCCTCTGGATGCCCGGGACGGACCATGCGGGGATCGCCACCCAGAATGTGGTGGAGAGGGAGTTGGCCAACGAAGGGTTAGACCGTCATCAACTGGGCAGAGAGGAGTTCATCAAGCGGGTCTGGAAATGGAAGGAGAAATACGGCGGGGTGATCATCAACCAATTGAAGAAATTGGGCTCTTCCTGTGACTGGAGCAGGGAGCGCTTTACTATGGATGAGGGGCTCTCGCAGGCGGTCAGGGAGGTCTTTGTGCGCCTGTACGAAGAGGGCCTTATCTACCGCGGTGACTATATCATCAATTGGTGCCCGAGGTGCCACACCGCCCTCTCCGATCTGGAGGTTGACCACCACGAGATCCCCGCCCATCTCTACCACCTGCGCTACCCCTTAGAAGAAGGGGGGCATGTCGAGGTGGTGACCACCCGTCCCGAGACCATGATGGGAGATACGGCAGTGGCCGTGAACCCCAAGGATAAACGCTATAAGAATTCCATCGGTAAGTTCGTCATCCTGCCGGTGGTGAACCGGCGTATTCCCATCATCGCCGATGCATATGTCGATCCTGAATTCGGCTCCGGGGCCTTGAAGATCACGCCGGCCCACGACCCCTATGACTTTGAGATCGGACAGCACCACAACCTGGAGGCGGTGACGGTTATTGACGGCGAGGGGCACATGACCCCGGAGGCCGGCCCCTACGAGGGTATGGAGCGGTTCCAGTGCCGTGATAGGATCATCGAGGACTTCCAGCGGGATGGCACCCTCTTGAAGATAGAGGACTACAACCACAGCGTGGGGCACTGCTACCGCTGCAAGACCATGGTGGAGCCCTTCCTCTCCAAGCAGTGGTTCGTCCGGACCAAGCCCCTGGCCGAACCCGCTCTCAAGGCCGTGCAGGAGGGGCGGACCAGGATCATCCCCCCCATGTGGGAGCGGACCTATTTTGATTGGATGCAGAACATCCGCGACTGGTGCATCTCCCGTCAGATATGGTGGGGGCATCGGATCCCGGCCTGGTATTGTGACGACTGCGAGGAGGTGACCGTGGCCAGGGAGGAGCCCACAAAATGCGCCCACTGCGGCTCCGCGAAGCTCAGGCAGGAGACCGACGTCTTGGACACCTGGTTCAGTTCAGCCCTGTGGCCCTTCTCCACCATGGGGTGGCCGGACGCAACCGAGGAGCTGAAGCTTTTTTACCCCACCTCGGTCCTGGTGACCGGGTTTGATATCCTCTTCTTCTGGGTGGCGCGGATGATGATGATGGGGCTCAAATTTATGGGTGCGGTCCCCTTCCGCGATGTCTACATCCATGCCCTGGTGAGGGATATGGAGGGGCAGAAGATGAGCAAGACCAAGGGGAATG
>CAZFIR010000008.1:0-4459 GCA_964519535.1 uncultured Thermodesulfobacteriota bacterium | reverse complement strand
AAGTTCGTCATCGGCCTCTGCCTCGTGGTCCCTGTTTTCTTGTTGGGCCATTTGCATATGATAGGCCTTTCTCACCTCGTTGCACTCAGCGCGCAGGCTACCTTTCTCATCCAGTTCTTGCTGCAAACCCCGGTCCAGTTCTGGGTCGGGTGGCAGTTTTACCGGGGCGCATGGGCCGCGGCGAGACACAAGACCAGCGATATGAACACCTTGATCGCCGTAGGGACATCCGCGGCCTATCTGTACAGCGTTATCGCCACCTTTTTCCCGGCGGTCTTTGCCGCCCAGGGTCTGGCCGCCAAGGTCTACTTTGACACGGCCGGGGCCATCGTCTGCCTGATCCTCTTGGGGCGGCTGCTGGAGGCCCGGGCAAAAGGGCAGACTTCGGAGGCCATAAAGAAGTTGATCGGCCTGCAGCCCAAACAGGCCATCGTCGTCCGCGCAGGCCGGGAGATGGAAATCGCCGTAGAGGATGTCCAGATTGGCGATACGATTATCGTCAGGCCCGGGGAGCGGATCCCGGTGGATGGGACGGTCTTAGAAGGCCATTCAGCGGTGGACGAATCGATGGTGACAGGTGAATCCATCCCCGTGGAGAAGGGCGCGGGGGATGCGGTGATCGGGGCCACCATCAATAAGATCGGTTCATTCAAGTTCAAGGCCACCAAGGTCGGCAAGGAGACCATGCTGGCCCAGATCATCCGTATGGTGGAGGAGGCCCAGGGGTCCAAACCCCCCATCGCCAGGCTGGCCGATATTATTGCCAGCTACTTTGTTCCCGTGGTCATCGGCGCGGCAGTCGTTACCTTCGTCATCTGGTTGCTCTTTGGGCCCAAACCGGCACTCACGTATGCGGTGCTCAATTTTGTGGCGGTGATGATCATCGCCTGCCCCTGCGCCTTGGGGCTGGCCACCCCCACGTCCATCATGGTGGGGACGGGGAAGGGGGCAGAAAACGGGGTCCTGATCCGGGGCGGAGAGGCCCTGGAGACGGCCCACAAGCTCAATGCCATTGTCCTGGACAAGACAGGGACCATCACCAAGGGGGAGCCCTCCGTCACCGACATCGTGGAAGCAGACGGTGTCACGGCAGCGGAGATCCTGCGCCTGGCCGCCTCTGCCGAGCGCGGTTCCGAACACCCCCTTGGCGAGGCCATCCTCCAGCGGGCGAAAGGGGACGGGCTGAGTCTAGAGGACCCCACGGATTTCAGCGCGATTCCGGGTCTTGGCATCGAGGCGGCCATCGGAGGCAAGAAGGTCTTGATGGGGAATATAAAACTGATGCAAGAGAGGACGGTCCCTCTCGATGGTATGGAGGGGAAGGCCGAAAAGCTCTCCCGCGAGGGTAAGACCCCCATGTTTGTGGCGGTGGATGGGCGAGCCGCCGGGATCATCGCCGTGGCCGATACCCTGAAAAAGGACTCCAAGGCGGCCATTGACGCCTTACATCAGCTTGGCCTCGAGGTCATCATGTTGACCGGGGATAACAAGCGGACCGCCGATGCCATTGCCAAACAGATCGGGGTCGACCGGGTCTTGGCCGAGGTCCTGCCGGAGGTCAAGGCCAACGAGGTAAAACGGCTCCAGGCCGAGGGGAAGAGGGTAGGGATGGTGGGGGATGGGATCAACGATGCCCCTGCCTTGGCCCAGGCCGACGTGGGTATCGCCATCGGGACCGGCACCGATGTGGCCATGGAGTCGGCGGACATCACCCTGATCGGCGGTGACCTCAAGGGGGTGGTGACGGCCATCGCCTTGAGCAAGGCCACCATTCGCAACATCAAGCAGAACCTGTTTTGGGCCTTCGCCTACAATACCATCCTGATCCCGGTGGCCGCCGGCGTACTCTTCCCGTTCTTCGGGATCCTGCTCAACCCCATCTTCGCGGCAGCGGCCATGGGGCTTTCATCGGTCACCGTGGTGAGCAATGCCCTGCGGTTGCGGAGGTTCAGACCGCCGGTGATAACCGCGAGATCATGAGAATGTCTCAACTTATTGCGCCATGTCGGGCTAGGTGGTATTATTCTCATAAGTGGGTTCTGTCAATAACGCCTTGGTTGATTTTTGTAGCGCACTGGTTTTACGAGGTGGAAATCCATTTTGACAGGCAGTTGAGGACATCACCTTTTCAGAATGCGGAGGGGATACGATGGGCCTGCGTGCAAAGATCTTAATCGGATTCTTAATCCTGTCATCGATGTTGCTCATAGCTGGGGTGTGGTCGATACACGAATTGAGTACCATAGGTACATCGGTGCAAAAACTTCTGGATGATAACTATAGGAGTATCAATGCCGCAAAGATGATGATGGAGGCCTTGGAACGGGAGGACAGTGCGACATTACTTCTCCTTCTGGGCAACTGGGAGGAGGGCAGAAAGATAATGAATGATGCGGACACTTTATTCCAGAAAGGGTTGCAGATTGCGGAAAACAATATAACAGAACCAGATGAGGCCGCCTTCGTCGAGTTAATACGATCAAAATATAGTGTCTATGAAGAGCTATTGAAAAAACCAATAGTCGGCACGAACAAAGAAGGGAACATACGTTGGTATTTTCAAGGTATACACACGGCATTCCTGGATGTGCGAAACTCTGTCGAGAAACTCATGGCCTTGAATGACCAAGCGATGTACGAGACAGCTTCCGATTTAAAAAGCAGAGCCAGCAGGGCCATCATGCCGGGAATTGTAGCCATAGTAGTTGCGGTATTTTTTTCTCTTATGTTCAGTTATCTTGTTAATTATTACGTGGTTGGACCTATTATCAGGATTACGCGAGGTATTGAGGATTTTGGAAAAAGCGGAAAGCCCTTTGATGTGAGAGTGGAGACCAACGACGAGATTGAAGAATTGGCCTCTGCGGTATACTCGTTGAGTTCAAAGGTTCGCATGGCCGAAAAAGTGAAATGAGACCCCAGATCGTTTTACGATACGTCGCCTTCGTCTTTCTGCTCAATGCGGCCTTTTTGCTTATTTCCGCCGTTATTTCGGGATTTAATTCAGACGAGGCTTTTTTCCCGCTTTTTTACAGTTTTCTGGTAACCGGTCTCTTTGCTGTTTTCCCCCTGATATTTGTTCCCCCTGCCGTGGAAATCTCGAACAAGGAAGGGCTCATTATAGTCATAACCAGCTGGTTTTTTTCTTGCTTGGTTGGTGTCATGCCATATGTCCTGTGGGGTGGAGAATTCACCTTTACCAACGCCTGGTTTGAAAGTGTGTCGGGCTACACCACTACTGGTTCGAGCATCCTGACCAATGTTGAGGCCCTTCCCCTCGGACTACTGTTCTGGCGTTCGGCAACTCACTGGATCGGTGGCATTGGGATTATCATATTTGTGCTCGCCATCCTGCCCCCTATGGGGGTTTCGCGGATAATTCTCTACCGGGCCGAGATGTCTAATCAGGCCCTCCATAATTTCCGCCTCAGGGCTGGGAGGGCTGTACAAATACTGTTGAGTGTCTACGTGGGATTGACGGTGCTTGAGACCCTGGCGTTATTATTGTGTGGCATGAATCTATTCGACGCCGTCACGCACTCTTTTGCGACTGTTGCCACCGGAGGTTTTTCCCCGAAGAATGCGAGCATTGCCTATTACCAGAATCTCAGTGTCGAGATTGTCGTCATGATCTTCATGGTGCTGTCCGGGATGCATTTTGGCCTTCTCTTTGCTGTCATTGCGGGAAAGGTTCATGACCTGTGGAGATCTCCGGTAGTGAGATACTACCTCCTGGCACTCGGTGCCGGAATTATCATGACAACAATTGTCATACATGGCGGTCATGTTCGAAGCTGGACAGAGGCATTGCGCTATTCGGCATTCCAGATTGTCTCCATAGGGACCTCAACTGGATTTGCTACCACGGATAGCTCTGTTTGGCCCGCCCTTGCCCAGTTGTTACTGATATTTTTTACCTTACAGTGTGCCTGTGCCGGTTCTACGTCCGGGGGGATTAAAGTAGATCGGATAGTTATCTTCGCAAAATCAATACTGAGAAACATTAAGCAAATACAGCACCCCCGGGCTGTTATGGCGACAAAGATGGGCGAAGTAAAGCTTGATGATGCCACCGTGCACTTCAGCATTTTATTTATATCCCTCTATATTGGCATTGTCTTCATATCAGCTTTGTTATTAGCGGCCCTTGGGGTGGATGCGCTCTCTGCCTTTTCGGGATCGGCAGCTACCATGGGGAATGTGGGGCCCGGTTTGGGCACCGTTGGTTCCGTGAGTAATTTTGCCCATATTCCTTCACTTGGCAAATGGATACTCACTGCTACCATGCTCCTTGGGCGGCTTGAAATATATGGGTTAATCATCTTCTTTATGGCGGAGACATGGAGATGACACCCTTGCCAGTAGACAGGGATGGGAGGGGAGAAAGGAGGTGAAGAAGATGGCTATCGATCCTGTGTGCGGGATGGAAGTGGATGAGGAGGAAGCGGCAGCGCAGTAC
>CAZFIR010000007.1:0-12371 GCA_964519535.1 uncultured Thermodesulfobacteriota bacterium | reverse complement strand
GCTGTCAGTGCGAGCATGATGATAACGATACCACAGCCCTTGATCAGTTTCATCTCTCCTCCTTCAATCGGTCCGCTATCACGTCGGCGGTGATCTGGCCCGAGGCCATGGCCGCGGCTACGCCTCCCCCGGGGGCGGTCCAATGGCCGGCCAGGTAAAGCCCATCGATGGGGGAGACCCGGTTTAGGCGATAGATCCCCGCCTGCCTGGGGATCTGGGCCCATCCATAGGCAGCCCCCCACCGGTTACCTGTCATCCGCTCGATGGTCAGGGGGGAGGTACTGACGTCCAGGACGACTCTGTGGCGCAGATCAGGTATCATTTCTTCGGCTTGGGCGATGAGTCGCTCGCCGAGGGCCTGCTTGGCCCCTGTATCCCACCCCCCTGCCAGGCGATAGGGGGCCTTGTAGCTCAGGCATACGGTGCTGTACCCGTTAGGGGCATGGGTCGGGTTTGCCAGTGAAGGGGCGAGCAGGTAGTAGGAAGGTAAGGGGGGGATCCTTCCCTCTTCCAGCAACCGGTACTCCTCTTCCAGATCGTACTGGGGAAAGACCTCGTTGTTGGAGCACGAAAGGTCCACGTGCCCCTCCACCCCCAGATAGATGATAAAATAGGAAAAGGAGGGTTTCATTCCCTTCAGCCGCTTGGCCCAGCCAGGGGGGAGGAATTCCTCCCCGATCATCCTCAAGAAGGTGGTGGTGGCGTCGGCATTGGAGACCACGGCATGCGCGGTGGTTGTCCCCCCCCCCTTGAGCTGCACACCCACTACCTTTCCCTCTTCCACTAAGATCCCCTTTACCTCATGCCGTGCGTGAAGCTGCCCGTTCTGCTTCAGCAGCCCCTCGGCCAGGAGATGGGGCAAGTCCTCCATTTTCCCCTGCAGGACCGCCACACCACCCTGCAGGTAGCTCATCTCGAGAGAGGCCATGGCGATCACCGAAAGCCTGCTGGGGGGGAGCAGGGCATATGAGCTGCGCACCCCCAGGATCACCTTGAGTTGGGGGTCCTTGATGAGCGCATCCAGCAAACCCTGTAGAGTTTCCTCCCGGTATCGAAAGGTATAGGGGAACTCCCGCTCGAAGTGGGAAGGATCGAACCAAGAGAGGGACTGGGGGAAACGATCTATCTCCTCTGAGATGGAAACGTAGATCTGGTACAGTGCCCTGATCCCATCCCGCTCCTGGGGGAAGAGGGATGAGAGATATTCCTCATGGGAGCTCAAATCAGCATATTGCTGGATCCGCATATCGGGGAAATGGTACTCGCGGGCCGGATCCAGGGGGCGCAGTTCTATACTGTCCTTCAGGCCTAAATCATCCAAGAGCCTCCATACCCTTCCCCCTTTTTTGCACCCCCCGATGGACTGGACAGAAAGGTCAAAGGTAAAGCCCTTACGCGTGAAGGAGGTGCAGCATCCCCCGACCGTGGCCTTCTTTTCAAAGATGGCCACCCGCAGCCCCTTCTGAGCAAGAAGGGCACCGCAAACGAGTCCCCCTAAGCCGGCGCCGATGATGATCACGTCGTAGTCCATTATTCTCCCGATGCAGAAACGCGTATCCCCCATCTTTACCTGAATTCTTGCTTCATGGCAAGTCTCAGGGGCTTTATGGGTGGTTTTGATTCCAGCAAAACTGGAGAATGAGTTCCCTGGTGAGTTTGGCCGCAGCCATGGCGGACTGTTGGGTGGGGTCGTAGGGTGGAGCAAGTTCAACGACATCAACCCCCACCACGCGGAGGGAATACATCTGTGATATGAGAGAGGTGACCTCCACAAAGGTGAGCCCTCCGGGCTCAGGGGTGCCGACGCCTGGAGCGACCCCTGGATCGAGGATATCGAGGTCCACGGTGAGGTAGATCGGCCGTCCCGCTGTCCTTCGAAGGACCTCACCGATCTGAGCAAAGCTCCCCATCGCTCTTGCGGAACGCATCTCTTCCCTGGTTCCCGACCTGATGCCGAGCTGACAGATGTTCTCACCTCCCAGGAGATCGACGATTCTCCTCATCACGGTGGCATGGGACAACCGCTCGCCCTCATATTCTTGAAGCAAGTCGGCATGGGCATCCAGTTGAATCACGGCCAGGTGCGGGTGGTGCTGAGCCACCGCCCTGACGGCGGGAAGGGAGATGAGGTGTTCGCCCCCGAGCAGGATGGGGAACTTGCCATCTGCCATGATGGCGGCCACATAACCCTGTATCCCCTCCAGGGCACCATCCAGGTTACCATGCGGGAGCGTGAGATCACCGACATCGCATATCTTCAGGTCTTCCAGGTCTCTGCCCAAGGCGGGACTGTAGGTTTCCAATCCCCAGGAGGCATCGCGAATGGCCTGGGGACCGAATCTGGTTCCCGGTCGAAAGGTAGCGGAAATATCTAACGGACAACCAATGATGACGGTGAGACTCTCGTTATAGGGGGAATCAGCGGCGAGAAACGTGCGCGAGGTGAACTGTTGTTCCATAAAGATTCACATACCCATCTCTTGATATTAGGACCATAGGACCACCGCGGCCAGGGCCGCCCCGATTTTCTCAACTTTATGTTCTATGGCGATTGACTGCAGATCTTTGATTTCCCATCCCCGAAGCTTCATTCCCTCCATTGCCATATTCCGGACGACTTCTTCGATCTTGTGCCGTTCTCCTTTGGCCGAATATTCCATGATCAACCCGTTCTGATTTTCATCCGTAGGGAGAGCTATGGCGACCCCCGCCGCGATGATCTCTCCAGGCGTATCGCTGGTGATTGCGGCATAGGCAGCCGGGACGAGAGCACCGGCTGGGAGGGCGATCGGGGCGACCAATTTACAGTGGGGTGGGACAATGCTGGACATCTTTACGATGTTCGTATTACCGATGCCGGCATGAAGCAAGGCCCCGTCAAACGCGTTGAGAGTCGTATAGCCTTCCGACGACCCGGAAGCCAGAAAATATCGGGTAGGCATTTTAAAAATCAACGTTTTTCTCCTCTTTACCGAGTTAATGCCAGTTCGCGTTACCCGCGTTCTAACAGGCCGCCCTGCCATACGACAGGGTGTGGGTTTTTGTAGCAGTCAACATGCTTACCTCCCGCATCCAGTTTACTTCGGCGATTGACGTTAGATCAACCTCCATCCGGGAAATGAACCCCTTTGTCAGGTTGCCAGATTATATAAAATTCCGGCTGCGTCCTCCCATATGCACAAAACCAGGAGCACAATATAAGAAGAAATAAGTTTAATAAACTAAACACCGATTATTATAGCGCCTCTCCCAAAATTGTCAAGAGTTTTTTAGATAATTTTGGAAGTTCTCCATATCCACCGCCCGGGTTCCATCCGGTCTTGAAACCACCGTTTTCTTTTAATTTTTGAGGGGAACAATGGGAACGGTTATCATCGGAGGGGCGCGGGTTCGATTCGAACGGCTCTCTGTAAACGGCCGGATAGACGATCTTTTGGAAGTGTATTGAACGACGAGATGATCACGATAATCTATTTTTATAATCCTGATAGTTAAATTCTTTAATTAATCTAAAGCCTGACTTTTCGCTCCATATTCCAATGCACGGGTGATGTACGCCATTGAACATGGTTGTTTTTACCGTCGTGTAATGGATCATGTCATCAAATACTATTTTATCGCCGGGTTTCAGTTCCTTATCAAAAGACCAATTCCCCATATAATCGCCCGCCAGGCAACTAATACCCCCCATTCTGTACGTTGGTTTTCCAGCCCGTTCTTCGGTAGCGCCTAAGATATCCGGTTTATAGGGCATTTCCAAACAATCGGGCATATGGCACGTGAATGAGACATCAAGAATAGCGGTCTTGATGCCATTGTTTTCAACTATATCTAGTATTGTAGAAACCAAGTAACCCGTTTGATACGTAAAGGCGCTGCCGGGTTCCACCATAATTTCAACACCATGCTTGGTTTTAAAATTCGTTAAGATTTTAATCAAATGGTGTATATCATAATCCTTTTTTGTTATAAGATGACCGCCCCCCATGTTTACCCATTTCAGCTGAGGTAAAAACCTGCCAAATTTTTTTACAAAAACAGTCAACGCCTTTTCCAGCGCAAAGGAATCTGCCTCAAATAATGTGTGAAAATGAAGACCTTCAACGCCCGGGGGCACACCATCGCCAAGCTGTTCGGCAGTAACACCGAATCGAGAACCGGGTTTACAAGGATTATAGATGTCATATGCTGTATCTGAGAACTCAGGGTTAACACGCAAGCCAATCGAAACACCATTTTGATTCGCTATCTCTCTATATTTTTTCAATTGGTTTATGGAATTAAAGGAAATGTGGCTGCTATAGTTCAAAATCTCTGCGATATCCTTCTCTTCATAAGCAGGCGAGTACGTGTGTGCTTTTACTCCGAGCTCCTCATATGCCAATCGCGCTTCATTGATGGAACTTGCCGAAGCACCCAAGCCGTATTCTTTAAAGATCGGGAATACGCCCCAGTTCGAAAAGGCTTTAAACGCAACGAGGATATCGATCGCGGCTGCCTCTTTGACCTGCTTTATCAATTCCAGATTATTTCGTAATAAAAGTTCATCAATCATGTAACACGGCGTCTGGATTTTGGTAAAGTCAATAGACATGATTGATTATAATTCTAAATCTACATCGTGCAATTCGCGCCACGGCAGTCCATGGATATTCAATTGTTCCATGAATGGATCGGGGTCAAGCTCTTCTGTGTTAAATACGCCGGCCGTTTTCCATTTACCCGTCATGAACATCATGGCGCCAATCATTGCGGGCGCCCCCGTGGTATAACTCACGGCTTGTGCGCCTGTTTCCTTATAGGCATCCTGATGTTTGCAATTATTATAGATATAATATGTTTTCTCCTTATGATTCTTGATACCTCTGATCCGGCAGCCGATAGAGGTTTCTCCTGAATACTGTTCGCCGAGTTCACCCGGATTGGGCAGTACCGCTTTGAGGAATTGAAGCGGAACAATTTCTTTGCCCTCATAGAGGATAGGTTTAATGCTTGCCATGCCGATATTTTGAATCACGCGTAAATGGGTTAAATATTCTTGCCCAAACGTCATCCAAAAACGAGCTCTTTTGAGCGTAGGAAAATGTTTGATCAAAGATTCTAATTCTTCGTGGTACATAAGATACGACTCGCGGGGTCCGATATTCGGATACTGTAACGGTTTATGAATTTCGTATGGTTCTGTTACAATCCATTGTCCATCTTCCCAGTATTTACCTCGTTGGGTAATTTCCCGAATATTGATTTCTGGATTAAAATTGGTCGCAAATGGTTTCCCATGGTCGCCTGCATTACAGTCAATAATATCAAGATAATGGATTTCGTCAAAATGATGTTTGGCAGCGTACGCGGTAAAAACGCCTGTCACTCCCGGATCAAAACCACAACCCAAAATGGCCGTTAGCCCGGCATGTTTAAATCTGTCATGATACGCCCATTGCCATTTATATTCAAATTGAGCGACATCTGGCGGTTCATAATTTGCTGTATCCAAATAATTCACTCCTGTCGCAAGACAAGCATCCATGATTGTTAAATCTTGATACGGGAGCGCTACATTGATGACCATTTTTGGTTGAACGTTTTTAAATAAAGCAACTAATTGTTGAACATTATCAGCATCGACCTGTGCAGTCCTAATTTTATCGTCGCCGACTGCTTGAGCAATTGCATCGCACTTTGATTTTGTACGGCTCGCCAGCATGATCTCAGTAAACACCTGTGGGACCTTTGCAACTTTATGAGCCACAACGGTACCCACCCCGCCTGCTCCTATGATCAGCACTGTAGCCATTATCTTTTATCATTAAATGGGCAATGATTAATGTATGGCCCGATCGTCACCTTGCCTTAGAACCTACGTCCCCTTCGGCTGCGCAGCCGCGCTCGCCAAGATATGGATGGTTAGAGTGGATTCAGTTCCAGGCATGTTTAAAAGAATGGAGGGGAACTGATCCAAAGAATGATGGCTGTCTCGGAACTCTGGTTTTGGAGCCAGTGTTCCTTTTCCGTCGAGAAGTAAAAGCATTCCCCCTTCTCGAGTTTCAAAATCTCCTTGCCGAACCGGAGATTCACGCTTCCCTCAAGTACATAACCAAATTCCTCTCCCTCATGGGGCCTCTCCTTTGGGGTAGCCTGGCCCTGACGTAGGGTCAAAAGAATAGGCTCCAGGCGCCGATTGGTAGAGCCAGGAACCATGAGTTCGAACCTTTCGATCTTTTCCTTTTCGATCGCTACCCGATCCTTTTGTCGGTAGACGATCTTTTCCTCCACGGCACCCCGGAAGAAATCAGAGAGGTTCTCGTCCAGGGCATCGAGGATCTGAGCCAGACTGTCCAGGGAGATTGAAGTCAGGTCCCTTTCGATCTGGGAAATGAACCCCCTGGTCAGGTTGGCGCGCTCAGCGAGTTCCTCCTGAGTCAGGTTGCTCAATTGTCTGAGGTTTCGAATTTTTTCACCAATCTTCATATTCTCTTGAGCATAGTATAAAAAGAATTTAGTTTAATAAACTAAACTTCATTATTATAACGAGCTTCTCCGATTTGTCAAGCTTTTTAGAGATGTTCCAATGCAGGCAATATGCCCCCGGGTGTGCAGCACCAATTTTTTTGATTCTGAGAGTTCAATAGACGCGGTGAATATACGTTTGGTTAGCAGGGCAGAAACTGCTGACGGATACGAAGGAGTATTTTTTTGAGGTCCTTTTTATTGTAATAAGATTAGTTTTTAATGTACAATGATTAAACTCTTCGTGATAATTCATTACGGAGCAATTTGCTTTGACATTTGGTCAGCGTCAAGCTATATAGGGCGTCACAGAGGATGATGAGAAAAACGCTGCTCTACAAAGATGCCGGGGTGGATATAGAGACAGGGGACCGGTTTGTGCAGTTGATAAGGCCCCTGGCCCAGCGCACCTTCACGTCGGGAGTGCGGGGTGATATAGGGGGTTTTGCCGCCCTTTTTGCTCCTGATGTATCGGCCTATCGGCACCCGCTCCTCGTCGCCTCCACCGATGGGGTGGGGACAAAGTTGAGGGTGGCATCTTTGGCCGGGCGATACGATACCATCGGCATAGACCTGGTCGCCATGTGCGTTAACGATGTGGTGGTGACAGGGGCTGCCCCTCTCTTTTTCCTCGATTATCTTGCTACTGCCCATCTCGATCTGGAGCGGGGGGTGGAGATCGTGCAGGGGATATCCCAGGGCTGTCAAGAGGCGGGGTGCGCCTTGGTGGGGGGGGAGACGGCGGAGATGCCCGGCTTTTATCACGAGGGGGATTTTGAGATGGTTGGTTTTGCCGTCGGTGTGGTGGAGGAGGATATGATTGTCGACGGCTCTGCTATCCTTCCCGGGGATGCGATCATCGGTCTCGCATCCCAGGGGCTACACAGCAACGGCTACTCCCTGGTCCGACGGGTCCTCATGGAGGAGTTGCAATTGGGTATTGATGATAAGGTCGCCGGTTTAACAGCGCCCTTGGGTGAAGAGCTGTTGAGGCCGAGCCGCATCTATGTCAAGACGATCCTTTCCCTTTTACAGACGTTTTCAATCAAGGGTATGGCCCACATTACGGGGGGAGGGATGCCGGGAAATATCCTACGTATCCTGCCACTCGGCACCAAGGCGGTGATTGAAAAGGGGAGATGGGAGATGCCGCCCATCTTCACATTGTTAGCAGAGGGGGGAGTGCCCGAGGAGGAGATGTGGCGGACCTTCAACAACGGGGTGGGAATGGCTTTGGTGGTAGCTGCTTCCGAGGCCGACGAGATATTACACAAGGCTCAGGAGACTGGTGAACAGGCCTTTGTTATCGGAGAGATCGTCGCTGGTGAGGGCGTGGAGATTATATAAAAGATGAAGATGGACACATGTCATTGTGTGAGAGGAGGGGGGATCACGCGGGGGGTAGTGACGAGAAGATGGCGGAAATCCCGTGCGTGGTGATCCCAAGGATTTAAATGGCAAAAAGATTCTCTTCGTTCGCCTGAGTTCCCTCGGGGATCTGATCCTCACCCTCCCGACGTTGAAGGCCATCAAGGATCGATATCCCAAATCCTACATAGCCTGGCTGGTGCAGGACGCCCTCCAAGATGTCTTGAGCGGCAATCCTTACCTCGATGAGCTTATCCCGGTTGACCTCCTGTCGGTTACCGATAAATATGCCACCCCCGCCACGTGGCTGCGGGGAGGGGCGAGGTTCTTCCGTAACCTCGCGCGGGCCCGCCGGATCTTTCGAGCGAGGCGGTTTGACGTCGTCCTGGAGTTCCAGGCCCTCTTTAAGAGCGGTATCTTCGCCTCATTGAACTGGGGGGCCGAACGGTATGGCTTTAAAAACGCCCGGGAATTAAGCCACCTCTTCCTCAACCGTCCCATCTTTGTGCGAGACAAGTCCCGGCACGCCGTTGAAAACTATCTGCAGTTTGCCCGTTATTTCGGCTGTCCCACCGAGGAGGTTGAGTTTCCCATCTATATTCCACCAGAGGATGATCGCTACATCGAAGGGATCCTCCGCCAGGGGGGAGTCAAGCCAGGGGATCTCCTGGTCTTTGTCAGTGCCACTGCCCGTTGGCGGAGTAAGTTCTGGGAGCAAGGGGCATTTGCCCGTCTCGGAGATGCGCTGGTCCGCGGCTATGGTGCCAAGCTCGTCTTCTCAGGCCTTCCCTCGGAGAGAGGTTATCTGCAGGAGATCAGGTCGATGATGCAAGAGGATGCCCTCGTCATGGCGGGCAGGACCACTATCAAACAATTCCTCGCCCTGATGAGGCGCTCACGTCTCTACGTCGGGGTGGATAGCGGCGCCATGCACGCCGCTGCCGCCTTTGGGGTACCGGTGGTTGCCCTCTTTGGACCATCCAATTCCAACTGGATAGGGCCCTATGGTCAAGAGGGGGGTATCGTCCAGGTTGGGCTCCCTTGCGCCCCCTGTAATAAACGGGACTGCCCCGATCAGGACTGTATGCTCAGGATAACCCCGGAGATGGTCCTGGAGAAGGTGGAAGAGCTCGTCCCCCGTTTATAGGGCCTTCATCTCTTGTGTGTGATCTTCTTGTTGAGAGAGCTTGCGATATTTCTTCAGGACCTTGTTGGCATACCGGGTGGGCAAGGGCATTCCCTGCTCTAGTCGTTCTCTGATAAAGGTCGGCCCAAAGTTATAGGCGGCGAGGGCCACTTTGAGGTCTTGAAATTGGAGGATGAGCCGGGAGAGGTAGTAGAGCCCCAACGTGATGTTTACCTCGGGGTCATAGATGACCGTCTCCTCATTCCATTCTATCCCCACCTCTTGGGCAAGGGCCTTTGCGACATGAGGACGCAGTTGCATCAAGCCTTTAGCCCCCTTGGATGAGATGGCCTTGCTGTAGAAAGAGCTCTCAACCATGATGAGGGCGAGGACTAACCTCGGATCACACCCATATTTATGCGATTCGGCATAGATAAGCTCAGCCAGCTGCACCTCTTCTTGATCGCTGAGGCCGGTCCGGAACCCCTGGATGAAACGGTAGATCTCCCCTTTGATGGAGGGATCGAACTCCAAGAGGACCGTATTCCAATAGCTACCTGAGTTTCCTTGCCCTTGATACCCCTCATACCCCATATAGGTTACGGGCACATAACAAACGATCAAGACAAGAGGAAAGGTCAAAAAGAATTTAGCTATGGACTTCCAGGGTAGGGTCTTGATGGAGAGGAGGCGTCTGCCTCGCGCTAAAAATGGGTCGGTCAATACCGTCCTCCTTTGTATATAATAAATTCATAACCACAATATAGTGTATTTGAACTAAAATGTCAAGCCTTTTGTCCTCTCTCTTGCATATGAATAATGAGGTAGACCGGCCCCCAACACCTCGGCCTGATGGTTTGATCTCTGCCAGGAGGGGACGGGGACATATCCTCAGCATGGCTCAGCAGTGGGGAGAGGGGCCTTTCCTCGCGATCGGGGCCAAAATCTCTTGCAAAAAAATTATTTTTTGCTAGAATTGCACGACTTTTTGACTATTTTGTATGTAGCACATATATTAAGAGGCAACCCTATGGACAAAGATAAGAATAAGCAGGTAAGAGGCACCCTGATGGATCAATTGGGCGATCAGTATGACAAGCTCGCGCCAATAGACAACCCTCAACTTCATGTCTTTATTGCTGAGTATGTAGAGTTATGCAATCCGGCAAAGGTCTTTGTCTGTACTGATTCGGCGGAGGACATACGCCATATCAGAGAGGCGGCGATCAGAAACCATGAGGAAGCTAAGCTTGCTATAGAAGGCCACACAATACATTTTGACGGATATTACGATCAAGCCCGGGACAAGGCGACCAGCAAGTTTCTCCTTTCCAAGGGAGTGGATCTCGGGCCTGAGATCAACGCCATGGACCGGGATGAAGGTATCAGGGAGATTCGCGCCATTTTGAGCAACATCATGGAGGGAAAAGAATTATACATCAAATTCTTCTGTCTTGGCCCTCCGAACTCTGAATTCTCAATTCCGTGCGTTCAGCTCACGGACTCCGGTTATGTTGCCCATAGCGAAGATCTCCTGTACAGGCAGGGATATGGTGAATTCATCCGGTTGGGCGACTCAGATCGATTTTTTAAATTCGTCCACTCACAGGGAGAGCTCGCGGAAGCAGGACTGGGTTTACTGGTGAGCAAGAATATTGAAAAGCGTCGGGTCTATATCGATCTGGAAGGTGATATTATTTACAGCTCAAACACCCAGTATGGCGGTAATACCCTCGGGCTCAAGAAGCTGGCAATGCGCCTGGCCATTAAACGAGGCTCAAAGGAAGGGTGGCTGACGGAACATATGCTCTTGATGGGCGTGCACGGTCCGGGAAGAAGGACCACGTATTTTGCAGGGGCATTCCCTTCTATGTGCGGAAAGACAGCGACCGCGACGATCGAAGATGAAACCATCATCGGTGATGACATCGCTTATTTGCGGAAAATCGACGACCGTGTGCGAGCCGTGAATGTAGAAAAAGGGATGTTTGGGATTATCGAGGGGATAAACGCTGTCGACGACAAGGTTTTATGGCAGGCGCTCAATTCCCCTGCGGAGATCATCTTTTCCAATATTCTGGTAACAAAGGACAAAGATGCATACTGGGTTGGGAAAGACGGCCAGGGCCCCCATGACCATGACGGGATTAATCACTCGGGTGAGTGGTTTGTGGGCAAGAAAGATAAAGCAGGGAAAGAAATACCGCCTTCCCATAAGAATGCCCGCTTCACCTTAGACTTGGCGACCCTCGCAAATGTGGGTCGTGAACTCCATGACCCACAGGGTGTCATACTGAGTGGGATCATCTATGGAGGGCGAGATTCCGACACCTGGGTGCCTGTGGAGGAGGCCTTTGATTGGGTCCACGGTATTATTACGAAAGGGGCATCTCTGGAATCCGAAACCACGGCTGCCACGTTGGGCAAAGAAGGAGTGCGCGAGTTCAACCCCATGTCCAATCTTGACTTTCTCTCCATCCCCATCGGGCGCTATATAGAAGATAACCTTAATTTTGGAGCCGGGTTGACTGTGTCCCCCCGCATCTTCTCGGTAAATTACTTCTTGAGAAAACCAGACGGGACCTTTGCAAACCATAAGACCGACAAACGCGTATGGCTTAAATGGATGGAACTGAGGGTGCACGGTGATGTCGACGCCATCAAGATCCCGACCGGCTTTATCCCCACATATGACGACCTGAAACGACTCTTTCAGGAGATACTAAAGGGTGATTACCCTGAGGCAGACTATATACAACAGTTCTCCGTTCGGGTGCCTCACCATCTGGCCAAGATCGAGCGATTGACTCAGATCTACCGCACGACGGTCCCCGATACGCCGCAACAATTCTTTGAGGTACTGGAACAGCAGCGCGAAAGATTAGGGGCAGCGCAAGCACAATTCGGGGATCATATAACACCTGATAAATTTTAAGGGTTCGCTCATCTGAGGACGGCCATATTCATCAGAAATATCACCACTATGGGGGCGGAGGCGCTCCGCGGGCAGAGATCCATGTCTACCGGCGCAAGGACGATGAAGCCCACCTACAGATCGTAGTTCACGCCAATTTCTTGCGCAATGGCCTTGAGATCGGCCGCGACCTTCGGGGAGAGGGGTATCCCCTGGACCATCCGCTTCTCAGCCGCTTCAAATTCCTTTTCTCCGTGGATGTAAATACGCTGCTTGCCTTCGGCCTTAGGGGAGGCCTTTATGCGCCGGATGATATCATCCATCGCGGCCCGGAACTCATCCAGGGGACGGAATCCGTCGACCCTGAGGGCCCCGAAGAAGTGTCCCACGTTGGCGGGTAAGGGTTTGCCCTCCGGGGTCTTGGGATAGATGGTGTCGGCGTAGCCGGCCCCGGGG
>CAZFIR010000006.1:0-3907 GCA_964519535.1 uncultured Thermodesulfobacteriota bacterium | reverse complement strand
GGGGAAAGCGCAGTTTCCGGTTCGTCCAGTAGATACAGTCCTTTGATTTGATAGCGGCTCCGGAAGAATGCAATCAGCGACTGGCCGTGCGATTGTGTCATCAGTGATTTACCGCCAAAGTAGTCAAGTTGACCGGGATCGGCTGCCGCCCACTCATCGAGAAGCTTGGCAAAGTGCCTGAATATACTCGACCCAAAAAACGATCCGTACACGCGTTCCGTTGTCCATTCGATCGAAAGGTACTGGTGGAACTCGTCTTCATAGGGGTTGTACTCAAAGCGTCTCCTGTCGGCATCACGCCATATGTGAATGCCGCACAGGTGAGCGAGCGCTTCCAGCAATGTGGATTTGCCGGTTCCGTTTTCACCGACAAATAATGTTATCGGGGAGCTGAAGGGGATGGATCGGGTTTGTTGAAAGATGGAGAGATTGAAGGGATAACAATCCCGGGTTGGGTATTTCTCCGGATGAAGGGTCACCTGTTTCAGATGCATTGTTATACCTCTTACGAGGGATGGCGGAATCATATATTGGTAATAAGGGGAGGTCAAGTTTTTTGCCGCTCCTTCAGCGCGAGAGCTCAGTTCACTCCACGCCGCGGCTTGCCACAAGCCCCACGATACCTTCGGCGATATCCAGCGCAAGGTCATCAGGGACACCATCGACTGCCTTTGATTGCAGGCGCAGATCGATCTGATCATTGACATAGTCCACAACGACGAAGAGGCCGTCCGGTGTGAGCGCGATTTCTGTGGAGAAGAGATCAAGGCCGCAGAATTGGGCGATCGCGGTCGCTCTGTTACGCAAGGGGCCGAGATCGTGGCTTGTTTCTTCGGCAGGAGTGACGGGGGTGTGCACGTGGGTGTTTGTATCCCACCAGCATATATATATTTGTCCTGCACAGTAGAAGACACGAAACCACGCCGCCCGTGAGGGCAGTTGTGCCGGAGTCACGTGCGCCTGCAGCAGGTACCAATCACCAGGATATTCCTGCCGTGCTTCCTGTACCTGAGATAACGAGGTAGCCTCGACAACTACCCCCTCTCCCCCGCCGCCGTGTGCAGGCTTGATGGTAAAGCGTTCACCGAGAGCCTCTAAATCAATGAGCGGAACTTCAGGCTGCTCCTCATACGGCGGGAGGATGATGGTGTAAGGTGTGTGCAGGCCAAGCCCGGTGAAGGCCCGGTGCATTGCAGCCTTGTCCCACGTGAGGCGGGCTTTTTCAACGGCATTGATTCGATACGCACAGTGGTCGGCGGCCCACTGGACAATAGGGATAAACCGTGCATCGTCTTCAGAGGCCCGGTCCCAAAAGGCTTGGCAGACGATCTGGCCCCTCACCAGGGCGTCTGTTATCTCTGCAACGTTTGGAGGGATGATTTGCAACAGCGACAGCCTATGTGACTGACAGGCAGCGTCGAGCAGGGTCACAAAATCGGCGTCATACTCCCAGTTCCACGCAAGGCATAGGTCATACCTGTCCATTGCCTCTTGTTGCCCTTTGTCCTGCCTGATACCAATAATGAGTCAGCATCTTGTGTGCCCTGGATAGACTGCATTGTCCCTGGTCAAGACGCGACCCCCTTGCCATATTGATTGCCTCTCAGACTTGAAGTTAGCGTAAAGGCGCATTACAATGAAGAAAAGCTATTTTTTGCTATTCAATAGGCTTAGTCAAAACCCTGAAAACACACATCAGTTTTGGGAATAACATAGGCACCTGTTGACGATATGCTTTGTATTCTTCTCCGAATTTCTCTGTCAGTTCCTTCTCTTCCACCAGAAATAAGAATGCAACAACCCATACCCATTGAGTAATGGTGATAATGAGAAATGACCACCAATGGCCTATGAGGAGGCCAAGAGAAGTCATAAAGATACCAACCCCCAAGTGATGGGGGTGCCGAACACACGTATAGATATCCGTAGTGATCAGTCGATTTGTACAACCCCATTCTTTTTGTTCTCCTAACAGTTTAAGCAACCTTCCCGTCCTCTTGAGCGGGAAGTGGGCCACTATCATACCCATAAGACCTACGAAGCGTACGAGGAGAGGGAAGGATTCTGTTTTCAGGACTACATCTATGGCTATTCCCACGACAACAGATATCGTTGTAAGCATAAGCCAATATATAAGACGTTTAAGGCATACAGACAATTTTTTATCCTATGTTTATTATTAAACAGCCTAATGACTGAAATCAACGGCGCAGTTTAACACGTCAGCTTCCATGCCTAACTAGACTGAATTGTCCCCTGTCAAGGCGACCCCTTCTATATCTTCTCTTGCAGCCCCCCTAAGACTAATTCTGAACCGATCACAAGCCTTATACCCTGGAGAAACCGTCTAACGCCTGGGATAAGCTGCAGTCGCGCCAAGAGAGGGAAGTAGACCGCAGGTCTAACTGTTAGCTTGTCCCCATTGTTATGCGTTTTTGTATTTTGTTTCGTATTTCACTAATAATATAATTGATTTCATGTAAGTCGTTGCTAGCATACTGAGACAGGCTTATAACTTTTATTTCATTTTCTGAACATCTTACGTTTTCAAAATCTTTAGCATAAATTGGAGTTGGATACCTGCCATACCATTCTGTACTTCTGGACAATCTTTTTAAAATTGATTCAAATTCACTTGCTAGTTCTTTTAGTCCTGCTTTCTTACACAGTTTATATAGATTGTGGCTTTGTAATGTGTTTGGCAGTTTTTTCCAATCTTTATGTTCTGAAAAAGTTTTGTCTATTAGGATTAATAGTGCTTTTAAGAAGTTTTCAATCGCATAAGCATAGAGCATGTATAAAGTTGAAATTTTTGAATCATCAAATTTGTTATTATTTTTTAAATTATTCCAAAAATCATGATATTGCTCAAGCATCAACTCAGCAGATTTTAGTAAGCGCTCTCCCGAATTAATCCATGTCTTTTGATTCAGCGCGCAGTTCTTAAGCTTTTTTTCGTAAGTTTGCGTGTCCATTTTTTTGGCCTAACATCACATTGATACCTTTATGGTGGCGCAGCTGTCTCGGATTATATCTAATGTCTTGTTAGGTATATTAAAATAATTTTTCATAAAACCGAAGGACTCCAAATCCAACTCCAACAATAATCCCAACCACAAAAGTTATGAATGTTCCTTTGCGATAAATGCTAAACTTTTTTCTAGCTTTAAGTAAGCTATTCAACCTCTTCTTATTATTTGCTCCTTTTAACTCGTCCTCATACCTGGTGCTCGCTTGGTTAAGGAAAAGGAGTCCTAATACAATTGTTACAATAAAGAAAAGCACACTTATGCTCAAAATTATTGGACCGATGATCCCAAATGATCCCTCAGACATGCTGACCGTGAACAATAAAACTATGGCCACTGACGACAGGGTGATAATAGTTTTAACACTATCCAATTCAGATTGGATGATAGTCTGCAGCAAGGCACCATAATGGGATATGTTCTTTCCCTCCAACTCCTTCAACAGTCTCGTTCTTTTTTCGTCTTCAGTTTCTGGATTCATTCTATGCCTAATGCTAGAGCTCATCTGCGGGCCAAAAACATTTTTAGCTTAGGTGGCATTTAACGAAAAATCAGCCAGCTTCTTCTCGTCAGGTACAATAAATTGTTACGCTCATCAAAGATGATTAGCGTTACTACTGAAGCTTCATGACAGTTAACTCTACGCCTTCAAATGGAGTCAATTGAGCATAAGTGGCCGTAACAGAGTAGCCTGGACCTAAGTCTTTCTTGGCAGCTTCTTCGAACTCTTTCTTAAGCTTCTCTGTAAAGGGAGGGAACGTACCGGCACGATAATAGCTGCCTACTATAAGCATGGCAGGCGGAGAATGATTATCTTCATACAAAGGCTGAATCGACAGTCCATAGCCGCCCGCTCTATCAAATGCCATAACCGCGGT
>CAZFIR010000005.1:0-9025 GCA_964519535.1 uncultured Thermodesulfobacteriota bacterium | reverse complement strand
CCACCACCAGATGTCTGTCAAGGTAATATTAGCATGGCACCAGTTTTCTACAAGGATGATGAGATCTTGACATTAGTAGAAGATAAGTATGATCCATTGCGTGAAGAACAATCAACCTGGAGAATTGCCAGATTTAAATATGGAACAAGAGAAAAAAGGTTACCGCACAGACCATACAAAGTTTTCCAACTTGAGTCCGATACCGACCTGATGATTCTCAAGTGCAAGATACGCCCGATTTTGGTCATAAAAAAGATCGAGTCTGATTGGAGAGTACCCGATAACTATTTTTTCAATTTGTGGCTTTGCCTGCCGCTTTTTTCCTATAAGAACAGACACTCCCAGCAATACGTACTCAGGGATCAGAAGTTGGATATTCCACACCGATTCTATTTCCCTCCTGGCACCCCGGGTCTTGACGAAGAATGCGCGGGTCTACTTAGTGATCTTCAATGTATTCCAGAAGACAATATGTATCCAAAGAAATGTTTTTGTACTCAAAGGGAACCTAAAATGAATCGTCCCATCAGAGTGACTGAAAAAGCATTTCAGAGTGTCATTGGACACCTTGCCCAATTTCTACCAGGTGTTATCGTTGCAGGTGAATCCCTTGAGTGGTATGATTTTTTTAAGGAACTGGTAACTGAGGAAATTGCTAAGATAGTTATATAAGTCAAGGGGGTCGAAGCGTTATCCTTGGGGGGAAGGAATGGGACGTTGTTGACTAGCTTGACAAATTTGAGAGGAAACAGAGGAACATCCTATTTCCCCCCTCAAAAGTATTTACGCCAGCTCCCGCAGGATCTCCACGGCCACCTTGCGCGCCCTGCGCACTCCCCTGATGAGCTGCGGGGACAAGAACCGCGGACGCCAACTTCCCGTGAAGAGCTCATCAGTAACCACCAACAACCCCCCTACCATCACCTTTTGTGCCATGCCAAAGGCGAAGAGGGCGGCAAGCTCCATCTCCACCCCCAGAACCCCTTCTGCCTGATACCGCTGTACTTTGCCCTTGGTCTCGCGATAGATGGCATCGGTGCTCCATATCGTGCCTTGATGGTAAGGGGCCTTGCTATGCCGCAGGCAATCCACGATAACATCCTGGGTCTCTTGGTGGGGCTGAGCAACCGCACCGGAGGGAAGATAGTGAAAGGACGTCCCCTCCTCCCTGATGGCCTCGAGAGGGACGATAATATCCCCGGTACGCACCCCCGGTTGCAGGGAGCCGCAATAGCCAACAAAAAGGGCCCGCTTCATGCCGAAAGCGGCCAGCTCCTCGGCCAGGGCCACACAGTTGGGGGCACCGAAAAAGGAACAGGTAATAGTGACCCGACCTGCTCCCGCGCTGCCCCGGTAGACCTCCCGGTAACCCTTCCATGAACCCAGCATCTCCCCCTGCAACATCTTTACAAAGGCCCGCAGGTCAAGGCGGAGGACGCAGATGAGTGCACATGCCTCAACCTGCAGGGCCTTGGCACCGATCCGCCGGTGAGTGAGGTTTTTCACCATCTCTCTGGGGGTGACCAGAGGCTCACCGTCAGGGTCAAAGAAATCCATTATGGAGGGATTATTCGTTCGTGGTGGTGAATGAGGAGAATTCGGGCTCCGAGATGTCCTCACCTTTTAAGGACGCCAGTTCTTTTTTCAATGCAACCGCCTCCTTCGTCTGCCTCCTGAGCTGTATCCGGAGTCTGAGGACGGTCAACCCTCCTCCCACGATGCCAATGATGATGCCGATGAACATCCCCAGAAAGGCAGCGGTTAAAAAAACAGTGGAGAAAGGGGCGGTAAAGGAATCCAGCAATCCGAAATAATTGATGGTCACCGCTTCCATATTTTGTAAGTAGAAGGTTACGGCAAAGAAGATGGTGAGGAAGACAAGCAAGATAATAAAGGTGGCTTTTGCTAATTTCATTGCTTAGAACTCCTTGAAAACCTGAGAGAGCCGTTTATAGGTCTCGCTCAGGTGCTCCGGTATGACACGCGTGTCGGCCAAAACCGGCATGTAATTGGTGTCCCCCGCCCATCGGGGGACGATGTGAAAATGGAGATGATCCTCAACCCCTGCCCCTGCTACCTTCCCCACATTGGCGCCAATATTGAAGCCGTGGGGAAAGAGGACCTTCTTTAGGAGGACGACACAACGCTGTATGGCGGCCATGAGATCGTTCATCTCTTCCGGCCTCAGATCCTCAAAGAATCCGACGTGGCGCTTCGGGGCAATCATCAGGTGGCCGTTATTATACGGATATTTGTTTAACATGACGATGGTATGTTCGCCCCGGTGCAGGACGAGGTGCTCGCGGTCACTCCCATGATTCCTCCTGTTACAGAAGATGCAGCCGTCCTCTTTGTGGTTCAATATATACGATATTCTCCATGGAGCCCATAAATTCTGCATATGGCATCACCGGGATAACGCTTATGTTATCCCACGGGGATGGAAAAAGTCAATCCCTTCTCTTTTTTTTGGACCCTGGCTGGTCCCGCCAGCCTGGCGGGACCAGGCTGGCTTGGGCACTCTCAGAGGTGTATGTACGGTCGCAAGTCACCGCTGAGCCGGAGAAAAGATACCAATGAGAGGCATAGTAATCGTTGATCAAGCGAATATTCCTTGAATTTCCATGTAGTTCACGGCCCCGCTTTTTATTGACGCCTTTAAGGCATCCTTCATCTCGGCCTTCGCGCTGAAATAGATGACCTGCCATCCCCGTTGAGCAATGCGCCGGAGCACCTCAAGCTGTTTTTCTAATCGAGCGGGATCCGCCTTGACAAAAGGATCGTCCATGATAAAGAAACCCTTCGTCCCCTGCAAGATCCTCTCCCCGAGCGCAAGTCGAATGGCAAGATATAACTGGTCATAGGCGCCGCCCGACAGTTTTTCCGCGTCGAGTGTCACCCCGTCCTTACGCCGTACCTCGATTTGTCCCCTCACCTGATTGAAGAGCACTGCCTCGTAGAGTCCATCTGTTATCTCGCTAAAATACTGTGAAATAGGGCTCTCCGTGCCAAAGAGCTCGGCAACCTTCTCCTGTTCCTCCGCCTCGATCTCCTCAAAAATCCCCATGACCTTTAAGACCCCATCTCTGGTGTCTTCCCTTTCGCTGATAAATTCGTTCAGTTGATCCCGGACAGCGTCTAAATCCACCGATGTATTGCAATGGAGGTAATCCGTTTCCAGCTGAAGGATCTTATTTGCCTCCCGCTCGATCTCTTCAAGGCGCTTGCGGAACCCGGTCATCCTATCGTGGAGGGCGGCAAGGCGTGCCTCTGATGCCGCCTTTTCACCCTTCACGTGAGTGACGGCACCTTCATCATATTCGATCCCTTGGGCCTTATCCTGATACTGCTCAAGGGCCTTCAGCGTTTGTTGCCAGAAGGCACTGTTATCCTTCAACACCTCGCCCTTTGCCCCCAAGAGATTCCGTAAAATACCCCTTTCTTCCCCCACCGACTTTTCATGCTGCTGACTTGCTTTCAGCCCCTGCCAATAGTCGTGCCATGATTCGACCCCTGATTTCCTCTGTATGTGATCTATCTTCTCTCGCGCATCGGTAATCCGTTTGTCTTCGCTCGGTATTGCCCGGTTCCGCAACTCAGCTATGCCTTCTTCCAGGTTTTCTTTCCTCCTCGTTATCTCCTGAATCTCATCAGCCCGTGTGCGGTGCTCCTCCTCAAACTGCTGGATGGAGGCGTAGATTTGATCCGCGGTCTCGGCGCTCGCTTCCAATGTGGCAAGGGGCACCTTAATCCGCTCGAACGCCGCTGCCAGCCATGCCTTGTCTCGTGCCTGTTGGAACTGGGGCGTCAGGAGGACAAGGGCCGCAATAAAAAAGAGCGGCGCAGCTATATAAAAAATCAGCGATGGCCTGACGCTGAGCCCGAGCAGGGATATCCCCAGCAGCAGGGCAGCCATGACCCCCATCCTGAAGTAGATCGTCCCCCGTTGTTCTCGTTGCACCGACTCTTCACGCTTCATCGCGTAGAGGTTTAATTCGGTCTTTACTTCGTCTAATCGCTTTTTTCGGTCTTCAAAGATGCGAAACTCCCGTGTCTTTTCCCTCAACGCCTTGTCGATCGCCTTAAGCTCTTCCTCATTACCCTTCAGTTTGTCAGCTAGGGCTGCCCGCTCTTCTTCGTGATATGTAATATCCCTCTCACAGTCCCTCCATACGTGCGCATCAGCCTCATTATGCACCTGCAGCTCATCCATCCGCTCCATGGCTGCTTTGAGCTTATCCAGTGCTTCCTTCCCCCTTGCGTACTTATCGCGTTTGCGGGCATCTTCCAGGCGTTCAACCAGATGCTCAATCCGCTCAATGTCCTCCTGTTTATGTACCACTTCTTCTTCAAGCTCATCGAAGTGCACCTCTTTCATCTCGCGGGCCACGTCCTCAATAATACCCACAAGCTCTTGTGCCCCCTCTATCCTCGTCTTCACAAACTCGTCCTTAATATCCTGGAACATACCGGTCGGCGTAATCTTCCCTATCTCCCGCAGGGCCTCCTTTGTTTTAAGAATCTCCTCGGTCCTGAGACCTGTCAGTCGATGGGTCACCGTGGTATAGAACTCGCTTTCGCGGGCGATAGAGAGGTCACTGTCCCTGATGACGAAAATATTGCGGCACTCTGAAGCGGTTACCGCGGCGATTGTCGTCAAGTCACCCTTCTCCGGGAGCTTGATTTCCGTTCCGTCATCGCCTTCTATGACGACATATCCCTCCGGGCTCTCCTCCACCCGATCTATGATGCGTCCGAAATCCCTCACATTGCGCCCCAGCAGCAGCTTTACCAGGGCATCAATGGTAAGGGTCTTCCCGTCCTCATTCTTCCCCACAAAGAGATGAAATGGATGGGAGAGCTGGTAACTCATCTCCTGTAGGGGGCCATATCGTTTTATAAAGAATTCTTTTATCCTCATAGTCGTGCGTCCATCATGGCCTTGACCGCTATCTCTCGCATCTGCTCCTTCTTGCCTTCATCACAGTCGGCCTGCTCAAGTTTCTTTAAAAACCCCTTGAACAAGTCGTCTTCCAGTATCATCCGTATATCGCTGAATTCATACCGCTCCTCGACGCTCCTGCCTCGAACAATCTTCCGCACGTTTTTTACAAGCTCCTCTTCATTCATCCCGATCGCCTTCCCATTGATAAACCCCGTCATGGTGAGGATGATTCGTGCGTTCGCATGCAACGTATCAAAGCGCTCTTTTACCTGCTCAAGAGGATTCATCCCGGAAAAAGGATCACACGCTACCACCACTGCTTCAAAGTAAGGGGTGTCGAGGGGATATTCCTGGGGGGGCTTGCCGAGATCAAAGAGGTTGACCTTTCTCCGACCGGTCTCCCGTTTCGTGATGGAAACCGGAGAGCCGGGATAAACGAAATATCCCCCCCCTTCCAATTTCCAGACATCAAAGTGCCTATGGAAATGACCGGCAAGGACATAATCGACCTGAAGATCGTTAAAATAGGAAAGGCGCACCGGCATATACCGTTCATCACCCTCTTCGCCAAAATCCCTCCTGGAAAAGAAGGCATCGAGCAGCTCTCCATGATAGAGCACGATGTGCTTCTTGTCGGGGGTCATATGGTGCGCCAAGGCGCGGAGTTGATGCAGAATCTCTTCCCTCTCCGCCGGCTCGAAAGGAATCCCCCATATCATCACATCCTTATAGGCAAATGGCCTGTTCAGGTCTGTCAAGACAACGGAATCTTCACCGAAATACGTGCCACCCCCATACGCATCCCTGTCGTGATTACCGGGGATAAGACAGATCGTAAAGCCGGTGTCTGAGAAGAGCGCTCGTATGTGCGGCCTGAGGGCCTCGGCATCGATGCCTCTGTCAAAGAGGTCGCCGCTGATCACGAAGATCTCTATCCCTTCTTTCTCCCCGATGGCGATGAGTTGTTGAAGGGCCTGCCATCTTTCATCGCCATATGCCTTGAGATGGATATCTGCGGTATGGAGTATCTTCATCGTACCTCGCGTCCCTCCTCACGTGACCCTCTATCATTCGAGAAGTTTTTATGGCCACCGCTTCATTTGCACGACTGGTGTCAATCCAGAAAGGCGGGGTGGGAAGGATAATGAATTCTCGGCGACATGGAGATCGCCCTGACAGGATACGGCAGCCTTCTCACCCCTTATATAAAGATAGGCAGGCCGTGGCCTGCCTATCACAGAAACAGGGCATGCTACAGGGGTCTATGACTCGAGTTCCACATTCCAGTAGAGGTAGTCGAACCACGACTCCGGGGCTTGCTTGATGTTGATGGTGATTCGCAAGATGGGGAGCCACTCCGGTTTGGTGGGCTTGCGCAGGAGTTTCATCCCCGCCTCGCGCGGGGTCTTCCCCCCCTTGTGTCTGTTGCACTCCATGCAGCACGTGACGATGTTGTTCCATTCGGTCTTACCCCCCATCGAGCGGGGGGTCACATGGTCGTAGGTCAGTTCCTCGCTCGAGAGCTTCCTCCCGCAGTACTGACACTGATTTTTGTCACGGGCGTAGATATTCTGACGGGAAAATTTCACCCCCGCCTTCTTTTTGCGGACATATCGGATGAGTCGGATAATGGAGGGGAGCCTGATGGTAAAGGAGATGCTGTGCACCTCACGATCGTACTCCTCGATAACCTCCACCTTGCCCAAGGTGACCAGGGTGATGGCCTTTTTCCATGAAACCACCCGGAGCGGCTCATAGGTTGCATTTAAAAGGAGGGCATGCTCCATATCCCGACCTCACGGCAAGTTCATAAAATCACATAATCTTATACCTTTTTCCCGCATCTCTGTCAAGGCCTTCCGGGCCTGAAGGGGCCTTTGTATTGACAAAGGGCCGGTCAAAAGTATATCCTCGTAATGCCCTGCTACATCACGTGAGGGAGATGGGAATGAAACGTGCGGGAATCATCGGAACGGGTTCTCATGTTCCGGAAAAGGTTCTGTCTAATTTCGATCTGGAGAAGACCCTCGATACCAGCGACGAGTGGATAACGACCAGGACGGGGATCCGAGAACGGCACCTGGCCAAGGCTGATGAAGCGACTTCAGACCTGGCCCAGGTGGCGTGTGAGCGGGCCCTCGCGGATGCGGGTGTTGTCCCTGAAGAGGTTGACCTCATCGTGATGGCCACCATCACCCCGGACACCCACTGCCCTGCCGGGGCCAACTGGCTGGAGGCGAAGATTGGGGCGGTGAACGCCGTCAGTTTTGATGTCACTGCCGCCTGCACGGGCTTTATCTTCGCCCTCTCCGTGGCGGAGCAGTACATAAAGACCGGGACCTTTCGCAATGTCCTGGTGGTCGCCTCGGAGATCATGACCAGGACACTGGATTGGACCGACCGCGAGACCTGCATCCTCTGGGGTGACGGCGCCGGGGCGGCGGTGATCACGGAGGTGGAAAACGACCGGGGTATTCTCTCCACCCACATACATACCGATGGGGCCGGCGGTGACACCCTCCTGATGCCGGGAGGCGGATCGAAGACCACCCCCATATCACACGAGAGCGTGGACAAGAAGCTCCACACCCTGCACATGATCGAGGGCAATCGATCCTTCAAGGTGGCTGTTCGGCGCTTCTCCGAGGCCTGCGAGGAGGCCCTCTATCGCAATGACTTCACCATGGATGACGTCAAGGTGATCATCCCCCATCAGGCCAACCTCCGCATCCTGCAAGGAATGGCCAAACAATTGGACATCTCCATGGATAAGGTCTACGTGAATATTGAGAAGTATGGGAACATCTCCTCTGCCACGGTCCCCATTGCCCTGGATGAGGCGGTAAGAGACGGCACCATCCAACCAGGGGATCTCGTCCTCCTGACGGCCTTCGGCGGGGGATTGACATGGGGGAGCGCTTTAATTCGGTGGTAATCTGCCTTGACGTTCACCATTGCCATTGAAAAATCTACAGGCCTTTTTCCCCCCTGAGACCCCAAGAGACAAAAACTGTCGCGTAGTATTGCGGGGCGCGAAATACATATATCCCGTATTCAATTGATATGAGGACATCCGCAGCTCTTAAATACGCTTTGAAAGGTTGATTATATGATAGAAGCGGTCCAAATCATCCTGGCGATCATTATTGTGGTGCTTGTCTTCATAGTGGCAAAAAAGATCCAGGGCATAAAGATGAATCGCGCCTTTAGAATAGTTATAAACGACCTTAAGCAGCAGGGGGCCCTCGATCCGTCGTCGGCAAAGACCCTTCCCTATGCATCTCCAGTATTTTTCCGGATAGGATTACGGGATTACCGCCCCAAGGCGCTCAAATATCTGGTTCTCACCGAAATCGTCGGCGCGACTGAAAATGGGCAGTTCTATTTGAAAAAGGATGTTAGTGAAGAGGCGAAAAAAGTCGGGCGTTCTTAAATAATACAATGAGGAGATACGAATGACTATTGCTCAGATATGCATTATCATCGGTGGAATCCTATCATTATTCATGGCTGTCTTGCACAGCCGCTTTTACCGGCTGTTTTACTGGCGACGGGAGTTTAGGAAACTCAGCCTGCCAAATCAAAGGATACTCTACACGATTCACATTGCGCTTCTTCTTTTGTTCGTGGTCTTTGCACTTCTCTCATTTTGCTACGTTGATGAACTAAGTCAATCTAAAGGTCTAGCGTTGGGTATTACAGGTGCGTATGCGCTCTTCTGGCTGTGGCGCACCGTTTGGCAAATTGCCTATTTCAGGCCGCCCAAGGGGAGCGACATTCAAAAGATGCCGTTTATTCACTATTTCCTCATATCAATGTTTGCGCTACTTTTCATCGTCTATGGTATTCCAGTCGCACTGAGATTCTTGGGTTGATTTGCAAAGCTAGGTAAAACAGGTGCCATCGTAATACCTGTTTTAACCTCCTCTCTTTAACACCCCTATCATCTCCTCATGGATCTTTCCATTGCTGGCGAGGATCTCCTGGCCGTAGATGTCCAGGCCCCCTCCGCCAAAGTCCGTCACGACCCCTCCGGCCTCCTCCACGATGAGCTTTCCGGCAGCCACGTCCCATGGATTG
>CAZFIR010000004.1:0-14497 GCA_964519535.1 uncultured Thermodesulfobacteriota bacterium | reverse complement strand
GCATACGCAACGGCCTCATCCGCATCATGGCCTACGGCATAGGGGGCACACGGGATGCCCGCTGCGCCCACGACCTCCAGGGCCTCGCCCAGGAGCAGGGGTCTTTTTTCCGTCAGTGCCCTTTTAAGGGTGTTCTGTATTATGTCTTCATCAAAGGCGAATTGAGGAAGAGGCTCTTCACCTGCTCGTTCTTTGCTTCGCCGATGGTGGTCTCTCGACACGGCGAGGGCGCGGATCGCGTCCTGGGGGTCGGCAAACAGGGGAAACTCGAGGGATCGCTTGATGTGGGCGGCGTTGCGCTCATCAGACAGCAAAGAAACAGAAATCGGTTTTTGATACTTCCTGCTCAGTTGCTGAAAGGCCTCGCCCAGGGGTATCGTCCCTGCAACCTCCTCATCCGTGGCGGCGCCGTGCTGGAAGAATATCCCATCGGCGCCTTCTTGCAGGACATCCTCGGTGACCTCGGCAAAAAAGTCGAAGTTGAAAAAATCCCCCAAATCCAACGGGTTGGTACGGTTGATCACCTTGGGGCCGGATTTTTCCTGCACGGTGTTGAGAAAGGCCGCTGAGAGCGGATACAAGGTGAACCCACATTCTATCGCGAAGTCAGCGGCCGTGATAGCCACCCCCCCTGAGCGGGAGATGATCACCAGGTTGTTCCCGCGCATAGAGGGGAGACTGAGGATCTTCACCCCATCGACAACCTCGCGGTAGGTATGGGCCCTGACAATGCCTGCCTCCTGGAAGGCGGCATCCACCACGCGGTCGTCAGTGGCCAAGGCCTCGGTGTGAAACCGGGCGATCCGGCTGGTGAGGGGATACCGGTTCGCCTTCTGTATGACGATCGGCTTGGTCGTCTTCTTGGCCAGTTCCATGAGCCGGCGCCCCCTCCTGATGCCTTCCAGATACAGGACGATGATCTCGGTCTCGTCATCATCGACGAGATAGGCGAGGTAGTCTATCTCATCCAGATCCACCTTGTTCCCGAAACTCACTGCCTTGCTGATGCCGATGTTGTTGTTGCTCAGCTGGTTGACCAGGGTGTACATAACCGCCCCGCTCTGGGCCAGCACTGCTACCGGGCCCGGCTTCAGGGCCTCCTTGCGCATGGGGACGAAGGGTGTGACGAGGGAAGGGCCCATGCTGATGATACCCAGCCCGTTGGGGCCGACGATCCGTATCCCCCTTTTTCGGGCCCTGCTGATGAGTTCTGCACTCAGCTGCTTCCCGGCTGTTGAGAGCTCACCGAAACCGCCTGTCTCGACGATGACCCACTCGATCCCTTGCTGACCGCACTGGTCGATGATATCAGGCACTGTTGCCGCCGGCGTGATGATGATTGCCACGTCGATCCCCGCAGGAAGCTGATCAACCGAAGTGAGGATCTGCCTCCCGAATACCGTACCGCCGCGGGGCCCCACGGGAAACACGTCACCGGCGAAGTTGAACCTGACGATATTCTCCATGACATGTCTGCCCAAGTTCTCTTGCCGCTCGGAGACCCCGATCACCGCGACGCGCTCGGGATAAAATAGTTTGTGCATGTCCTATTATCAACACACAGAGGGTTTTTTGTAAAGATAAATACAAGGAGATCAGATTTCAATATTTGATCATGAGAGCAATTGTCCTGGGTCAGTCTGAGTTCTTTACCTACCTTGACATCCCGCTCCCCCTCTGCTATCTCTTTTCGAGAGTCTCATCAAATCGTAAAGGAGAAAGAGATGCGAAAAAAGATTCTTCTGTTGAGGGTCTGTTACTGGATTGGTGCTGTAGCTGACGCCTTATCTGCAATCATTATGTTGTTTCCAAGGTTGGGGGGGGTCAACGTACGGCATACCTGATTTCAATCCGGGCTATGAATATAGATATGCCATGGGGCTGGGTGCCTCTTTAATGCTGGGGTGGACGTTCCTTTTGATTTGGGCGGATAGAAGACCTGTTGAGCGAAGGGGGGTCCTTCTCCTGACCGTCTTTCCTGTCCTGTTCGGCCTCATCATAACGGGGATATATGCGGTGGCAACAGGTCTTATCCTTGCGGACAGAATGGTTCCTACGTGGATATTTCAAGGGATAGTAACAGGGCTCTATCTTTTCAGTTATTTGTATACCAGGAATCTTAAACCAAATAAAACCTGAAGAGTGTTATACAAAGGGCTTCTAAGATAAATCGTCATGTCTGAGCGCAGGGAGATATTTGTCAGCTCTTTTCCCAACCGCTGCCCCTACTGTGACGAGGTGGTGGAATACCGCGACCTTCAGCCGGGGGAGAACCGGATCAGGTGTGAGCAGTGTCAGCGGGAGTATATAAAGATCATAGAACCCCTTCATGAGACGCCCCCAACCGATCAGAGGGGAAAATAACCTCACAATACATGACCTGTAGGATTCCAGTCCCGCCATTGGCGGGATTGAACCCTTCGACGGAAAAGTGTATCCTTATAGACAGGTATGCAAAACGCTCCTACGGATAGGCTCATCGAAATCATCGGCGCTCTTGCCGGCCCCTTGGCCCTCGCCTCCAGAGACAACTTCTCCCGGCTCCCTAACATCAAAGGTCTGGAGGACCTGATCACCGGCCTGGCCCAGGAGGCCATTTCCCTTTCCCCGGATTCGTCGATACAAACCAAGCTCAGGACCTTACACGAGCGCTTCGTCGGTTTTGAGGAGGCCACGGATGGTGCAAAAGAGGAGCGGATCAGGGAAGGGGAACGGTTGCTGGCCGAGATCAGGGGATTGCTGGCACCCATGGAGAATAACACACCCTATCGCCAGGAGGAGATAGCCCATGTCCTGAGGAACTCCATACAATACGTCAAAGGGGTCGGGCCGAAGATCTCCCAGTTGCTCAAGAAGAAGGGGATAGAGACCGTAGAGGACGCCCTCTACAACCTCCCCATCCGGTATGAGGACCGCCGGGAGATCAGGCGGGTGGCTGATCTCAGGGTGGGAGATCGCTGTGTGGGGTATGCTGAGGTGATTGCGGCGGGTGAGGTGGTCTACCCCAAGAGCCGGCGCAGGGTCTATGAGGCTATGCTGGGGGACGGCAGCGGCTTTATTACTGCCAAGTGGTTTCAGGGGATCAAGTACATCAGGGGACGCCTCAAAAAGGGTGACCAGGTCATCTTCTGCGGGGACGTACGGGGGTATCGTGCACAAAAGGAGATACACCACCCTGACCTGGAGTGGGTCGAGGGCAAGGAAGGGGACTCCCTGCACTTCGGGCGCGTCGTCCCGGTCTATTCTGAGACCGAGGGGCTCTACCAGCGCCGGATCAGGGGGATCATGCACCAGGTGGTGCAGGATGCCGCCGGCAAGATGACAAGCCCCCTCCCCCCCCAGGTGAGCCAGCGATGCAACCTGATGCCCCTCTCCGAGGCCCTGTGCGAGGTCCACTTCCCGCAGGGGTATCTCGACATCGAGCGGCTCAACCTCAAGACCTCCCGGCCTCATCAGCGGTTGGCCTTTGAGGAGTTTTTCTTCCTGGAGTTGGGTATGGCGCTGCGGCGCAGGGGCATCGCCCAGGAGGAGGGGATCGCCTTCGGTGTAGAGAGGACCCCCTCGGCTGATCAGCTCCTGGAAAGACTCCCCTTCACCCTTACTAAGGCCCAGCAGCGGGTGGTCGAGGAGATCAAGGGGGATATGGCCGAGCCCCACCCCATGAACCGCCTGCTGCAGGGGGATGTGGGGAGCGGTAAGACGGCAGTGGCGCTGATCGCCTCGCTCATCGCCATCGACAACGGCTACCAGGCGGCCGTGATGGCCCCGACTGAGATCCTGGCGGAGCAGCATTACCTCAACCTCAGAGAGTGGTTGGAGGGGCTGGATATAAAGCCCGTCCTGTTGACCGGGCGGATCAAGGGGAAGGAGCGCGATGAGCTCTATGCGGCCATCACGGAGGGAGAGGCCCAGCTGGTGGTGGGGACCCATGCCCTCATCCAAGAGGGGCTCTCCTTCAAGAAACTGGGCCTCAGTGTGGTGGATGAGCAGCACCGCTTTGGGGTGATGCAGCGCGCCCGCCTGAAGCGGAAGGGGATGATTCCGGACCTGTTGGTAATGACCGCCACGCCCATCCCCCGGACTTTGGCCATGACCCTCTACGGGGACATGGAGGTATCGGTCCTGGATGAACTCCCTCCGGGCAGGAGCCCCATCGTTACCATGGTCTACCGAGAAAAGGAGCGGGGAGAAGTCTACCGCACGACGGAGGAGGAGCTAGAGAAGGGGAGGCAGGCCTTCGTCGTCTACCCCTTGGTGGAGGAGTCGGAGCGGATGGACCTGCGAGACGCCACCCAGGGTGCCCAGTGCCTCCAGCAGGAGGTCTTCCCCAACTATCGGGTCGGACTCATCCACGGCAGGATGAAGAGTGAGGAAAAGGAGCGAACCATGCGGGCCTTTCGGGAGGGGGAGATTCAGGTCCTCGTGGCCACCACGGTGATCGAGGTGGGGATAGACTACCCCAATGCCACGGTCATGGTGGTGGAGCACGCCGAGCGGTTTGGCCTCTCGCAACTGCATCAGCTGCGGGGGAGGATCGGGAGGGGTTCCCACCCGTCAGTATGCCTCTTGTTGGCCCCTGCCCGGATTGGCAAGGATGCATGGCGTCGCCTGAAGGTCATGGAGAAGACCGCCGACGGATTCCGGATCGCCGAGGAGGACCTGGCCATCAGAGGCCCGGGCGAGTTTTTGGGGGTGAGGCAGTGGGGGTTGCCCGACTTCAGGGTGGCCAACATCATTAGGGATGTCCGCCTCCTCCAGCAGGCCCGCCGGGAGGCCTTCGCCCTTATCAAGCATGACCCTGAACTGAGCAGTGAGGAACACCTGCCCCTGAAGGAGATCATCCAGGAGAAGTGGCAGGCGCGGTTGGAGCTTGCTGCCGTGGGGTAGAGAAGGCTTGACATAACCCCCCTTTTTGTTATTAAATGCACAAGGTGAAAATTAGGGAAAAAGGAGGTCGGATATGGCGACATCGGTGACTGTACCCATGGTAGGGAAGATCGTGACCGTCAATGTGAAAGCAGGGGATCAGGTAAAGGAGAATGATCAGGTGGCCACATTGGAGGCGATGAAGATGGAGATGCCTGTGGTGGCCCCGGTTTCGGGGACCGTGAAAGAGGTCAATGTCAAGGCAGGGGATGAGGTAACATCGGATACCGTCCTCATGGTCATAGAGTGAGGGGGCGGCAATGGGCTATGAGAATATCCTCTTTGAGGTAAAAAAAGGGATAGCAACCATAACCATCAACCGCCCGCCGTACAACGTCCTCGATATCAAGACCATGCGGGAGATGAACCAGGCCCTGGAGGAGGTCAAGGGGCGACAGAAAGAACTGAAGCTCCTCGTGATCACCCAGGCCGGGGATAAGGCCTTCTCCACGGGGGTGGATGTAAAGGATCACACCGCCGACAAGGTTGATGAGATGATAGCGGTCTTTCACCAAATCTTCCGGATCATGGCAACGCTCGATCTGCCCACCCTGGGCGTGGTCAATGGTTTCGCCCTGGGAGGGGGGTTTGAGGTTGCCGTCTTCTGCGATATGGTCATTGCCTCTGAGAAATCACAATTCGGCCAGCCGGAGATAAAACTGGCTGTCTATCCGTCCATGGTGGTGGCCTGGCTCCCCCGGCTCATCGGCGTAAAGAAGGCCTTCGAAATCATCCTGACAGGGGATTCCATCGATGCCAAGGAGGCTGAGCGGATCGGGCTGATCAACCTGGCCGTCCCGGAAGATAAGCTGATCCAAGAGGTTGACAAGTTCATCGACAGGCTTGCCGATAAGAGCCCTGTTGCCCTCAAGTGGGCCAAACGGGCCGTGCTGGCAGGGATGGATGTAGACTTCGAGCAGGCCTTGCAGAGATCTGAGGCCATCTACAAAGGGGATCTCATGAGCACCCATGACGCCAACGAAGGGCTTACGGCCTTTATGGAGAAGCGCAAACCCGTCTGGAAGGGGGAGTAGAGGCGAAAGGAGATGATTGCGGCAGGGATAGATATCGGGTCACTTTCTACTGAGACCGTTGTTTTCGATAAAGAGAGGGGGATGCTGGGGTATGCCATCGTCCTGACCGGGGGTTCCAGTAAGGAGGCCTCCCGGCTCTCCCTGGAGCACGCCGTTGAAAAGGCCAAGGTCAAACGGGAGGAGATCACGCGGATTGTCTCCACCGGGTGCGCCCGGCAGATCGCCGAGTTCGCCGATCAAAAGATTACCGAGATAACCTGTATTGCCAAGGGGGTAAGCCATCTCTTTCCCGAGTGCCGTACCATCATCGACATCGGGGGACAGGATACCAAGGTGATCAGGGCGGATGAAAAGGGAAGGGTGCTGGAATTTGACATGAACGATAAGTGCGCTGCCGGCACGGGAAGGTTTTTGGAGGTAATGGCCAAGGCCCTGACGGTAGAGCTCGAACAGATGGGCGAGCGATCCCTCCAGTACAAGGATGAGCTCAAGATCAGCAGTATCTGTACCGTCTTTGCCGAGTCGGAGGTGGTCTCCCTCGTCTCGGAAGGGCATCCTGTAGAGGATATCCTCCATGCCATCCACAAGGCCATCGCGGACAGGACCCTCGGGCTCCTCGAAAGGATCGGGGAAGTGAAACCGCCGGTGGTCATGACCGGCGGGGTGGCCAAAAACATCGGCGTGGTCAAGGCCCTGGAAGCGAAGCTGGAGACCCCTCTCGCCATCTATTCTGAGCCGCAGATTGTTGGGGCCCTGGGTGCGGCCCTCTTCGCCTTGAATGGCTTCTAACGGGAAGAATCACCTTCCTTTTTTCATATTTTCCTATGACAGCATCAGTCTCCGGAGCGATTAAAATGCCATCTACTCCCTCTCCCGCTGACGGGCCGTAAGGTCCCGGCCCCAGAGGGGAGAGGGAAGGAACTTATTTTCAATCAAATAAATTCTTGACTTCTTTAGCCCTGCTGGAGAATCCTCAACAATGGGCAAAAAAGAAAAAGGCGGGATCTTTCAGAGGCTGCGACGGGGTCTGGCCAAGACCCAGGGGCTGCTGGTCGGCGGGGTCGATGACCTGCTGCGACCGGGCAGGGGTCTGGATGAGGCCCTCTATGAGGAGCTGGAGGAGGTCCTCATAGCGGCCGATGTGGGGGTGGCGGCGGCTCAGAGGCTTATCGAAGGGGTGAGGCGTGAAGTGAAAAAGAAAGGGATAACGGACGCCTCTGAGGTCCTGCCCCTTTTGCGCCACGAGGTCTTGGGGATCCTGCAGCCCCATGAGGCCCCCCTTGCCATCGAAGGGGGAGGTCGTGATCCCTTTGTGGTGATGGTCATCGGGGTCAACGGGGTGGGGAAGACCACCACCATCGGAAAGCTCGCCCACCGATTTAACTCACACGGCAAAAAGGTCGTGATAGCTGCGGCCGATACCTTCCGCGCTGCTGCCATTGAGCAGTTGGAGATCTGGAGCCAAAGGGCCGGGGCAGACTTTGTCAAACATGGCAGTGGGGCCGATCCCTCTGCCGTGGCCTTTGACGCGGTGAAGGCCGCCCAGGCGAGGAAGTATCCACTCGTCCTCATCGATACGGCGGGCAGGCTTCATACGAAGGAAAACCTGATGGACGAGCTCAAGAAGGTCAAGAGGATCGTCGGGCGGGAGCTTCCCGGTGCCCCCCACGAGATTTTATTGGTCCTGGACGCCACCACCGGTCAGAATGCCATCGCCCAGGTCCGGACCTTCCATGAGGCCCTGGAGGTGTCGGGGATCGCCCTGACCAAGTTGGACGGTACGGCCAAGGGGGGGATCATCGTTGCCATTGCCCAGGAGTTGGGGATCCCCCTGCGCTTAGTGGGGGTAGGGGAAGGGATAGAAGACCTGCAGGATTTTCGTGCCGAGATCTTCTGCGACGCCTTGTTCAATCAAACCACCTGATGAATTCACCGAGGGGTGACCGCGGGGTCTTGAACTTATTGATGGGTGAGTCCCGGTCCGGATAGCCAAGGGCCACCCCTATGACGATATCCCTGTCATCGGGTATGGCGAGAAACTCCCTGGTCTCATTTTCATAGGCGTTGATGAGGCCGATAGGACAGGTCCCCAGGCCCCGTGCATGGGCGGCCAAGGTCAGATAGCCGAGGGCTGCGCCGATGCAGAGATACCGGTGGGAAGAGAAGATCTTGTTCATGCAGATGATGATGGCCACCGGGGCGTCGTAGAATTTGCAACTGCCCTCGTTGACAAATGCATCAAAGGAAAGGCCCAACTCATCGAGAGCGGGTTTGAGGGTTGCAAAGGACTGCTCCCCCCGCGCACTCAACTCAGCGGGCAGTGGCCCCTTGGCCCCGGGGGAGCAGGAGATATTCTTCTCGTGATACGCCTTCAGCAGCAGGCGGCTCAGCCTCTCCTTCTCCTCTCCCAAGACGATGGTGAATTCCCACGGCTGGAGGTTGATGGCTGAGGGGGCCTGGATGGCCTGTTGTAAGACCTCCTCTATCAACTCCCGCGGGAGGGGGTCTTTTTTAAAGGCCCTGATGCTCTTGCGCTCAGCAATGACCTGATCCACATCCATCTCATGCCTCCGTCCTATATGCTATATTCCAACCATACCACAGGGGGGCCGATTTTTCCACTGAACGCCCCTCCCCTGGGCAATCCATTACCATACGTCTTTCAGCGGGGATTATCGGTTCATACTTCGGCGTTGGTCTATTGTCCCGAACGGGTTGGGCCGTGAGGAATGCGTATCGGGAAGGTTAACGTGCGAGAGAACGTTTTTGTGCGGTCCTCTTCTTCCAATTCACAAAGAAGATCCCCAGGGAGACCAGGGGGAGGCCCACCATCAAAGAAATGGTGAATTCCTCGCTCAGGAAGAGAATGCCGAAGAGCACCCCGAACAGGGGGGTAAGAAAGGTGAAGGCGGAAAGCCTGCTCACCGAATAGCTGTGTATGAGCTTGAACCAGACAAAGTAGCTCATAAAGGCGACGATGACCGATTGATAGAATAGGGAGGTGACGATGGTGAGATCGATCTTGGTGACCCACTGCGGCTCGAGGATAAGACTCACTATGAAGAGGATAGGGATGGAAAAGACGAGCTGATACAGAAAGGTGTTGATGGGGTGGACCTTTTCTGCCATAAACCTCTTGATATAGAGGGTAGTGGCCCCCCACAGAAATGCCACAATGATCTCCAGGATGTCACCGATGAGCATGGTAGGCTTGGCCGTCGTTGGTCTCCCCTGGAAGACGATGAGGATGCCGGCAAAGGCACACACAAGGCCGAGGGTCTTTAAAATGGTCAGACGATCATCTCTTAGGAAGAAGTGGGCACCTATGGTCACCACAAAGGGGCTCAGGTAGACGAAGATCACTGAGCGGGCGGCATCCGTGTACAGCAAGCCAAAGTACAGGCAGGCGAACTCCAGGCCGAACAAGAGCCCCACCATGCATCCATGAAAGAGCATGATGTCGGTATGGAATAACCGTTCCCCCTTCCTTAGGCAGTAGATAACCCCGAAGATCGAGGCGATGATGGAGCGCAGCGCACAGGCGAAGACGGGCGCAATCCCCTGGTTTGAAATTTTGACGGCTGTGTAGTTGAAGCCCCACAGAAGGGTCAAGATGACGAGGGCAGTGATGGCCTTGAGGTCTAAATACTCTTTGTTCGCTTCTCCGGGCATTGCTTTGCCTTGAGCTATTAGCCGACGCTATGGGTCCCATTCCTGTCCATACCCACGACAGGGTAGATGAGTCGACGAGAGCAGAGTAACAGACCTTCTTTGCCTTTTCAAGGAGTTTTGCAACCCGGGGCATTTATTTTTGATGAGAAGGGACCCTCAGTTATCTCGAGGAGCATTGTATGGATCGGTCTTTGTTAAAGGATAAGGTCAAAGCAACAGGGGACCGACATATTCTGCGAATCAGGTCACCTGCTTCTCCTCAGGGAGATCTGCTTGGGTGGGAATCTTGGATTCACAGGGGACATTGGTTTGGCATAGTCCGCAGCCGTATCCATCAAACCCAAAATGAGCCTTTACATAATCAGCGGTCGTGGGGAGCAGATAATGTTCACATTTGACTTTATCATGACCGGCCTCGGTAATGGCCCCGACAGGGCAGCGCTGGATACACCTTCCGCACAGGCCTTTGGCATGAAAGAGGCAGTACGCATTATGATCCTGATACGGTCTGTTCGTGGGGGGAATAGTGATATGGGCGACGACTGATCCGCATCGCATCGCCTTGCCCTTGGGGGTAATGAGGCCATCGCTCAGACCAAAGGTCCCCAAGCCTGATACATACGCTGCATGCCGTTCAGACCACGTGGAGGAAAACCCAAACTCCTCGGATTGCTTTATCTCGAAGAAGGGGGAAAGCATGGGGGCGACGGCATTGTGCCCTGATGCGTGCAGGGTTTCCACCACATGCTTGCGGAGCTTTCGGTTGGCTTCTTCACCGAAGATGCGTGCCCTGGCCCATCGTTCCGAGGGGTAGACGGTTTCTTTCCGGTTGTCGGCTTTAGTCTTTTCAATATGCGGCAAGACCCAACTGATGATTGTGAGCTGATCAGGGGTGACCTTCGCCGAGGGGAACGTTTGAGTGAATATCTCCCAGGGGGTCAGGTGAAAGGGCCCGATATGCCCCTTGAAAAATTGGTAGAGGGGATCATCGCCCCGTGAGAATCCCACGAGGGGGTGCGCCCATGCCCTGTCGTTGTGCTCGTTTTGCAGGGTGTTGGCCGGGGACTGATCGATAAAATCCTTGATCTGCTTTACTATCCAGATAGCCGGCCAGGCAGCCGAGTCCTGAACACTGCTGTTTGCTGTCATGTCAGAAGCTTTAGATTTATTTGTACGAGTCAAAGCCGGTAAATTCCTCCACATTCCTCCTGAAGGCCCTCGGCAGCAAGGTTACGCCTTTTTTGAGATGGCCGATTGCAATGAGCATGGGGATGATCTTGTCTGCGGGTATGCCGAATTCCTTTTTAATAGCCCCCTCATCGAATCCATCCATCGGATGCGTCTCAAGCCCCAACCCCCTGGCTGCATTCATCAGGTTCATCGCAAAGAGCCCGGCATTTTTGGCCGCAAAGAGCTTCCTGGTGAGACTGTCTTTTGCGCCGTACAACTGTTTCATCATACCTCGGGACATCTCCTTTTGCTCTTCTCCCGATAGGTAGCCGAGTTCGGCCCAGCTCGTTATGACCCGTTCGCCGTTCAATTCAACGGCATCCGGATCGGCGACAATGATCAACACCGCTGAGGCCTCTTCAACCTTCGGCTGGTCAAAGGCGCACTTTCTGAGGGCCTTCTTTCTCTCCTGGTCCTTGACGACCACCACCCTCCACGGCTGCAGGTTGAACGATGACGGCGCGAGATTGGCCAACGAGAGCAGTTCGCGAATGGTATCGTCGGAGATCTCAACACCCGGTTCAAAGAAATTGATGGATCTCCTTTCCTTGATTGATTGAATCAGTTCCATGATTCCCTCCTTTATCCCCATAGACTACATGTTATGAGATATACGTAAACCACTGTTCCAAGACCAATGCCATGTCCCTCTTTTCCTTGAGAGTTACGGGATAGAACTACTGTACCTGAAAAACGATGGAAGGGGAAGGTGCATTGGTATGCAGCGGCTACTGGCCGGCGGATATGAGAGCAGAGGCCTTTTTATATATCGCCACCGCCTCCTTTTCAGCCACATCGGTCCACGCTTCATAGGCGTCGGCGACGGCAAAACTGAAACCGCTGCGGATATTGGCGCAATAGACGGCCTCCACTTCCTGGGCCATCCTCTGCAGGGCTTTCCAGTGACCGGTGGGGACCGCGACGCAGATGGCCCGTGCACCGGCGTTGCGCAGGGCCTCGGCCGCCACCAGCATGGTAAAGCCCGAGGCCAGGCCGTCGTCTACTAGAATAGCCGAACGTTTGGAGAGGTTTGGGAAAGGCCGGTCTCCCCGGAAGCTTTTTACCCGCTGATGGACCTTTTGGGCTGTTTCGCCTACGCCCTCTTGGATTTGCTTCTCGGTCAGCCCAATGTGAGAAAGGAAATCCTCGTTCAGACGCACCGTGCCGTCGAAGGCCACGGCACCATAGCCTGCCTCGGTATTCCACGGGAGGGTGATCTTGCTGACCACCGCTACCTCTAATGGGATTTTAAGCCTTTGCGCAAGCACCGCGCCTATTGGCACGCCGCCTGCCGGGATGGCCAGGACCATGGCATCGGACTTGTAATAAGCATCGAGCATCTCGGCCAATACCCCCCCGGCATGCGCCCGGTCCTGAAAGACACGTGCGTGCTCACGAAGGTCGGTGCGTTCTATGATGTTGGGGGGTGTCTTCTGATCCATGGCTTTTTTTCTTTATTTACACCACAGGATGCTTATATTTTAAGGTATATGACCAAAAAAAACAAAATAAGTGAGGTGCGATCATGAAGAATTTGCATATATACCTAGAATCTATTTTTGCCATTGTAATATTTCTTTCGCCGTTATTACACGTTAATATCTCAGATGCGCAAGGCACATCGAACTTTAAGAAGGCCATCTTTGCGGGGGGATGCTTTTGGTGCATGGAAAAGCCATTTGAAGCATTAGAAGGCGTTATCTCGGTTACATCCGGTTACACGGGCGGCACAAGCGAAAATCCCACGTATAAAAATTATGCCTCAGGAGGACATCTTGAAGCGATTGAGATTGTGTATGATCCCACGAAGATCACCTATAATCAACTGTTGGATGTATTTTGGAGACAAATAGATCCAACGGATCCTGACGGTCAATTCGTTGACAGAGGTAAGGCATATGCTACCGCCATTTACTATTTTGATACAGAGCAGAAGCGCTTGGCTGAAGCATCAAAACGAGACTTGGAAAAGAGAAAGTTGTTTGACAAGCCAATTGTTATCCCCATCATTCGTGCTTCAACGTTCTATAAGGCTGAAGAATATCATCAGGATTATTACAAGAAGAATCCACTGCGCTATAAGTTTTACAGAAACGGTTCCGGACGGGATCGATTTTTAGAAAAGACCTGGGGGAAAGAAGCCGAAACAAATAAAAAGGATATCAGTGCATTGAAAAAGCGACTAACGCCTTTACAGTATCATGTCACACAGGAAGACGGTACAGAGAAGCCATTTGACAACGAATACTGGAACAACAAAAAGCCGGGGATTTACGTCGATATCGTTTCAGGCGAGCCACTGTTCAGCTCACTGGATAAATTCGCATCCGGGACCGGGTGGCCGAGTTTTACCAGACCTCTGGTTTCGGAGAATATCGTTGAAATACAGGATAAAAAATTGTTGATGGTGAGGACAGAGGTGAGGAGTAAGGGCGCCGATTCGCACCTGGGCCATGTCTTTCCTGACGGCCCTGCCCCGACCGGCCTTCGCTATTGCCTCAACTCAGCCGCGCTGCGGTTTATCCCGGTTGAGGATTTAGAAAAAGAAGGGTATGGGAAGTTCCTGAAATTATTCAAAGAGCAGCGTTAGAAGCGGCTTTTGAGAAAACATTTGGGCGTATTTTCGGATTCATTGCCAAGAGATATTTCTATGATAACAAATGAGGGGAAGGATTCAAAGATACGAGGGGAATAAATGGGGGCTGTTATTTTTTCCTCAGATGGTTGTCAGAGGGTTTTGAAAGTTATAAAAGAGTAGGAATTTTCCTTGTTGAGTAAAGAAGGAATATGATACAGTATTAAACAATAGCATAATGGTGTATGAGCAGGACAAAGCAAGACCTGTCTTCGGGAGTGACCCAAAGTCGGCAGTTGGAGGCCTTGATTAAATATATGAACAGAAATGACACGAATGAAGATTCGATCACCCGGTAGTATAATGAACGTTCCCCTTCTCTCCTATGAATAACTCAATCAACCCAATGCCTGATGTAACGCTGGAACAGCTTCCCGTACGCTTGCGAGATGCCGCCGCTCGTGCGGGTTGGACGGTCCTCATGCCCGTTCAGGCACGGGGCATTCCTTGCTTGCTTGCAGCACGAAATATGATGATCCAGGCCCGTACCGGCAGCGGTAAAACCGGCGCGTTTCTTTTACCCATGCTGGAGCGGCTCGATGCGGCGAAACGCCACTGTCAAGCGCTCATTCTCGTCCCCACGCGCGAGCTGGCCCGGCAAGTGCGGCAAGAAGCCGAAATGCTGTGCGGCCCAGCAGGCTTTCGTGTTGTCGCTGTGTACGGCGGTGTTGGTTATGGCGAGCAAATAGACGCATTTCGCCACGGCGCGCACATTGTCGTCGGGACGCCGGGGCGCATACTCGATCATCTTCTCAAGCGGACACTTTCTCTTGAACATCTTGAGATGCTTATTTTTGATGAAGCCGACCGCATGTTGTCCATGGGTTTTTACCCCGACATGAAAAAGATGCAGAAATACCTTCCTGCTCGCCGTATCAATGGCTGTATGTTCTCGGCAACCTTCCCGCCCCATGTCATACGCACCGCGAGTGAATTCATTCGTAACCCGGAATTCATCTCCCTGAGCGAAGACCACGTGCACGTCACCGACACCGCGCAC
>CAZFIR010000003.1:0-9265 GCA_964519535.1 uncultured Thermodesulfobacteriota bacterium | reverse complement strand
GAGGCCCCCAATGGCCAGAAGGAATAGAACGATAGCTGGAATAATTCCGGTCGTGGCTCGCAGCTTCTTTTTAAAGCTGATAGGGACTCCGGGGGGACCGATGGCGGGGTTGCGCCAACAAAGCAAGACTACGGTTGCGGCAAAAAAGATGCTTAGGATTATTCCCGGTAATACCCCTGCTACGAACAGTTTGCCGATGGATTCCTCGGTCAATATCCCATAGACAATGAGGATGGTGCTTGGAGGGATAAGGATGCCAAGGGTCCCGGCTGCAGCGACAGTACCGCTGGCAAGGGTATCATCGTAGTGGAACTTTTTCATCTCGGGGAGCGATATCTTGCCCATGGTGGCAGCCGTTGCCGTGCTCGATCCGCAGATAGCGCCAAAGCCGGCACAGGCAAAGACGGTGGCTATGGTCAGGCCGCCCCGGAGATGGCCTACCCAGGTATAGGTCGTCTTGTAAAGCCTTCGGCTAATTCCCGAAGCAAAGGCGAAGGTTCCCATAAGGATAAACATGGGGATAACGCTTAACGGGTAAGAGGAAAACGTGTCGAAGATATCGCGGCCGAGAAGACCGAGTGCCGCTTGTGGGGTAGTTAAATAAGCAAAACCGACAAGTCCAACCAAGGCCATGGCGAAGGCCACCGGCATCCTGAGGAGAAAGAGTGAGACGAGAAGGGCGATACCGATGCAGCCTACGGTGACTGGGTTCATCTCTGTACCTTCCTCTTTTTTAGTGATTTAAGAAATTCCAATAAAAATACCAAGCAGACGGGAATACTGGCAAGGGCAATACCATAGGCGAAGGGATAATAGGGTATGTCGGCAGTTGCACTTTGCTCCCCCGAGGTTTGAAAGGAATAACCGAGCGCACACAGTCGCCAAATAATCACCATGAAGAGCCCTAACCCAAGAAGAAGAACAATGCCTTTGATAACTGCCTGGGCACGTCGTGGCAGCCGAGTGATAAAAAATTCTACTTGGATATGCCGGCCTAGGATCAGCGCCATGCTGGCAGCAAAGGCAATAGCCACTATCTGGGAAAGCATCACGATGTCAATGGCACCAAAGAGACGCCAATGAAAGACCTTAGCCCCCACTACATCGACGCAGGTAATGGCCATCATCAGCAGCAGCCCAGCAAGCCCTATCCACTCAAACCAGTCACTTAACCGACGATTAAACCTTTCTAATTTGTCTAACACTGAGCCTCCCTCACCCTCCTCGGTGGGTACGGGGGTACAGCCCCCGCACCCACCTTAAGGACGGCACTATAGATTGATAAGTAATCTCAGGCTATCAAGCGTAAGTCCCCGCGTTCGCGAGCCTTATTCCCCCAACAGTGAGGGGGTCTCCCCCCAGGGGATCAGCCTGTTCATTCCATCAGGGCCTAGGGTTTCAACTCTTTGGGCCCGGCTGCTGACGGGATGTGCAATGCTATCTGCTTTTTTGTCCAGTAATCGATTCGATCCCGCATGAATTTAATCCAAGCTCTCGCCTCTGCCTCGGAATATCCTTTGCTCACAATGTTTTTTACATAATTATCTATTACCGGTTCGACAGCTGCCTTCCACCTCGCCACCTCATTCGGGGACAGTTCAATAAATTGTACGCCCTTTTCCAGACCATACGCTTTGCCGGCGAAATCAACGGAATTCCACATCAGAATACTTCGCTCCTTGTACTCTCCCACCAGGGTGTCGAAGATGGCCTTGATGTCTGCCGGCAACTTCTTATAGCTGTCCTTGTTCATCACAAAATAAAAGGGATAGGGATTGGTGATTTGCCAGACTGACGTCGAATATTTAACAACTTCAGCAAACCGGAACGTCTTGAGTGTTTCAAAGTTTGAGGCCTCCCCATCAATGACACCTTTAGAGATCGCGTCATACACTTCCGGCATCGGTGTAGGGGCCGGGGTTGCACCCAAGGCCTTAACAACATCGCCGGCAATCCCAGGCGCTCTTAAGGTCAACCCCTTAAGGTCTTCCAGCTTGCGCACTGGCTTTTTGGCAGTGGCTATGGCACTAGGGGTGGAGGTATTCATCCAGAGCACTTTCACCTGATCAAATTCCTTGGGCTTATATTCTTGGTAGAAATCATTGAGAACTTGACAACTTACCCAGGCGCTGGGATAGCCGAGAGGCAAACCAGCAGCTTCGGTAACAGGCATGCGGCCTGCGGTGTAATAGACATGGGAGTAACCCATATCAGCGACTCCGTTCACTATCCCCTCAAACATCGCCGTAGATGCAAGCAATGAGCCGCCTGGATAGTAATCAACCTTCACCTGGCCACCGGTACGCTTTTCTAATTCGCGAGCAAATTCTTCTAGCACCTTGGATTGGCTAGCCGGGGGAGGAAAGTAATTAGCTACCTTGAGCCTTATCACCTTTGCAGCATGGGCCTTTCCGGAGGGCAAGACAGATATCATGAACCCCACGCAAAGGACCGCTACCAAGACCACCATGAGTAATTTCTTTTGTTTCATTGTAATGCCTCCTTAGTGTTAGTTAATACAGTTCCCTTAATGAAGAAACATCCATGGAAAACCCTCTTCTTTCCCTCCTCTCACATTTCGCATAGTGTGCACTTTGGAACCAAACAAGCTGATAATCTCTCACCTCCTTTCACGTACGTATAAGATGAGCCTTTTTTCAGCCCTCTCGAGTAAGCCCCAAAAAACAATCATCGCCATCAGCCCCATGGAGCTCAGGCTTAGGAAAGAGCTAGCACATCGCTGATGTTGAGTTCGAGCATCTTGATGCTGGCCAAGATGCGATCTAGGTTTCTCTCCAATGCCTGAATTCCCCCGGCCTTCTCTTTTAATTCTTCTGCATCGTGGCGCATCCTCTGAATGATCTCATCAAGCGCCTTTATATTCACGCTCGTCATGTCACCCTCTCTTATGCCTCAGATCCTTGAACCTCTTGGCCTTAACCTCATATCTGGGTAATAAGCCCCAGGGATGGACCTCCATTCGGTAACCGAGGTTGGTCTTCAATCGTAACTGATCCTTTAAACGATAGAGAATTTTCTCTTCATCTTTTTCCTTACCAGGCCGTATCTCAACCTTTAACAGGATATCATCGATATCACCTTTCTTGCTGACAATCACCTCGTACTCGTCCCCGAGTTCGGGGATACTCCGCACCACCTCCTCTATGGCCGTGGGTGCCAAGAGAACACCCTTCACTTTGGTGATGTCATCAGCGCGCCCGACGATCCCTCCATCGATGATCCGAAAGGTCCTACCACATCTACACTGATAATCAGCCCACCGAATCACGTCTTTGGAATCAAAGCGAATACAGGGTTTTGCCTGACGATCCAGCGCAGTGATGACCATCTTTCCTTCCCTGCCGGGTTCGGTGATGAGCTCCCCGGTCTCAACATCTTCGATCTCTACCAAGAAGAAGGCCTCGTTGACATGCAACCCACCCGGTTGCTCTGTACACTCATAGCTCCACGCACCGATCTCCGTGGCCCCGATATGGTCATAGACCTTAGCGCCCCATGCCTCCTCCATCCTCTTCTTTGTGGTGGGGATGCTCGCCCCCGGCTCGCCTGCACAGGTGATCCGTTTAATCGTGAGATCTTTAGCCGGATCGATGCCTAATTTGGTCCTGGCCGCATCTGCCATCCCCAGGACATAGGTCGGTGTGGCCAAAAAGGCCGTGCACTTGAGCTCTTGCATCTTGAGGATCCTGGCCTGGGTGTCTAAGACGCCGCCCGGAACAACTTCAGCGCCGAGCTTCTCTGCCGCATAGTGCCCAGCCCAGAAGGCAACAAAGATGTTATAGCCAAAGGGTAAAAAAACTCTATCAGTATCGCGGTAACCCTGGGAATAAAGGATGTAGCACCAACACTCCGACCACCAATCCCAGTCCTGCCATGTGTCGGCCTGGTAAACAGGCGTCCCCGTGGTCCCGCTGGTCTGTCTGAAGACGGCCACCTGCTCAAGGGGAACGGTAAGCATATCCCCATAGGGGAAGGGCTTGTGCTGCTGGACCTCTCTCATTATCCCCTTCTCGATCTTCGGTACCTTACGAACGTCTTCATACGTCTTTATATCCCCTGGTTCAAGACCCGCCTCTTTATAGAGCCTGTTGTAAAAGGGGGAATGTTCATAGGCCAATGACACGATACGCTTGAATTTTTTCAGTTGTAGGGTTTGAAGTTTTTCCTGCGGGAGGGTTTCAATGATGGGATTCCAATACACTTGCTCACTGAACATACGAGGATCTCCTCCGCGTATCGTGCTTATCACTAGCTGTTACAAAATCCTTACTTATAACTCCTCGTGAGCTATCTTCTCATAAATCTTCTCAACATCCGCTCCGAAAGTGTAAGAGACTTTCCTGGCGCATTCCGCTACTTTGAACCCATATTGATCAACCAAACTTTCATTAAAGATTCCAACGACAAATATAGAGGCTACTAATTTTTCATGGAGACCAAATACCGGGGCGGCAACGGAATTATATCGAGGATCCAGTTCTCCTAAATCCCGTGCAAACCCCAGTTGTCGACATTCAGCGAGCTCTTCTTTCAACCGTTCCATACCCGCCGGTGAGCTGTCACCATAGAACCAGAGTTTTTCTGACGCAAGAATCCTATCACGTTCAACTTTCGGCAGGAATGCCACGATGGCCTTGCCGTGAGCACTGTATGTGATGGGGAACTTGTACCCTAGTCGTATCGTTATGTTAACCCCACTATCAGCCTCATGTTTAGCCAGAACAAAGAAGTGGCTGTCAACTATTAATCCAAAAAAAGCTGTACTTTTCGTTTCTTTGGCAAGAGCCTCGAGGAAAGGAGCTACCGTCTGCTGATTATACATATTATCCAACACTCTACCGGACAGAAAAATAAGCGCAGGTCCCAAAGAGTATGTTTTTGTCTGAGGGTCTTTTTCAACAAACCCAAAATTCTTTAGCGTATTCAAAATTGAATACCCCTTGCTTTTATGAATACCTACTTGATGGCAGATATCCGTAAGCCTCATTTTAAAGGATGTGCTCTTCGCCAAACAAATAAGGATTTGTGCACCTTGCTGCACCGATGGAACCAGAGGGGTGTATCCTAAATTAGCCTTCTTTTCTCGTTTAACATCTGTCATAATCTTAATTGCCACTGTGTAAGCAGCAAAGATACCGTCAAAATTCTATATAGAGAATATTTTTCTCTATATAGAATTTTGATTTTTTATCATTTTTCAAATTGGTTGTCAAGTACAAATGTTTTGCGGAGAGAAAATAGAGAGTGAAAAGACCCCCTTGGTGGGGTTGCGGTCTAAGGGACAGCGTCAGAGAGGGTAAGGGGAAATTGGGATGTATCGGCGTGCTGGTTCGATTGGGTGGTAGTTGAGGCGTGGCACAAGGAGATGATTTTTTATGTCCAGTTATCGGTCTGCGGTTGGGGTAGTTGGTAGGTCATCAAGTGTTGGATGTACCGATTAAACCCATCGTCGCCGCGCTGCTCCAATTTTTCAATCTCAGGTAGTATTTGCTCCATCACCTTCGGGTCCTTAACTACATCGATTGGTTGCTGAGCGGGATTTGAACGTTGTATCAACGAATAGGCCTGTTTCTGTTCCTTGCTCAAAGAGAGATAGGCATCTAACTCACGCAACATGGCAGCCTTCTCGGTGTCAAGGTAGCCATCGACCTGCATCAAGAGGTTTAAGCTAAAGTCGCCGCAGTGAAAATAAGAGTGCATCTCGTCAAGGTTCTCCACGAGCAGTCTGATCTCAACCACGATTTCATCGTCGCTCATCGGAACAAAGGCCCCCTCCTCGACCATCTTCTGCATGGGCGATTGAGGGTGCATGGCGAACGTGCGCACCCTGATGTGGTCCGGCCGGATCGTGTTGAGCAGCTTGGCGGTCTCCAGGGCGTGCTCGGTGCTCAGGGTTCGCCCGCCGAGACCCGGCATAATGTACTCAGAAAGAGAAATACCCCCTTCCTTGACCTGCAGTCCTCCGGCAACCATGTCCTCAGGGGTCGATCCCTTGCGCACCATCTGCAACACCGTTGCAGAGCCACTCTCCATTCCCGTGTGGATCCTTGTTAAGCCTGCCTCTTTGAGCTGCTTGTAGTCGTTAACACTCTTTCGCCTCATGGTCTTGGCACGGGAATAGGTAGTGACGTGAATAATCTTTGGAAACTTCTTTTTGAGATGTTCGAGGATCGCTACCAATTCCGCCGTTGGCAGGAGGAGCGAGTCGGCATCCTGCAAGAATGCCGAGGTGATCATATCGATATGAGGCGCATGGGCCTCTGCCATCGCATCGATATCGCCGAAGACCTCCTCCACGCTCCTCTTGGAAAAGGTCGTCCCCTTGTATGCAGGACAAAATAAGCACTTATTCCACGGACAATTTCTCGTCACCCGCACCAATAAGCTCGATGCCTCGCTGGGAGGCCTGATAACGCCTTGCTCAAACATTTATATCACTCCTTACCAAAGATTCCGCGGTACCACTGCGGTAACTTGCAACACATATCTAATGTAATTATTTCATTGACAAATTCAAGTAAGGAGTAGAGAGGTTTCTTCGGCGTCGTGTTAGTGAAATAAAACGAGCGAGGAGCGAATTGTTATGTAACCGTCTTTTTAAATAGGTGCCCCCAGAACCCTTTTCTTATCAATGCCCCACCAGCCAAAACTTCCCCTCGTCCTCGATTACCTTCTGCTGTGCAACGAACCGACCTAAGAACCGGTGCAGATCGGCTCCCCGTTCGTGTTGGTAACCCATACCAGAGAGGATCAGGATCTTGGGGGTCCCTTCGCATAGATCGGCGATGAAACGCACCTCAAGCTCCTGGCGGGTAAGGGGTTCGGCCTGTAGCTGTCCCCTGAGCCAGTTGAATACGATCTTCTCCTTGCGACCCTCCATGGCCCGCCCCAAGAAATGCTTTACATCGGCAGGCTCACCGGCAGCTTTCAAATACACCCCTACGAGCTCGATGGCCCCCTTGAGGATCAGCAGCCCGATGATGAGTGATGCCACAACGTCACCGTAGTAGAGCCAGGGTGCATCCCATGCCCTGGCCGTAAACGAAAGAAGTATGCCCCCGCAGACCAGCATGGAGATCAGGAAGTGATTGCGTGAGTCCACCGCCTGACACAAGATGGCTAAAGTGGACCGCAGCTTGCCCACCATGTACTGGTATGCAGAAACCCCTAACATGACCAGTCCGCACAGGGCCGAAACCGTAAAGGCCACCAGTCCGTCCGTTACCGGCCCGGGGTGCATTAACTTGTGGTAAGTGGCCAGGGCTACGCCACCCACCGAGGCAAACATAGTGATCACGATGAATACCGAGACCAGCCGGTCCCTGTCGAATTTGATGCCCAGCCAGACCAGCACCGAAGAGATGGTATCCACCGCGGTATCGATCCCATCGGCGATCAGACCAGCGGAATGCGACAAGATACCGAAGACCAACTTCAGCACACTGAAACCCCCATGAAACCAGATGGTCAAGACAGAGGCCGTCTCAGCAGACAATGCCCACTCCATAAATAATGGGATCACCTCTTTCATGTGCTCTGCGATCTCTCTGCCGCCGGGCGTCAGATAATACCTCCCTTCCCGCTCTTCCATGACGCCCAGTTCTTGCGCCGTGAAGAGATGTCTTTCAAGGTTTAGCTGCGCCTTATCCGCCTGTCCACCCCCACAGTCACTCATACTCATGCGCTGCACGTATTGTCTGATATCATGGCGGCCCATGGGGCGATCCAGAAGCTCCAGCAGAACCCCCTTGATCAAACCCGGCAGACTGTGCATGACACGGTGCATCTCTCGGGAGTCCTTCCAGTACACCGGGGGTTTGCGCTGATGACGGAACGGAGAAAACCTTGTCTTATCCTTGGTCATGGGGTCTCTCAAAGTACATATGACAAATATACTTAATAAAAAGCGAGGTCTTTGTCAAAGAAAAGATGATGATGAAATGAGAGAAAAGGTTTCACAGAAGGCAACATCTGTGCGAGACAGTCTTTTGCGTGGATGCACAGCTTCGCCCGTGTGAGATGAGATTACACCTTGTCTGGCTGGTCATGGTATGGTAAAGGGTACTTCTTTTCTTCCCGCAGAAAGCAGCATTAAATTGCACAGGGCAATAGTGGTACTGATGTATGCAGCATGACAACCTAAGGAGAAGTGCAATGCGATATCGCGTGACGGGTAAACAGCCCAATTCTAAAATGTGTCTCGTGTGCGGATTGAAAAATTCGTATGGCTTAAAGACATTTTTCTATGAGTTGGAAAACGATGAACTCATGGCGGTGTGCAGGCCCATGGAAGAACACCAGAGCTATCCCAACCTGCTCCACGGAGGTATTACAACCGCCCTCTTGGATGAAACCATTGGACGCGCCATCTTGATTAAAAGCCAGGGAGAGGTGTGGGGCGTAACCCTTGAGTTCACGACCCGCTACAAAAAACCTATACCGCTGGATAGAGAGTTGCGTGTTGTCGGTCGCATTACAAAAATGGGAAAGCGCGTCTTTGAAGGCACGGGCGAGCTCTCATTACCGGACGGTGAAATAGCGGCAGAGGGCAATGGCAAGTACATCAAACTGCCCCTTGATAAGATTGCGGATTTCGATTTCGAAGAGCAGGAATGGACGGTCACTCAATCAGAAAGGGATCCGGTTGCAGTTGACAGGTGATGAAAAGAAAGTTGTGAGGTTGAGCAATTGTACAAAACGATCTCAAACAAACAGCGGCGGTGGGATCTGGGCTTGAATCATCCGAGCATGATAGGAATACAATCGACATATCATCTTTTAAGCCTGTTGTCTGTTCCTGCTTTTTTAACAATTGTGTCTTCGTAAAAAACTCAAAATAAGGCGAATATACTCTTCAGCTTGTTCTTCATAGGTATTGTGCCCACAGTTGGGGAGTACGGCAAGTTCGCCTTTGGGAAGGCGGCGATACAATGCGACTCCCTGTTCAACATCAAAGAGGAAACTCCTGTCTGGATAGAGCACAAGGGCCGGACATTGTACCGATGGCAATACATCTCTCAGGTCAAAGAACCCGGTACCATAGGCCCCGCCATAGGTTCGGAACTGATTGTAAAAAGATTCGGCATGGTCCTTGCCATGCCACTGGGCCAACTTTGCCCTGATCTCGGGTTCCAGATCTCGAAATGGGTTTGGCATTTTCAACGCGTTAAATTCGGCCATGCTCATGGTGCTGTAACACTGTGTGCTTGACACGGTAATCGTTTTGACGTGTTGAGGATAGGCG
>CAZFIR010000002.1:0-8296 GCA_964519535.1 uncultured Thermodesulfobacteriota bacterium | reverse complement strand
CACTCATATTTACATCTGACACAACGGCGCTTTTGTCGCCTAATTACATAGCTTTTGCTATAAGAACATCGAGGACATCTATGTCTCTTCGTCATGCCACCACTCTATCATATCTGGTGGCTTAAATGGGACTATACCCTTGATATTTTTCTTTTTTATCCTCTCTTTTCCGGAAGTCGCTCCATGTAAGACAAGCCCTGCCAGTCCTGTTGATGCCTCCACTTTTTCCTCAATTGTTTTTTCAATTGCAAAAGTACATTGCTTCTCATCAAATATTAATTCCAAATTACCCAAAGGTGTTTTCCAAATACCCTCAAATTTGTCTTTCACAATGCTTTTGCCAAAATAATAAGCTTCAGAATATTTTGTTCTAAACTCCCTTTCTTTCTCCGCCTCTATCAATAATTGCTTTTCCTTCTCTTCTTCATCCTCTAATATTTTATCTAATCTATTTTTAGCCAAACCAATATTCCCGTGAATCTCTATTCCCTCTTTAGATAAATCATTAGCCGTTCTTATCTGACTTTTGGCATCTTCAACAAAGCCACCATCTAAGTATCTCTGAGCAATATTAGCCATAGCAAGCGTATGATTAAGTTCTGCTGCATCAGAATAACTTCTTATGCTTTTTGCAGAAAGCCCAAGAGTTTCATATGCAACTCCCAAGTTATTGAGCCCTGCCAGCGATTTTATCGTATCCGTCAATTTTTTATAGTGTAACAAACTCAACTTGACATGTCCTGTTTGGCTATATCGATATGCCAAATCAAATCTTAAATCAGAATCAGAGGAGTCTAAGTTTAGAGAACCTTCTGCATATATACAAAACTTTTCTGAGTCATCACTTGTTTTTGCTATCGTAGCTAAACCTGCTAGCACTCTCACTTTGTATTCTTTAAGGCTCTCTTGAAACAAAAGTTCTGATTGTAACTCAATTGCTTCATCATATTTACCGTCATACGCTAAACACAGACTTGCTTGCTTATAACAATTTACAATCCCTTTTCTATCATCTTCTTGTTTTGGGTCGTACAAGGTGCTTATTTGCAAATATTTTTCTTTTGCTTTTTTAAACTCTCTCATTTCTTTATAACGCACAGCTAGTTGCCATACTACTTCGGGGTTATACTTATTTTCCTCAGCGAGTTTTTCTAATTTACTAAATGCCTCTTTATCACCAAGCCCATGCGAATATTTTAGAACAATAGCTCGCCACGGTTCTTTTTCATCATCTAAAAGTGTTGTTGCAAGTTCTTCTTCATATATTTTTTGAGCTTTGACATAGTCTTTTTCATTAAATATAGCGTTGGCGAGTTTATCAAATGCATCTTGTTTTTTCTCTTTAATCTCTTGCTTAACCTCTTCCTCTTGTCTTTCGATTTCCCGTTTTTCTAAATCTTCTGTACTTTCCTGCTTTTCGCTATATGCTCCCTTGCTTTTTTTACTACCAATCATACTTCCTATCATTTCATTTATTTTTTTAAAACAAGCATCGGGGTTTTCTCTTGCAAAGGGGATGAACTCAATATCTCCTTGTAGGCCAGCAGTAATGTAAACGTCTTTTTCTTTCAACAATATTAGCTCCATTCCTTTAGCAAGCGCATATCCACTCTCTTGAATTATCCATTCTGACGAACCCCATCTAAAATTATCTGCTTTAGATCCTAAGTAATATTTTCTTATGCCTTTCAATTTGTCAGGTTCGATACTGTTATCTTTTTTTGTAAATATTCCAATAAAAAGATCTTTATTTTCCATTTTTTCTCTTACTTTTCTCGATAACTCTTTCGGTTCGGCCTTCTCAGCATGATCCCATTCAAGACCTGTGGTATCCTTTAAGCTATCGAAGTAACTCAGAAACGACTGAACTAATCCCTGATCCTTCTCATCAAAACTATGACCGACAAACGCTTTTAATCTGTCCATTGTTTATTACCCCCCTGTCGCGCAACATCGTCCATATTATTAATTAAACTTAGATAAATTAGTAAGGTCTTACAATAAATGCAACTCATCATAATAGATTTGGCGCTATTATTATATGGTGTCTGTAGGAGAGTGTAAAGACGAAGGTTGAAGATTAATTTAAAATAAGTGTAGACCCTTTTACTCACTCAATATCCACCCGCCCCCCGGTCCGGGCATCGAAGAGAAACACATCCTTTGAAGAGAAGGTGATGGTGACCGTGTCGTTGATCTTTACCTTGGCATCCGCTTCCACCACGGTCCGCAGCTCGTTCTCCCCCACCCTCACAAAGACCCGCTTGCTTGCCCCGAGGGGCTCGATAAGGGTCACCTGGGCGCTCAGGGTGACTGTAACGCTTTTTATTTTTACATGTGCAAGGACGCCTTAATCCACGTCCTTATGGTTTCAGCAGCCTCTTGTGCCATAAGGGCGGTCTCGTTATCATACTGGGTAGGCCAATTGACGGGGTAGCGGGTATCAATATAGAACGGATTGAGATATCGACATGCTTCTTCTATTTCTGCAATGTTTGCATCCTTTTCCTTGCAGATAGCCAATAATTCTAACAGGTTGTGGACAGGCCTAAATTCGAGGTCGTGTGCGATGATAAACGCTTTGAGATGTTTTTCAGCCGCTTGCTGAAAGTGGAAGCAGATTTGAGCAAAATAATTCTCAAGCTTCACAGATGAGGAGGCAAACCCAAAGTCTTCTTCCGCCCGGTCTATCCACTCCTGCGCAATTTCTTCATTCGGCATCGTAGAGGACCTTACCTTCCTCAAAGATAGTTTTGATAAAAGGATCTCTCAATCTCAACCGCTCCTCTACCTCACCGGGTTTATAGACAATAAAATCAGTAGCGATCCTATACTTTATAAGGCTGTCTAATTGACGTATCCGATCAACACCTAATTCAGGCACATCTTTCTTAACAATAAAGATGTCGATATCCCGGGCTTCTCCTCCACCTTTCGCCAAAGAACCAAAGAGGATAATTTTTTGCGGTTTATAGGCCCTGACAAGTTGATCGACGATATTCTTGATTTCTTTTTCAAGCCTCTCCTTGAATTCCATCTTTCTGTTTCCTTATTAATCTAAAGACATTTTATCGTTCTTTGAGATCAATTAGCAAGCCTTTCATCGAGAAAAAGACAGATATTCATTTGAGGTACAATCGCCTTCCATTCCGAGCATCAAAGAGAAACACATCCTTTGAAGAGAAGGAGATGGAGACCTTGTCGGCGATGGCGTCCTTGGCATCCGCCTCCGCCACGGTCCGCAGCTCGTTCTCCCCCACCCTGACAAAAATCCGCTTGCTTGCGCCGAGGGGCTCGATGTGGATCACCTGGCTGCTTAAAGTAACTCCTTGCGTCTTGCCGGATCTGATCCCGAGAGCAATCGGAGGCCTCCTGCAACCCCGTGTTTGAACCTGTAAAACCCCACGTACCATCCTTATTAATGCACCGAGCAGCGAAAGTCAACCCCCTTGTCACCGCTCTTGCTTTTTCCTCCAATCTCTGTTATTGATTGATCTCATCGCTTTGAGAAACAGAAAAAGGGAGCACATATGTCAGCAAAAGAGAAATCTCTCGACAAGATGACGGTCAAGGAACTCCGGGAACTGGCCAAGGGGCGCGGGGCCGAAGGCGTCAGCGGCATGAAGAAGGAGGAACTCCTGGACATTATCAGGCAGGCCAAGGTGGTCCCCGAGGAGAAGCCGCAACCTGCCAAGGTCACCAAAAAGGCGACGAAGAAAAAAGAGTTGAACGTCAAGGAGCTGAAAAAGCGGATCATGATAATCAAGGCCAAGCGGGCCGAGGCACTGGAAAAAGGCGACAGACGGATGGCCACCATCTACAAGCGCCGGATCAACCGGCTGAAGAAAAAGACGAGGCAGGCCGTCCGGCTCGCCGCGGAGTCAGGTGGATGAAGAAGATAGCTCCCTCGATCCTCTCGGCCGATCTGGCCCGCCTGGCCGATGAGGTCCAGGAGGTGATCGAGGCCGGGGCCGACTGGATACATGTGGATGTGATGGACGGGCACTTTGTCCCCAACATCACCATCGGCCCGGTAGTGATCAAGGCACTGAAAAAGGTCGTGAGCATCCCCCTCGACGTCCACCTCATGATCGAAGACGCCGACCGCTACCTCGACGCCTTTATCGAGGCCGGTGCCGATATCCTCACCGTCCAGGTCGAGGCCTGTACCCACCTGCACCGAACAGTCAACGCCATCAAGGAAAAGGGGATCCAAGCGGGGGTGGCTCTCAACCCCGCGACCCCCCTGGAAGACCTCGAGTACATCCTCCCCGACCTGGACCTGGTGATGATCATGACGGTGAACCCGGGCTTTGGGGGGCAGGAGTTCATTCCCACGATGCTCCCCAAGATAGAGCAGTTGAAGCGTATCATTACCGAGAGGAAGCTGAAGGTCGAGATCGAGGTGGACGGCGGGATCAAGGTGGCAAATATCGGGGACCTGGCGCGCCGCGGGGGCGACATCTTTGTGGCGGGCTCAGGGATCTTCGGCACCCCCGATCGCAAAGAGACCATCAGAAAGATGCGGGAGGAGATCGGTACCTAACAACGAGGGCAAGGGTTGACAACCCTCCTTCCCCTTACATAAAATACAACGACATGGCGGTGTAGCTCAGGTGGTCAGAGCATGCGGCTCATATCCGCAGTGTCCGGGGTTCAAATCCCTGCACCGCCACCATTTTTGTCCGGAGAGGATAAAAACCTCATCTTCCCATCGTAGCAGAATTCCCTTGCACAATCTGACAGCGAGAAAAGGGTTGTTGCAGTCCAGAAGCTACCCCCTTCATGACTGACTATACGAGAGCGGAATAGTGGATCAGGGTGAGTATTGGGAATGGATTAAGAGACAATAAAAACGCCCTGCTGTTTCCCCTCCCGCCTGCTCAGGCATGGCTTTGTGTTCAAGTATCCCGAGATCAGAGGAGCCCTCAGGGAGGTAATAGGGAAACCGAGCTAGCCTGAAAAGCTCGGTGGTGATACTCTTTCTATTGGTTCACTCACCTAACCTTTGCCTACTACCCGCTTTCCCCCTTCGTTCCCGAGATAGCCCACCAGATGGCATCCAACAGGGCCTGATCATCGATGGGTTTTCGGAAGAATGCCGCCGCTCCGAGTCTCCGTGCAAGTTCCCGGGTCTGTGCATCATCACTGGCGGAAATCACAATGACCGGCATCTGTATTCCTCGTGACGTCAATTCCCGCTGGAGATCAAAACCGGTTGAACCGGGCATGCGTATATCGACGATGACGCAGGCATTATCGCCTTGCAGTTCGCCGCTGAAGAATTCTTCGACAGAGGAAAAGGTCTCTACGTCGATATTCGCGGATCGCAACAGCCTCTGGAAAGCCTTTCGGACCGACTCATCATCATCAATGACATAGGCCTTGCTTTGCATAGGGTGCATAAGGATACCCTTCCACCTTTGGTCATATGTGTGCGGGAGCACTATATAGCTTGTAACAAAGAATAAAGAAGACCTGACCAGATGTCTATTGGACCTTGGTCTTATATGAGAGGAAAGTGGTCAGTGGCAAGTGATCGGTGATCAGTGATTGCTGCTTATTCTTTGGTGGGTTTAATGCCTGCCTTCTCGGCCAAGCGGACTAAATCGGCCACCGAGTCAACACCGAGCTTCTCCATGACACGGCCCCGATGCACTTTGACGGTTTTTTCAGCGATCTTCAGCTTTGCGGCAATCTGCTTGTTCAGCATACCGGTGATGACGTAACGGAGGATTTCAAGTTCGCGCGGAGTAAGAAGATCAATGCGCCCGCGGATGTCGAGCACTTCGGCATATTCCGCTCTCGCGTGCGTGTCTTTTCCAATCGCCTCCCTGACCGCCTGCAGGAGCTCTTCATCATCAAAGGGCTTGGCAAGGAAATCGACGGCGCCTTTTTTCATGGCCTGCACGCCCATGGGGATATTGCCATGACCGGTGATAAAGACAATGGGCATGCTGTAATCCGCCTTGCTGAGCTCATCCTGCAGGTCTATGCCGCTTATGCCCGGCATCCGCACATCGAGAACGAGACAGCCGATTCCGTCATAGTGCTCGCGCTCCAGGAACAGCTCAGCAGTGGCGAACGTCTCCACCTCAAATCCCGCTGAACGTAACAGCCTTTTAAGGCTGGTGCGAACGGAGGCATCATCGTCGATGATGAAAACAGTAAGTTGTAACGCAGTTATCGGTGATCGGTTATCAGTCATCGGTCAGGGAATAGGTTTCTTCCTTCGGGAAGTCCTTGGAAATTTCAAAGATTGTGCGTGACACCATTTTTGCCTTCTGATAGACGACCAAATCCCGAAAGCCCTGAGCATGATTCAGTTCCGTCATGATCCTTCTCTTACTGATAACTGATTACCGATTACTGATCACTATTCACTAATTACTTTTCGTTAAGCACTGTCCACTGATCACTTGCCACTCAGCACTGGTAATTCAAAATAGAATGTTACCCCTTTATCCGGATTATTTTCAACCCATATGCGGCCGCCGTGTGCTCCAATGATTGACCGGCTCACCGAAAGCCCCATCCCTAAACCAGAGCGTTTCGTCGTAAAGAAGGGCTCGAATATATGATCCAGGTTTTTCTCTTCAATGCCAGGACCGAGGTCGCGCACAGCCACCTGTACTGCACCGTGATCATTAGTGCGTGTTTGCAGCACGATCTTTCTGTGCTCAGGCTCATTGTGCGACATTATTTCTGCGGCGTTCATAATAAGGTTGAGCATCACCTGCTGAATCTGTACCCGGTCGACATGGACCAATGGCAATGGATCGGCAAGATCCATCTCGACTTCTATGTTTCTGATAACGGCTTCACTGTGGAAGAGAGAGATCATGTCACGCAAAATATCATTGATCGAAATGGTCTCTCGTTCCCTTTCCTCCTGCTTGAGCATAGACCTGAGGCTCCGGATGATGTCACCCGCCCTCTTATCGTCGCTCACAATATCCTGTAATATTTCACGTAATTCGCCGGGATCAAGCCGGTCTGATTGCAGAAAGCGAAGGGCCGCACCCGCATTGCTGAGGATCGCAGTCAGGGGCTGATTCAATTCATGTGCCAGCGAAGCTGTCAATTCCCCCAAACTCGACAACCGCTCCAAGCGCAATAGTTCTCTGCGGGCGCGATATGCTTCGACTTCGGCCTTTTTGAGCTCCGTGATATCATGAACCGTACCGATCATACGGACCGGCTTTCCGGTTTCGTCAAAGGTCACCTCTCCCTGCTCATGGACAATACGCTCGGACCCATCCGGGCAAACCACCCTGTGTTCGATACCATAGGGCTTGTGTGGATCAACAAGCGATTCGTCCACTGCCTTCTTTACGGCGTCACGGTCTTCGGGATGCACTGAGGCAAGAAACACCTCATAGGTTGCACCGAACTCCTGCGGCTGGAGTCCAAATATCCGATACACCTCATCGGACCAGTACAGCGCATCGGCCACGATGTTCCAATCCCAGTTGCCTAAATGGGCAATCCGCTGGGCCTCAGCAAGGCTCTGCTCACTTCGTCTGAGTAACTCCTCGGCTTGCTTGCGGGGCGTGATATCTCGGTTACTAACGCGTAGTCCCCAGAATTCTCCGCTCGGACCACTTACAGGCTGGCAGGCATGCTCGATCCAACGAACCTGCCCGTCTTTTCTGCGGAGACGAAACTGAATTTCGTAAAACTTGGGATCTCGGCGCTCTTCCGCATAATGTTGATCCCAGATGCCCTTGTCCTCGGGAACGATGATCTGCCACCTCAGGGAAGGGTTGTCAATGAACTGCTGTTTCGTATACCCCGTAATGCGCTCGGCGGAAGACGACATGTAGCGAATCGTTTCGTCGGGGTTCACCCAATACTCCCAATCGTAGGTAAAATCGGCTACTATCCGGTATGCAAACTCGACCTCCTCCAATTCCAGGCGCACAAGCTGCTCGCGCTCGACAGCTTCGAAAATGATGCGCAGATCCCCTTCAACAATTTGCTGAAATTCGTATAGTAAATCTTTATACGTAGAGGCTTGCGGATTGTTCTCGACATCGAGCACACAGATGGTGCCAAAGATCTCACCATCGGGCCACACCAGAGGGAACCCAAGGTAGTAGATCATGCCCAACTCAATATCCGGATTGTGATCCCACTGAGGATCTTGTAGCGCATCGGGAACCAAAAGGGGAGAACGCTGTTTCATGACCGTTTCACAGTAAAGCCCGGTATTGAGGTTTGCCCGTTCCCCTTTTTTATAGGGGTTGCCCTCGGTTGCGCTTGATATAAAAACCTCGATCTGCGGCGGATCGAC
>CAZFIR010000001.1:0-13161 GCA_964519535.1 uncultured Thermodesulfobacteriota bacterium | reverse complement strand
AGAGGTCCAGGATACCGGCCTCGAAGAGCAGAAGGTCGTCAACCAAGGACTGGTGGAGTTGAGCCGGGAGTTGGGGATACCGTTGGTTGCCACCAATGATTGCCACTACCTGCGGCGTGAGGATGCCGTAGCGCATGACGTTTTGCTCTGCATTCAGACCGGCAAGACCCTCAAGGACCCCAAGCGAATGAAGTTTTCCACCGATCAATTCTACGTGCGCCCTCCGGAGGAGATGGAAGCATTGTTCGGCCACTATCCAGAGGCCATCAGGAATACCCTGAATATAGCCGAGCGGTGTAACCTGGAGTTGCGGTTTGAAGAGTATCACCTCCCCCGTTTTAAGCCCCCCACCGGAGAGTCGTTGGATAACTATCTCGAGAAGATGGCCCAGGAGGGGTTGGAACGCCTGCTCTCTGATATCGCCAAGGCGCCGGGGGAGCGGGAGAGTTACGTGCAGCGATTGCACGAGGAGCTGTCTATCATCAAGTCCACGGGCTTCTCCGGCTACTTTCTTATTGTGGCCGATTTCATCAACTATGCCAAGACGAGAGGGATCCCGGTGGGGCCTGGACGGGGATCGGCGGCAGGGAGTTTAGTGGCCTATTCCCTCGGGATCACGGACATTAACCCCCTGGCATATGATCTCATTTTCGAACGGTTCCTTAATCCCGAGCGCATCAGCCCCCCCGACATCGACGTGGATTTCTGCATTGAAGGCAGGGATGAGGTAATCAGATACGTGACGGAGAAGTACGGTACGGAAAACGTGGCCCAGATCATCACTTTCGGAAAGATGCAGGCCAAGGCAGTGGTACGGGATGTGGGGCGAGTACTGGACCTCCCGTATAAAGAGGTTGATGCCATTGCCAAGCTTATTCCGAATACCCTCAACATCACCTTGGATCAAGCCCTTGCACAGGAAACGAGGTTGGGGGAGTTGGCCGCCCGTGATGAGACGGTTGCCAAGCTTCTCTCCCTGGCCCGTTCTTTAGAGGGGATGGTACGTCATGCCTCCACCCACGCTGCGGGGGTGGTCATCTCCCATCGCCCTTTGATGGAATACATCCCCCTCTATCGAGGTGGCAATGGGGAAGTTATTACGCAATATGCCATGAAGGATGTGGAGCGGGTCGGACTGGTGAAGTTCGATTTTTTGGGCCTCAAGACACTGACGGTTTTGAGAAAGGCTGTAGAGCTGATTGAACGCACCAAGGGGACGACGATTGAACTCACCCATATCCCCCTGGATGATCCAGAGACCTTTGCACTGCTCGGTTCCGGTGATACCACGGGAATATTCCAGCTGGAGAGCTCTGGGATGAGAGATTTGCTGATGAAGTTGCGACCCGAAACCTTTACGGATCTTATCGCCTTGGTGGCCCTCTACCGACCGGGACCCCTCGGCAGCGGTATGGTGGATGAATTCATCAAGAGGAGGCATAGGAAGTCGGTGGTCAGGTATGAAGTACCCAAAATGAGAGAAATCCTTGAGGATACCTACGGCGTAATCGTCTATCAAGAACAGGTGATGCGGATTGCCAGTACCTTGGCCAATTTTAGTTTGGGGGACGCGGATATCCTGCGCCGCTCCATGAGTAAAAAAGACTCGGCGGAAATGGAACGACTGAAGGAAAAGTTTATCGAGGGGACCCGCAGCAATGGGATCCAGCAGGAGAAGGCCGAGCGCATTTTTGAGATGATTGCCAAGTTCGCGGAATATGGTTTTAATAAGTCTCACAGTGCTGCCTATGCCTTGATCGCGTATCAAACGGCCTATCTGAAGGTCCACTATCCCATTGAGTTCATGGCGGCGCTGTTCACCTGTGATATGGACAACACCGACAAGGTAATGCGTTATGTTGCGGAGTGCCGTGAGAAGGGGATAGCCATTCTTCCCCCTGACATCAACGAGAGCGATTGGGGGTTTACGGTCGCCGACGGGAAGATCAGATATGGTCTGGGGGCGGTCAAAAACGTGGGATTTGGGGTCGTAGAAGAAATACTGCGCCTCCGGGAGGAGGGGGAGCGGATCTCTTCCCTCTTTGATTTTTGTGAATTGGTAGACCTGCGCAAGGCGAATAGAAGGGTAATTGAGAGTTTCATCAAGGCAGGGGCCTTTGATTTCATCGGCGCTCACCGGTCCCAGCTTATGCTCGTTCTGGAGGACGCCTTGGAGCAGGGCCAGGCGAGACAAAAAGAGCGTCGGGGAGGGCAGCCGGCCCTTTTCGACGGGCTCCAATCCCCCCTTAATCAAACCCAGTTGCCCGATTTAGAGGAGTGGCCAGAAAATCAACTCTTGAGTTTTGAAAAAGAGGTGCTCGGTTTTTACTTGACGAGCCATCCCCTCATCCGATATCAAGAGGATATCCGAGCACTCACCACGGCAGATACGGAGACCCTGGGCGAAATGGCGCATGGGACGCAGGTCAGCGTCGGGGGGTTAGTGGCAGAGGTGAAGGAGATAAATACCAAGAAGGGAGATCAGATGGCCTTCCTCTCCCTTGAGGATATGCGGGGCAGGGTGGATGTGATTGTGTTTCCCGATCTCTTTCGCAGCGCCCGTCCTTACATCAAGGTAGACGTGCCTGTCTTTATTCGAGGCGTCCTGGACAACGGCGAAGAGAGGCCCAAAGTGAAGGCTTCTTCCTTGGTGCCCTTGGATCAGGCTACAAGAGAGAACATTTCAAAAGTCCACGTTCGATTGCGCACGCCTGGGCTTTCCAAGGAACAGTTGTTGAGGCTGAGAGAGATCCTGGAGGAGAACAAGGGTGGGTGCGAGACCATATTACACCTCATCGTTCCCCACCGGTCGGAGGTCATTGTGTCGCTGTCCCCCGGACTGATGGTGGCCCCTTCGGAGAAAATGAAGAGATCGGTGGAGGGGCTTTTCGGGGAGCAGACAGTGGAGATGGAGTGACGACGCTTCGAACGGTGAGCGGAGCAGAGCCTATTCATAGGGGATCAGGAAGATGGTGAGGCACTATCTCGATTTTGAGAGACCGCTGATGGAGTTGGAGCGGGAGTATGAGGAACTGCAGCTCTTTGGCCCTCGGAATGACCCAAAAGTCCTTGCAAAGATAGAAAGGCTTGAAAAAAGGATTGTCAAGGTACGGGAGGAGATCTATTCTCAACTTACCCCCTGGCAAAGGACACAGCTTTCCCGCCACATCGACAGGCCTCATACTCTCGACTACATTCGATTGATCTTCGAGGATTTTATCGAGCTCCATGGTGATAGAGGGTTTATGGATGATCCGGCTATGGTAGGCGGTCTTGCCCGTCTCGATGGAGAGGCAGTGGTGGTGGTGGGGCAGCAAAAGGGAAGGAACATGAAGGAGATGGGCTATCGGAATTTCGGCATGTCCCATCCCGAGGGCTATCGCAAGGCCCTCAGGATAATGGAATTGGGGGCGAGGTTTGGGAAGCCCATTATCACGATGATCGATACGACCGGGGCCTATCCCGGAATAGGGGCAGAGGAGCGGGGACAGGCTGAAGCCATTGCTCGCAACCTGAGGGAGATGGCTACCTTTTCTGTGCCCATTATCGTCGTGGTCATCGGTGAGGGGGGAAGCGGTGGTGCCTTGGCCATCGGGGTGGGGGATAGAATTTTAATGTTGGAAAATGCCATCTATTCGGTAATATCCCCTGAGGGCTGCGCTGCCATCCTGTGGCGGGATGGTGCAAAAGGGCCGCTGGCAGCTGAGGCCCTGAAATTGACTGCGGCGGACCTCCTGAAATCGGAGGTCATCGATGAGGTCATCCCCGAACCAGCGGGCGGTGCCCACCGCGATTATCACGAAGCTGCGGCCAACCTGAAAGAGGCGATTGTCCGTCATCTCAGGGCGTTGCAGGGGCTTCCTGCGGAGCGGCTTGTCTCCGAACGATATCAGAAGTTTCGCCGGATGGGGGCCTTTGTGGAGAAAGGGGAATAATCTGTATTAAGATGAGGGAACTTTGATCATTCCGTGCTACCCTCTTGTATAGTGACCGCGCCTGTGAGGACCACATAAGCCTGATATTTTGACGGCATTTATTCACATTGATCAACCAGCGCTTGAAAAGCGTCGCCGGGTTACCGTAGGGTAACTGCCGGAACTGTTTCGATAGGAAATAGGATGGTGGTGTGAGGGGGAATGATCGCAGCGATTTTCGAGGTGCACGATGGGAGCTAAGATAAGGGTTCTTCCCCCTGCGATGGTGGATAAGATAGCAGCGGGAGAGATCATCGAGAGGCCGGCCTCCGTGGTAAAAGAATTGATTGAGAACTCCCTCGATGCAGGAAGTAGCGCCATAAGGGTGGAGATAGAGGAGGGAGGGAAAAAGAGGATAACGGTAATGGATGATGGGGAGGGTATGACGAGGGAAGACGCCCTCCTCGCCATGGAGAGATATGCCACCAGTAAGGTCTATGAAGAGGAGGATCTCGATGCCATCCAGACCCTTGGCTTCAGGGGGGAGGCGCTTCCCTCTATTGCTGCGGTGTCGCGGTTGCGCCTCATCACGCGAACACGCGATGAACTTTCCGGGACTCAGATTCTGGTTGAGGGTGGCCACGTAAAACGAGTGGAGGAGATCGGGAGCCCTCCGGGGACCAGGGTAGAGATAGCGGACCTCTTCTACAATCTACCGGCCAGGAGAAAGTTCCTCAGGGGTGTCCGGAGCGAGTCGGCCCATATCATCGAGGTGGTCACCAGGATGGCCTTAATCCAGGGACCGGTGGGTTTTGTGCTGAAGCACAATAATCGGATTCTTTTTAATCTTCCCCCTACTCAGGATGAGCGCTCGCGAATCAAGGCCATCCTGGGGAAGGACGTCGCCTCTCAATTGCTCAGGGTTGAGGGCTTGGAGGGCGGGGGGGAGGTGTGGGGATGGGCTACCGTCCCCACGTATGGGCGCGGCTCTTCCAAAGGGATCTATATCTACGTGAATGGGCGCTACATCAGAGATAAAATAGTCTCCCACGCCATCGCGGAGGCTTACCGAAGATTTATCCCCGCTAAGATGTACCCGGCGATCGTACTCTTCCTCTCTCTCCCCTTTTCAGATGTGGATATCAACGTCCATCCGGCAAAACGGGAAGTTCGGTTCCGAAGGGGAGATGAGATACACCGGTTGGTCTCCGATTCGCTTAAGCGCGTCTTGGGGCATCCTACTGAGACCAAACCCCACGATGAAGCCGTGGCTGTGAGTGAAACACGATCTTCTTATGTAGCGCCTCCTGTCGTCACCAGCGGCGAAGACCGCACGCTTGCGCCCGCGTGGCGGATGGTAGGACAGCTTAGGGGGACCTACATCATGGTTGAGGGGGAAGAAGGGGTTATGCTTTTCGATCAGCATGCCGCCCAGGAGCGGATTCTCTACGAGGGGCTGAAAGCGGCCCTGGAGGGAATGAGGTTACCGCAACAGCCTTTCCTCATCCCGCAACCTATCGAGGTGAAGCGGGAAGAGATGGAGTTGCTCCTCGAACATCGAGCATCATTGGCCGCGGTGGGGGTGGAACTCGGGGAATTTGGAGAAAGAACCGTGGCCGTCACCTCGATTCCCGCCTTTCTGCAGGGGGTGGATCTGCAATCCCTCCTTGAGGCCTTGAGCGGAGAGTTGGCGGAGCGAGGAGAAGGGGATTCCTTAGCGCATGTCTTAGATCGCGCCTGTGTCCTCATGGCATGCCGGGGGTCCATCAAGGCGAACCGGCGATTGCAAGAGGAGGAAGTGCACGCCCTTCTGAGGGGGTGGGCAGAGGCTGGAAAACCTGCCACCTGCCCTCACGGCAGGCCCATCTTTGTCAAGTGGAGTTGGGGGGAGGTGGCAGGCTGGTTTAGGAGGGATTAAAGATCATATTTTGCCAATTTATATCTCATGGCTCTAAAGTTCATCCCCAGGAGCTCGGCGGCCTTCTTCTTGACACCTTCTGAATGTTCCAAGGCCTTGAGGATAAAGGCCTTTTCCAAGTCCTCCACCACCTTATTGAGATCGATCCCTTCTTCCGGGATCTCCAACGTGGGGGGCATACTCTTTGAAATCATCCGTTCATTGAGATAGGAACGAATGTGCCGATCCGTTATGGTCGGCGAGGTCTCCAGCGTTATGCTTCTCTCGATGATGTTTTCCAGTTCCCTGACGTTACCGGCAAAATCATAACTCAGCAGCAACCCAAGGGCCTCGGATGATACCCCTTCGATCTCCTTGCCCGTTTCAGCACGGTACTTTCGGACGAAGTGATTTACAAGCAGAGGAATGTCCTCTTTGCGTTCCCTCAGGGGCGGGAGCTTGATTTGTATAACGTTGAGACGGTAGAAGAGGTCTTCGCGGAAACTGCCATGGGCGACCTTTTGCTGCAGGTCTTGATTGCTTGCCGAGATGATCCGGACATCCACCTTGATATCTTCCGTCCCGCCAACCCGTTTAAACTCACGCTCTTGGATCACCCGCAACAATTTTACCTGCAGGGGGAGGGGAAGTTCTCCGATTTCATCCATGAAGAGGGTCCCGCCCGCAGCCATCTCCAACAAGCCCCTCTTGTTGGCGATCGCCCCGGTGAAAGATCCCTTCATGTGCCCGAAGAGCTCACTCTCCAAGAGGTTTTCCGGGATAGCGCCGCAGTTTAAGGTGACGAAGGATTGGTCTTTCCTGGTGCTATTGTAATGGATGGCCTTCGCCACCAGCTCTTTGCCCGTCCCGCTCTCCCCGGTGATCAACACGTTAGCCTTGGTTTGGGAAACCTTTTCCACGAGTTCGTATACCCGCTGCATCTTTGGGCTCTTGCCGATGAGGTTCCAGAATTTGTACCGCTCCTCTACTTCTTGGCGCAAACGGATATTTTCCTTGATGAGATTGCTCCGCTCCAGCGATTTTTTAATGGTAAGCTTCACATCTTCCACCCGGAAGGGTTTAGTGATGTAGTCATAGGCCCCTTCTTTGATCGCGTTGACCGCCCCTTCGGGGGAACCATAGGCGGTGATCATAATCACCACCGTATCAGGACTTACCTCTTTGGTTTTGCGCAAGACCTCAAAACCATTCACCCCCGGCATCCTGACGTCGGTGAGGACCATGCTGTAGAGGTTGTTGTCGAGTAAGTCCATGGCATTTTCCCCACTGGTCGTGCTCGTTATATCATAGCCGTCTTTTTTCAACATGATTTCTAAAAACTCGCACATGCTCTTTTCATCGTCGACTATCAGTATCTTTTGTCCACTCATATCCATTCCTCCATCAGAAGGGATGTTTTTACCATTTAAGCTGCTGGGAAGGTAAGGGAGAACGTAGTCCCCCGTTCAGGTCGGCTTTCCACGGATATGTCCCCTCCATGGATTTCTACGATTTTATGCACGATGGAGAGCCCTAACCCCGAACCCCCCTCTTTCGAGGTGAAGAAGGGGTCAAAGATCCTATTGATGTCCTTCGGCAAAATCCCCTTGCCTGTGTCTAGGACCTCAAGTGTTATGTTTTGTCCCCCTCTGTCCTTGTACACCTTTACCTCAAGCATACCCTTTTCCTCCATGGCATCGACGGCGTTGATGAAAAGGTTCCACAGGACCTGTTCGAGCTGTTGGGGGTCACCAGCAATGGTGATATTGGGTTCCATAATTTTAGCCAGCTTGATCCCTTTGGTCCATTGAGGAGAGCGGGAGAAGACCTCCAGGGTGTTATCCACGAGAGCGCTGATGTCCACCTTCTTTTTATTGAGCTTTGGAGGTTGGGCATACAGGAGAAAATCGGTGATGAGGCGATTGAGGCGACCGGACTCAGCAAGGATGATCTCCATCAATCGTTGCGTGCTCTCACTCCCCTCCCATTCCTCATTGAGCAGCTGAATGGCCCCACTGATGGAGGCCAGGGGATTGCGGATCTCATGGGCGATGCCAGCGGCCAGTTGGCCGATGCTGGCCAACATCTCCGATCTGATCATAGATTCCTCCATCTCCTTGATGCGCGTGAGGTCCTGGAATATGATGATTTGTCCCACCTTGTTGTCCCTGTGGTCCTTGAGGGAAGAGATAGAGAGCCCCAGTTTTATCTCCATGCCGTCAGACCGCTCAAAGGCCATCTCCATACGGGAGCGGAGTTCCTCGTGGAAGTCTTTATATAGGTTAAGGAACAACTCAGGCAAAAGGCGGTTTTTGCATTGAGAGAGCCTGATACCCAGAATCTCTTCCCCCGCCTTGTTTAAAAAGGTTATTCGTTCTTTCAGGTTGACGGTCAAAAGCCCACTTTGGATGCTCTGAATGACATCGCGGTTGAAGGCCTCGAGCCTGCTGAAGTCCTCCCGCGTCTTGGTCAGCTCTTTTCCCCTCTTTCGCACCTCCTCGGCCAAATAGCCGGTGAGGTACCCTGAGAGGAAGAAGGCAAGGATGTAGACAAACAGGGTGTATAGCAGGACGACGTTGTGGTAAGGGAAGCGAAAGGAAAGGGCGGGTATCACCCAGTGGTATTCCAGGACAAGCAGGAGCCCATAGGAAATACTGCAGACCACTGCTGCCATGAGGCCACCTTTCCTTTCCAACATGACCCCTGCCTCCAGAATCGCTAATATATACAGTGGAGTGAAGGCACTGGCGCTACCACCGGTGATATAGATGATCCCGGTGACGATCGCGGCATCTGCCGTTGTCTGCGCATAGATCAGGAATGTGAAATTTTTGACCTTCTTGATGAGGAGGGCGAATACGATGGTGGAGGCATAGGCGAGAGAGATGAGAAAGTAGAAAAAGACATATGGCCCCCAAAAGGTGGAGATGCCTCTCAACTGAAAGAACAACCCCATGAGGAGGGTCGTCGTAACGAGCATGACTCGGTAGAGGATCAGCTTTTTTAATTGCTGCTGCATTATCTGCCTGTCGGCTTAAAAGGCCGAGGCCATCTTGAAGATGGGCAGGTACATGGAGATGACCAATCCTCCGACAATCGTGCCCAAGAAGATCATGAGCACCGGTTCGAGCATGGAGCTCAGGTTGGCCACGGCCGTATCGACCTCGGACTCGTAGAAATCGGCGACCTTGTTGAGCATGAGTTCGAGGGAACCGGTGGTCTCCCCCACTGCGATCATCTGGGTTACCATTATGGGAAAGACGCCGCTCTTGGCCAATGGCTCAGAGATGGTCTGCCCCTCACTGATACTGACCCGCCCCTTTAGGATGGCCGCTTCGATCACCTTGTTCCCAGCTGTGCCGGCCACGATATTGAGGCCTTCCAGTATGGGCACCCCACTGGTCACCAGGGTGCCCAAGGTACGGGCGAACCTGGCAATGGCTACCTTTCTGAAGAGCTCACCAAAGATGGGGATTTTCAGGAAGAAATCGTCGATCCGCATCCTCCCTTTTTCCGTTTTATAGTATCTGTTGAACGCGATGGCCGAAACGATAACGATGCCGATGACGATAGGTAAGTAGCTCTTGAAGATATTGCTGATCGCGATAACGACTCGGGTAGGCATGGGAAGGGTTGCCCCCATTCCCGCAAATAACTTCTCGAAGACCGGAACTACGAATACCATTAAGACGATAGTGACGCCAATGGCCACGGTTACGATCATGACGGGATATACGAGGGCTGATTTAATCTTCTTTTTCAACTCTTCCATCTTTTCGATATGGGTGGCCAGGCGGGCGAGGATGACATCGAGGGTGCCGGCCTCCTCTGCCGCCACCACTAAATTGACGTACATATTATCAAAAACGCGGGGATGTTTCTGCAGGGCCGACGCCAACGTGGCACCGGCCTCCACTTCATTCTTAATATTCCTAATGATCTCCTGAAAGGTCTCGTCTTCTTCCTGTTGGCCCAATATATCCAAGGACTGGACCAAGGGGAGCCCCGCATCGACCATGGTGGCCATTTGACGGGTGAAAATCGCCAGGGTCTTCTTCTTCACCCTTCCCTTCATGAAGGGAAGGGTGATCTTGATCTCCCTCGCCTTTTTGACGATCTTGGTCGGTATGATCTGCTGTTGTCTGAGGTAGGCCCGCACGGCCGTCTCGTTGGGCCCTTCGAGCTCTCCCTTGCGAAATCCCCCTTGGGGTACTCTCCCCTCCCATGCATACTTTGGCATGATAATCCCCTCTTCTCGTTACATTATTTCTTTTTTTCCGCGGTCTCCCCCAACATGGTCCGGAACTCCTCCAAGTTGGGTGATCTTCCCATTGCGTCGTTGAGGGTGATGAGTCCCCTCTCATAGAGGGCGAGAAGGGACTGATTCATGGTCTGCATCCCGAACTTGAGTTGTCCCACCTGCATCTGACCGTATATCTGATGGACCTTGTCCTCCCTGATGAGATTGCGGATGGCCGAATTGGGGATCAAGACCTCCAGGGCCAGCGCCAGCCCCGCCCCGTTGGCCTTGGGCAGAAGCTGTTGGCTGAGGACCCCTTCCAGGACAAAGGAGAGCAAAGTCCTGACCTGGGGCTGTTGGTGCGGAGGGAAGACATCGATGATCCTGTTGACGGTCTCGGTGCAGGAGTTGGTGTGCAGGGTGGCCAGGGTGAGATGTCCGGTCTCGGCGATGGTCAGGGCCGCTTCGATGGTCTCCAGATCCCTCATCTCGCCGAGGAGGACTACATCGGGGTCCTGGCGCAAGACATGTTTCAGCGCTGCCGTGAAACTGAAGGTATCGGAGTTCACCTCCCGCTGGTTCAAAATACATCCCTTGTGGGGATGGAGATATTCAATGGGGTCTTCGATGGTGATAATGTGGGCGTTACGCTCTTCATTGATCTGATCGATCATGGCTGCCTGTGTGGTAGATTTGCCGCAGCCGGTAGGCCCGGTGACCAGGAGGAGCCCTTTGGGCTTCCTGATCAATTCCTCGACGATGGGGGGAAGGCCTAAATCCTGAAATCCCCTGATCTTATAGGGTATGGTCCGGATGGCCGCCCCCACCATCCCTCTCTGGAAGAAGATGTTCCCTCTAAATCTGGAGAGCCCCTTTATCCCAAAGGAAAAATCGAGCTCGTGTTCCTCCTCAAACCGATGTTTTTGGGCGTCGGTGAGCACACTGTATGCGAGCCTTTTGGTATCGGCACCGGTCAGGGGGGGGAGCTCTAACGGGACGAGGCGCCCGTACACGCGTATCTGGGGAGGGGTACCGGTGGTGATGTGAAGGTCGGTAGCGTCATTTTCAATCATTGTCTTGAGCAGATCTTGGAGATCAAGCGGCATGGCTACTCCTTAAAGAGCGTCTAATCGACAGTTACCCTGAGAACCTCCTCGATGGTGGTGATCCCTTGTTTGATCTTGGCGATCCCACTTTGCCGCAGGGTCTTCATCCCCGCCTGGATTGATGCCCGTTTGATCTCATTAGCGGGTGCCCGCCGCAGGGTCAGCTCCTTGACCTCATCATCCATGGGCATCACCTCGAACAGCGATAGCCTGCCGCGATACCCGATATTGCTGCATTTGCTGCATCCCGTTCCCTTGTAGCACGTAAAATCGTAGACCTCCTCTTCAGGGACTCCGAGATCCAAGAGGGCCTCGGGGGGGAGATCAATTTGCTCCTTACAATCAGGGCAGATGCAGCGAACCAATCGCTGTGCCAACGTCATGATGAGCGAGGAAGATACGAGGAACGGTTCCACCCCCATGTCCAGCAGACGCCCGATTGTGCTGGGGGCGTCATTGGTATGGAGAGTGCTGAGGACCAGGTGACCTGTCAAGGCGGACTTTACCGCCATCTCAGCCGTTTCTAGATCCCTGACCTCTCCCACTAGGATTATGTCTGGGTCCTGGCGTAAAAATTCCCGCAATGAGGCGGCAAAGTTCAATCCGATGCCCTCATGCATCTGGACCTGATTGACGCCGGGCATATTGAATTCTATCGGGTCTTCGGCAGTGCAGATGTTTTCCGAGACCTTGTTTAGTTCGGAGAGGACGGAGTACAGGGTGGTGGTCTTTCCGCTTCCCGTCGGTCCAGTGACCAGGATCATCCCATATGGCTTATAGATGGCCTGGCGGAAAATTTCCAGGGCATCGGGCTCAAAGCCCAATTTGGTCAGATCGAGCTGGAGTTTTGACTTGTCGAGGAGCCGCATGACCACCTTCTCACCAAAGAGGGTAGGGATGAGCGATACCCGAAAGTCCATCTCCCTGTTCTGCATCCTGATCAGAAAACGCCCTCCTTGGGGGAGGCGGCGTTCTGCGATATCCAATTGAGACATGATCTTGACACGGGAGGTGAGGGCGTTTTTCATCTGGATGGGGGGCCTCATCACCTCGTAGAGGATCCCATCGATCCGTTCCCTCACCCGCATGAATTTCTCGTACGGCTCTATGTGGATATCGCTCGCCCCTTTTGTGATGGCGTCGGCGAGGATGAGGTTGACCAGCTTTACGACGGGTGCCTCTTCGGCAGTCTTCTCTAACTCGCTGATGTCAAAGGTTTCATCGTGCTTTACCACCTCCATTCCCTCGTCCTCGAAGTCGGCGAGTGCCCCGTCGATGGAAGCGGTGGGGTTGATGTGTCTGTCTATGGTCGTCTTGATGTCCGTTTCAGCGGCCACCAAGGCCTCCACATGGTATCCGGTGCGGAACGTGATGTCGTCTATTACCAAGACGTTAAAGGGGTCGACCATGGCCAGATAGAGGGTGGAACCGCTTCTGCGGACCGGAACCACCTGATTCTTGTGCATGAACTCTGCCCCGACTAACCCCACGAGCTTAGAGTCTAATTCTATGTCTGAGAGATTGATGGAGGGGAACCCATAGCGCTTGCGGAGGAAGGCAAGAAGGTCGTCCTCCGAGAGGAATCCCATTTCTATCAATACAGAGCTCAGATTTTTCCCCCTGAGCTTTTGTTCGCCCTGGGCCTGCTTTAGTTGTTCTTCGGTAATGATCTCCGCCTTTAGGAGGAGTTGACCAAGCCGTAAAGACATGACGCTATCCTCGTCCCCTGAATAGGTGTATAATAATAATTGCTTTAAATCTATCACTTTTCAACATCTATGTCAATATTTGTCACTATTAATTCGCCAAATGTGGTTACTGTCCCTGTATCGCCTTACAGGATCCATGGGTGCGATAAAGTGCCTATAATTTCTGAATAATTGTCTTTATTGTCATTAATCGGAGATTATCATGCTTATTATTGCATTTTTTGGAGAATAAAGATATATATATTCTATTAAGAACGATTTTCGTTCATTGTGAAAGGTGATGTTTCGGGGTGGG